>JAEYYY010000717.1 GCA_023430775.1 Pseudomonadota bacterium
GCCGCGCTGCGCGCCGACGATGCCGCCGAGCTGGCGAAGTTCCCGGCCGGTCCCGCGATCGCCGAGATCGAAGCGCGCGTGGTGCGCGAGCGGGCCCGGCGTGCCACTCGGCGTCGCCGCCGTCTCGCGACGTTCGTCGGTGTGATCGGCACCGCATGCGTGCTGCTCATCGCCATGCGCGTGATCGGACGCGATGCTGGAACCGAAGGACTGCCCGACGGACCCGAGGTGGTGCGTGCCAAGGGCAACGCCCGCGTCGTCGTCTATCGCAACGGCGGCGATCACGCGGAGCTGCTCGTCGAGGACGCGCTGGTGAAGGCAGGCGACGTGCTGCAGATCCGCTACAAGCCGGAGAAGGCGAAGCACGGCGTGATCGCCTCGATCGATGGCGCCGGCGAGGTCACGCTGCACTACCCCGCCAGCGAGCGCGGCTCGACGGCGCTGGCCAAGGAGACCACCTCGCTGCCCGACGCCTACGCGCTCGACGATGCACCGAGCTTCGAGCGGTTCTTCTTCGTCACCGCCGATCACCCGATCGACGTGATCCGGACCCTCAACACGCTGCGCACGTTCGCCCAGCGTGGCGATAGCGCGACCGCCGAGCCCGAGCTAGGTGAAGAGCTCGAGCAGTGGTCCCTCCGTCTTCGCAAACCCGCAACCAAGAAGGCCCCGACCCCATGAGGACCCCGATGACCTGGCAGTTGATGCTGCTTTGCCTCGCAAGCATGCTGCTCGTCGCCGTGCTCGAGCGCTCGGCAAACGCGAAGACTCCGTCGAACCAGACGGTGTTGCGGCGCTACGCGCTCGTCATCGGTAGCAACACCGGTGGTGGCGCGAAGCGCGAGCGGCTGCGCTACGCCGGGCAGGACGCGACGAAGGTCGCCGACGTGCTGCGGCAGATCGGCGGCGTCGACAACACCGACCTCGCGCTGCTCAGCGAGCCGGACATCGCGTCGCTCGATCGCTCGATCGATACGCTGACCGCGCGGATCCGCGGCGAGCGCCGGAGAGGCCAGCGCATCGAGCTCGTCGTCTATTACTCGGGGCACGCCGACGAGACCGGCATCCTGCTCGGCGGCTCGCGCTACGACTACGGCAAGCTGCGCCAGCGCATCCGCGCGGTCCCCGCCGACGTCCACATCGCGATCGTCGATTCGTGCGCGTCGGGCTCGTTCACCCGCATCAAGGGTGGCACCAAGCGCCCGCCGTTCCTCCAGGACACGTCGAACCAGGTCGCCGGCTTCGCGTTCCTGTCGTCGAGCTCGGCCGATGAAGACGCCCAGGAATCGGATCGCATCGGCGCGTCGTTCTTCACCTACTTCTTCGTCGCCGGGCTGCGCGGTGCCGCCGATCGCAATCGCGACGGCAAGATCACGCTGACCGAGGCTTATCAGTTCTCGTACGAGCACACCCTCGGCCGCACGCAGAACACCACGCACGGGCCGCAGCACCCCGCGTACGACATGCACCTGTCGGGCACCGGTGATGTCGTGATCACCGATCTGCGCACCACCGATACCGCGCTCGTGCTGCCGCCGGCGTTGAAGGGTCGGGTCACCGTCGTCGATCAAACCGGCCGCGTCGCCGTCGAGCTGGCGAAGGAAGCCGGCGAGCCGCTCAGCCTCGCGCTGCCGACCGAGACCTACACGATCCGGGTCGACAACAAGGATGGCGAGTTCATCGCCACCATCACGCTCGACGGTCCCGGCGAGATCCAGTTCCAGGCCGGCGCGCTTCGTCGCGTCGCGCCGGGCGAGAAGACCGTGGCACGCGGCGCCGCCGAGATCGAGATCACCGGCGGCGATGATGATGATGACGACGACCGCGAACGCGACCCCTGGTACAAGGAGATCACGGCGGGCTTCGGCGGTGGCCTGCGCGTCGAGCGGCCGACCACGCGCAACGACTTCGACGCGCTGATCAACCTCGGCGGGACGATGCGCAACGTCAGCGGCCGGCCGGTGGTCGGCGTCGCCACCACCGGCGAGCTGTCGCTCGGCGCCACGGTCGGCGACAACACGCACTTCGCGTACGACATGCACCTCGGCTTCGGCCCGGGCGTGTTCCTCGGCAGCAACCTGCAGGTCGGCGCCACGATCGGCTTTGGCCTGTCGGGCATCACCGGCGGCGTGCTCGACTTCGCGTGGAAGGTGCCGACCGAGGCGTTCGTCGTGCTGCACCTGTCCGAGGAGCTCAAGCCGGTGGCGTACGTGCGCCAGACCTATCTGTGGTCGTCCGAGGCGCGGCAGAACGGATCGAAGTCGGCGAAGTGGGGCGACGAAGCGGAAGCCGGCGCCGGGTTGCGGTTCGGCGGCAAGCTCGACGGCTTCGTCTACGGCAGCGTGCGCGAGATGGCGAACGAGCGCTACTGGGGCGTCGGCCTCGGCGCGGTCCTCTAGGCGAGGAGCTCGCGGCGGTGCTTCGACAGCTCCCGCCCCTTCGCGATCACTTCCTCGAGCGAGCCGCGCAGCTGCGCGAGCTGTGCGCCGATCGTGAGCAGCGCCTGGTCGGTGGATTCTTGCGCGCGCTTGATGCCGTCCTGCACCGACCAGTCCGAGAAGATGTTGTCGAACCAGACGTCGAGGAAGCGGTGGTGATCGGCAAGCACGGAGAGCTCGGCGCGGAGCCCGATGCCGAGATCGCGGAGCTCGCGCGAGAACACCGTGATCTCCGCCTGGGCGATGCCGGCGAGGTCGCGCGCCTGATCGATCTTGTGGCGCTTCTGCCAGCTGATCAGCATCGAGTCGCTGAACATGTCCCATGCACCCCAGTTGCGCGCGGAGCCGAGCACCTCGGCGAGCCGGGTCAACGTGCTGTGGGCGCGAGCGCCGGCATCGAGCGCCTCCTCGAGCTCGCGGCCGGTGCGCTGGAGCTTGCCGAGCTCCTCGCCGACGTCGGCGAGCTGCTTCGCGATCGGGCTGTTGCTCGCGATCAACACCGCTTGCTTGCCGGCGCGCGCGACCTCGAGCTCGGCCTCGGCATTCGCGAGCTCGGTGATCCGCGACGACAGCGTGGCGACCTCTCCCCGCAGGCGGTCGCGGAGCACCGTGACCTCGACGAGCTTGATCTCGGCCATCGCGGCCTCCTTCTGCTCGCGCGTCAGCCGGCCCTCGCGATCGGCGAACACGTCGTAGAGAAACGCCCACACGCCGCGCTCGTAGCGCTGGACGTCCTTCTGTTCCTTCGCGTGCACGTCGGTCCATGCCGCGACGTCCTTCTCGGCCTCGTCGAGATCCGGCTGGAGCGCGTCGCGGACTTTGGTCAGCCGTTCGCGCTCCGCGAGGCGGTCCATCGCGGCGCGCAGCTTGTCATCGGCGATCTCGAGCTGGCTCCCCATCGCGCGAGCCTAGCAAAGTTGCCCGGGCAACCGCCTCGCTACAGGTCGGTTGCCGCGAGCAGGCGGCGCCGGCGCAGCCGCATCATGCCGCTGTGGATGTCGCGCTCCTCGACGCGCAGCGCCTTCGCGAGCAGCTCCGTCTTCGACGGCACCCAGTCGTTGTCGGTGGCCGGCTCGGGCACGATCACGCCCTCGCGCAGCCGCGACAGCAGCTTGGTGTCGAGCTCGATGTCGGCGAGCAGCGTCGAGGCGATGGTCTCGACCAGCGCGATCGCGCCGTGCGTGGTCTCGTGATAGCCGCCGCCGGTCGAGATCGACAGCCGCTGGAACGACGACGCGAGCAGCTTGTCGCCCGGCCGCATCGACAGCGCGTGGACGAACACACCCTCGGTCTCGAGCTTGTTCGCCATGTCATCGATCGTGTAGCCGGTCGGATCCTTCGGCAGCGAGTCGCCTGCGCAGCCGACACCGTGCGGCGGGGCATCGCCGACGAGCAGGATCACGCGGTAGCTACCGGGAGCCCACGCCAGCGCGAGACACGCATCGAGCCCGGTGTAGACGGCCTCGGGCGCGTCGCCGCCGCCGCTGACCGCGAGCTTGCCGATCGACGCCTGCACCTTCTCGAGGTCGGCCTCGAGCGGGTAGACCTCGAGCAGCTTGTCGCCATCGCAGTGGTCGCGATAGCCGACGATCGCGACGCGCAGGCCGCCGTGGAGCTTGGTGGCAAGCTCGCGCAGCACGCTCGTCATCTGCTGCTTCGCGGCCGCGATGAACCCCGACATGCTCGACGTCAGGTCGACGCAGAAGACGAGATCGAGCTTCGACAACAGCTGCAGCATGGCTTGCCTCCAAGACCGGGAACCGCGACGCGAGAGCATCCGCAGTCCCGAGGGTCACGCAGGCTAGGGGATGTTCCGGGATCCGGCAAGCGAGCGAGAAAGCTTCGCAGCCCGATCGGCCGGTGGACCAGCGCCCCGGCGATGGCCACATCGAGTCCATGCAAGGACTTGCCGAGGAGGAGAAGCGGTCGCTGGCCGATGCGCTCAACGAGCTCGAGGCTGCGAAGCAGCGCGTCGTGCGCGATGCGAAGATCGCCAGCGATGACATGAAGAAGCAGCTCGTCGAGGCACTCCTGCCGGTGCTCGACAACCTCGATCGGACGATCGCGGCCGCCGAGGCGAGCGGCGATTCACCAGCCGTCGTCGAGGGTGTGCGGCTGGTCCGCTCGCAGCTCGAAGGCGTGCTGCGGGGCTACGGGGTCGAGCGGATCGACGCGCTCGACCGCGAGTTCGATCCGGCGCTCCACGATGCGATCGCGACGACGCCGGTGCCTTCCGTGGCGCTCCACGACACCGTGGTGGAGCAGATCGTGCCCGGCTATCGCTTCAACGGGTCGCTGCTACGTCCCGCGAGGGTCGTGGTCGGCCGCGCGCAGATGGCTGCCGAAGGCGCGTTTGCTTAGGGCGCGGTGATCTCGCGGACGCTGCCGCGCTTGTAGATCAGGCCGCCGCTCGACACGCCGTCGCTGCGGAAATAGACGCTGATGTTCGGGCGGCCGGTCTCGGAGCTCGCGCGCGTCGGCGAGGCGGTGAGCTTCGCGGCCGGATCGACGCCGCTCTTGCACGCGGTGCCGCCGACGCCGAAGTTGCTGCCGTTGTCGACGTGCTCGTTGAGCTTGACCCAGGTGCCGCCGTTCAGACCGTCGGTGGTGTCGAG
The DNA here is from genome assembly GCA_023430775.1 of Pseudomonadota bacterium. Classification (GTDB taxonomy): domain Bacteria; phylum Myxococcota_A; class Polyangia; order Haliangiales; family Haliangiaceae; genus JABFXX01. The sequence goes on from JAEYYY010000717.1 coordinate 5,054, forward strand.
GTAGAGCTCCTGCTTGACGTTGCCGTCGGGCAGGTCGTAGACGACGTGCTTGTAGCCGATCCACTGGTTCTTCGGCATGCCGCCGCTCCACTGCGTCTTGTTCATGATCGCCTTCGACGACGGATGCTTGGTCTCCTTCTCGAAGTCGATGTGGCCGTCGTAGCGCATGCGCGCCGCGTAGCCGCGGGTGTCGCAACCGTTGACGTCCTCGTCGCCGATCGTGCCGTGGTTGGTGCGGGCGAGCGCGACCATGCCGCCGTACGCGATGCTCGAGTCCGCGACGCGCTTGAAGTACATCGTGATCTCGACGTTGCGCCACTGATCCTGGAGCGCGGGATCGTGGATGTACATGCGCGGCGTCGAGCCGCTGATCTTCAGCTGACCCTGACCGTCGACCTGGTAGCTCGCGTTGCCGTGATCGGCATCGAACCACGGATCGTTCGGATCGTTGCCGTCGAACGAGCGCGCGCCGCCGGTGTGCCACTTCGAGACCCAGTGCTTGCCGCCGCCGAGCGTCGGGTAGAGCTGCTTGATGCCGAACGCGTCGGTGCCGGGCGTGGTCGGCGGCGGTGGCGGTGGCGGCGTGTCGGTGCCCGCGTAGTTATCGGTGACCGAGAACCACGCCTTGTTGCCGGCGGCGTCGGTCGCGCGTGCCGTGATCTTGTGCGAGCCGGTCGTCGCGATCGACAGCGAAGCCGTCCACGTCGACCAGTTGTTCGGAGACACCGGGGTCGCGGGGACGTAGGCGCCGCCGTCGATCGTCAGCTCGACCTTCGCGACGCGCTGGTTGTCGGTCGCCGTGCCGGCCACCGCGACGGTACCGACGGGCAACGTCAGCGACGTCTGCGGCTGGGTGACGCGAACGACCGGCGCCACGGTATCGGCGCCGGGGTGGACGCGCAGCTCGGTGACGCTCGCCCACTTGTTCTCGGTGTTGCCGTTGACGATCGCGCGCACGTAACGCGCGTCGGTGATCGGGAACGTGTACGCCTCGAGGTTCGTGGTGTCGCCACTGCTGACGTCCGTGTGGACGCGCGTGAACGTGGTGCCGTCCTTCGACACCGCGATGTCGAACTCCGACGAGCGCGACGTGCCCGCATACCACGCGAGCGACACGCCGCCGATCGGTTTGACGCTCCCGAGGTCGGCCTGGATCCACGAGCCGATGCCGAGACACGACCATCTCGTAGCGAGACTGGCGTCGAGAACATTCGCAGCGGGATTGCCCGATTCGGCGCCGCTCGCGATCACCGAAGCGATCGACAGCGTGGCGAGCTCCGAGGACACATCCTCGATCTCTTCAGATTCAGTGCACGACAGCGATAGCAGTGCGCACACGGCGCACGCCTTCATGGTTCCACCCATGGCCAAACAGCAACACGCGTGCGCCGTCGTCACAATTGGACGAAATCGCAGCGCTTCGCGCCTGTAGGCTGGCCCACGGCGACCGATCGAGGAGGACCGGGTCCTCGATGCGCGGTCTTCTGATCGCGATCGGCTCCTCGCGGCTCGCGCCACCGACCAAGCTGCCGCGAACACACGATCGGAGGAGCAGGATGTGGGTGTCGCTGCGCTCGTCGATCGCGGACCGATCACGGCCGGCAAAAAAACCGCGCTGTCAGACCCCCGAGATAGCGTTGCCGATCATGAACTCGTTCCCACGCGGCTCGTTGCCGCCCACCGAGCTCGAGAAGCTCCTCGGCCCGCGTCCCGCCCCCGGCGAGGCACCGAAGAGCAAGTGCGATCTGTCGAGCACCTGCCCGACGTGCGGCACCATCATGCAGCCCGAGCACGCGCACTATCGCTGCCTGAAGTGCGGCTACCGCGATTCCTGCTGCTTCTAAGGCGAGCGCAACCAACTGGTTGCACTGCTGATTGTCAGCAAGTTTACCGGCCGTCACGTTGACCCACTCGCGCCTGGTCGCCGACGCTAGGCACGATGAGGCAACCCACGCGTCTCGCGGCGTGCTGTGTGGTCGTCGCGGCGTGCGCCGCCGAGCCCGAGCTGGCGACGCTGTCGTCGGAGATCGATGTCTCGCAGTACCCGTTGCCGGAGCTGTCGGCGATCGAGCGCGCTGCGATCGTCCATGGCTACGACCATGTCGATCCGACGGACAGCGTGCCGCGCGGCCTGCTCGAGGACGCGCTGGTGTTCTACGACGTCCACCAGGCGAAGATCCCGAACGCGAGCTACCTGACGGTGATCGACCTGTCGCTGTTCTCGGGCAAGGATCGGTTCTGGCTCGTCGACCTGACCACCGGCGAGGTCGAGCCGCACAAGGTCGCCCACGGCGATGGCAGCGATCCCGACCACGATGGCTACGCGACGTCGTTCTCGAACGTCGAGGGCTCGCACAAGAGCTCGCTCGGCTTCTCGCTGACCGCGGAGATCTACGACGGTACGCACGCGCACTCGATGCGGCTCGACGGCCTGTCGCCCGACGGCAGCCCGAACGGCATGGCGAACACCAACATGCGCGAGCGCCTGGTGGTGGTGCACGAGGCGTCGTACGTCGACGACGATAACAACGCGAAGCAGGGCCGCAGCAATGGCTGCCCGGCGCTCGATCCCTCGATCGAGGTCGCGGTGGTCGACAAGATCCACGGCGGCTCGCTGATGTACATCGCGAACGGTACGCCGCTCGTCGAGCCGGCCGGTCGCGCCGCGTGCGGCGACGCGCTGTGCGATGGCGACGAGGATGCCGCGACGTGTCCCGCCGATTGCGCGCCGGCCGACGATCCGGGGAGCAATCCCGACGAGCCCGGTGAGGAGATCGACGAGACGCAGCCCGGTGGGTGCTCGACGGGGCAGGGTGCGGGCCTGGGCCTGATGCTCGCGGTCCTCGGGTTGCGCCGCCGCCGTCGCTGAGTTAGACCGCGGCATGTTCGATCGCGAGCGCTTCATCGAGGCGTGCAAGGCGGCAATGGTGGGCGGTGATCGCGAGCGTGCAACGCGCGAGCTCGTCGAGGAAGCGATGTCCGATCCGGCCGCGGTGGCCGCCGCGTTTGGCGAGCCGCAGCATGTCGGGCTCGCGGTGCTGTATCGCGCAGCCGATCTGACGGTGATCGATTTCTGCTGGGCGCCCTGGATGTGTTTCAAGCCGCACGATCACCAGATGTGGTCGGTGGTCGGCATCTACTCGGGGCGCGAGGACAACGTGTTCTGGAAGCGAACCGAGCGCTCGATCGAGGCTCGCGGCGCGCGCTCGCTCGGGGCCGGTGAGGTCGCGGTGCTCGGCACCGACATCATCCACTCGGTGACCAATCCGATCGGCAAGCAGACGCGCGCGATCCACGTCTACGGCGGTGACTTCTTCGCGCCGCCGGCGCAGCGCAGCGAGTGGAACCCGGAGACGCTCGAGGAGCGGCCGTGGGACATGGACGACACGCGGCGGTTGTTCGCCGAGGCCGACGCTCGCGCGCGCCTGCGCTAGAGTGGCGGCGTGCGCTACGTCGGCAAGCTCTACCGTCCGCCCTCCGAGGCCGACGCGTTGATCTTGCAGGCCACGATCGGCTGCTCGTGGAACCACTGCACGTACTGCGACATGTATCGCGACAAGCCGGTGTTCTCGGTGCGGCCGGTCGCCGAGTCGCTCGAGGATCTCGAGGGTGCGGCGCGCGAGGTCGGGCCGCACGTCGAGAAGGTGTTCGTCGCCGACGGCGATGCGCTGGTCATGGAGCTCTCCCACTGGGAGCCGATCCTCGCCGCGTGCAAGCGGCTGTTCCCGCAGCTGCGACGGGTCAGCTGTTACGCCACCGCGACCAACGTGCTCGCGAAGTCCGACGACGAGCTGCGCGCGTTGCGCGAGGCCGGGCTGTCGCTGCTCTACATGGGACCCGAGTCGGGTGACGACGAGACGCTGAAGCGGATCGCGAAGGGCAGCACGTTCGCCGAGCACGTCGAGGCTGCGCAGCGCGTGCGCGCGGCGGGCATGGAGCTGTCGGCGATCTTTCTCCTCGGCGCCGGCGGCACCGAGCGATCGGCGGAGCACGCGGCGGCCTCGGCCGAGCTCGCGACCGCGATGGATCCGCACTACCTCGCGGCGCTGACGCTGACGGTGGTGCCCAGCACGCCGCTCGCGAAGCTCGCCGGGCGCGGCAAGTTCGAGCTGCCGGCGGTCGATCACCTGCTCGGCGAGCTGCGCACGTTCGTCGCGGGTGCGCGGCCGACCGATGCGCTGTTCCGCACCAACCACGCGTCGAACTACCTGCCGCTCGGTGGTCGATTGCCGCGCGATCGCGACAACATCGTCGCCGTGATCGATCACGCCCTCGCAGGTGGCGTGGCGCTGCGTCCCGAGCGCATGCGCGGGCTATGAAGACGTCGAGCGCGCGCGCGATCCGGCAGCTCGCGTTCGAGCATCGCGCCAAGCCCACGATCGGGATCGAGGTGTTCCGGTTGCAGCAGCTGTTCGAGCGCGTCGAGAGAGGCGAGCTGTCGCTCGAGCTCGAGCTCCCGCTGCGACCGACGTTTCACATCATCTTCGTCGGCATCCGCGGCGCCGGAGAGATGATCGTCGACTTCCGGCCGGTGCCGATCGGCGGTCGGCGGCTCGACTTCATCGCCGCCGGTCGTGTCCGCCAGTTCGTGTTCGACCGTGCGGTCGATGCCTGGATGGTGCTGATCGAGCCGTCGGTGGTCGTCGGCCTCGGGGCGAACGTGCTGTCGCCGGCGTGGCAAGAGCCGTCGCTCGAGCTGGCGAAGGCGGAGCACGGCGAGCTGCTGGCGATCGTCGATCAACTCGTGGCAGAGCAGGCGCGGCCGCTCGATGCCTATCAGCCGGAGCTGCTGGCCTCGCTGTGCCGCACCCTGCTGCTGCGCTGCGAGCGCCTCTACGGCGAGGCGCCCACGCCGCATGCCGCCCAGCTCGCGCAGTTCTTTACCATCCTCGATCGCGACTACGCGAGCTCGCGGTCGGTCGAGCACTATGCGCGTGCGGTCGGCGTGTCGCCGCGCCGGCTCGGCGAGCTGCTGGTCGCCCATACGGGCAAGTCCACCAAGCAGCTGATCGCGGACAGGGTGCTCCTGGAGCTCAAGCGTGCCCTGGCGTTCACCGAGGTCACCGTCAAGCAGCTCGCCGTCGATACCGGGTTCGACGAGCCGACGAACCTGGTCAAGTTCTTCCGGCTCCACGAGAAGGTCACCCCGCTGGAGTTTCGCGCCCGGCAGCGCACGTTTTTACCATCGGCCCGCCGATCCACACCCTCGTCAGCGAAGCGCCGCTGACTACCATGGAGCGCATGAAGAAGACGCTCCTCGTTGCCGCTGTCCTCGCTTCCTCCACTCTTGCGAACGCCGACACCAAGCTGACGGTGACGCCGTTCACGTCATCGCCGACCGGCTTCCTCGTCAACTCGACGCTGGTCGCCGGCGACAAGGAGGCGATCCTGATCGATGCCCAGTTCTCGCTCGCCGATGCGCACCGCCTGGTCGCGACCATCCTCGAGAGCAAGAAGACGCTGACCACCGTCTACATCACGCACTTTCACCCGGACCACTACTTCGGTCTCGAGGTGATCAAGGCGGCGTTCCCGAAGGCGAAGCTGGTCGCGCTGCCCGCGGCGGTCGCCGAGATCAAGAAGACCGCGGCCGGCAAGGTCAAGCAATGGGCCCCGATGTACGGCGCGCTGGTCACCAGCAAGCCGGTGCAACCCACCACGCTCGCCGCTCCGAAGCTCACGCTCGAAGGCCAGACGCTCGAGATCAAGACCGCGCAGGGCGACTCGCCGGACAACACCTACGTCTGGATCCCGTCGATCAAGACCGTGATCGCGGGCGACATCGTGTTCTCCGGCGTTCACCCGTGGACGCGCGAGACCAATGCCGCGCAGCGCAAGGCGTGGGTCAAGACGCTCGACGACATCGCCGCGCTCGGCCCGACGATGGTGGTGCCCGGCCACCAGGATCCGAAGGCGAAGCAGGATCTGTCCGCGGTCAAGGCGACCAAGGAGTACCTGATCGCGTTCGACGATGCGCTCGCTTCCTCGAAGACGGCCGGCGATCTCGAATCGAAGATGAAGGCGAAGTACGCCTCGCTCCAGCTCGACGTCATCCTCAAGCTCGGCGCCGAGACGCAGTTCCCCGCCGCCAGGAAGTGATCACACGCCGCGCTTGTACTGCACGCGATCGCCGAGTACCGGCTGCAGCTCCTCGATGCCCACCGCGGTCGCCGAGATGTCGAGCAGGTCGAGCTGCTTGAACAGCGGCGCGGTCCGGAAGATCTCAGGCGCGTCCTGATAGATCCCGGTGAACTCGAGGAGCAGCGTCTTGAGCGAGGTCAGGCGAGTGCTCTCCGACAGCGCGCGCAAGCCGCCATCGCCGAACCCCTCGTTGCTCGACAGATCGAGGTGCACCAGCCCGGGCGCCCACTCGGCCTCCGCGATCGCTCTGCCGGCCGCACTGCCGAGCCCGTTGCGCGCGAGCACCAGCTTCTGCATCTTCAGCGTCTTGCTCTTCGCGAGCGCCGCGATCGCATCGTCGCCGATCATGCAGCCGCGCAAGATCAGGTCCCGCAGTTTCGGCAGCGACGTCGCCTTCGCGAGGTTGCCGACCGGAATCTCGTAGCTGCCGCCGTTCGTCAGATCGAGCAGCTCGACGCTCCCCAGCGTCGTGGCCTCCGCCAGCGCGGCGAAGTCCTCCTCGGTGAGCTGGCACCGCGCGAGCGACAACCTCCGGATCCGATGCAGCGGTAGCTCGAGGATCGGAGCGAGCCGTGACTTGCCGATCATCGTCGGGCTCTCGTCGATCTTCCAGACGTTGAGCTCCTCGATCGGCTCGGCCGCGAAGATCTTGTCGGCGTTGTTCAGCAGGTCCTTGGCATCGAGGGAGATCTTCTCCACGAAGCCGCGGCGAAACTCGTAGCGCGCGCCCTTGTTCTCGCCGCACGCGGCCGTCCACGTCTTCTTGTGCTTCTTGAGCAGCGCCTCGATCCTGGTGTCGAGCTCGGCGGCGCGAGCGTCGTCGTCCGTCAGCTCCGCACGTGCACAGGCGAGGGCGATGTACTCGCCGCGAGGGTCGCCGAGGTCCTGCAGCAGATCGGCGTAGACGAGGCGTGGCTTCTTGTCGTCGATGTTCGCGAGGATGTCGGCGAGGAACTGCGCCTGGCGCTCGGACCCGGCAGGCGCAGCCGCCGGTGTGGCCTTCGCCGCGGGCTTCGGTTTCGCTGTCGTCTTCGCCGCCGGCTTCGGTTTCGCCGCCGTCGCCTTCGCCGCGGGCTTCGCTTTCGTTGCTGCTTTGTTCGCGACCGGCTTCGCCTTGGCCTTGGGCTTCGCCTTCGAAGTCTTCGTCTTTGCCATGGTCGCCTATAGTGCACCGTCCGTCCGCCATGATGCGAGCGACGTCGATTTCGCCGACGATCTTGGCAACAACGCCGAGCACTTGCCGCGACGGCTCTCGATGTATCGTTTCTCGTGATGGCGACGAGCTACGCACGACGCGTGTTCACGCTCGACGTGCGCTCGCTTGCCGTGATGCGGATCGCCGTCGCGATCACCGTGATCGTCGATCTCGCCACCCGCGCGAGTCATCTGACCGAGCACTACACGGATGCCGGCGTGTTGCCTCGCGAGGTCGCGCGGTCGACCAGCGCGCTCGCCGACGTCTCGCTGCTCGCGATCTCCGGATCGCCGGTCTGGGCCGCGCTGATCTTCGCCTGCGGCTTCGTGCTCGCGGCGGCCGTGCTCGTCGGCTGGCGCACGCGGTGGATCACGCCACTGCTGTGGGTCGTCGTGCTGTCGATCCAGCACCGCAATCCCATCCTTCACGATCACCGCGACGTGCTGTTCTCGCTGGCGCTGTGCTTCGGCTCGCTGATGCCGTGGGGCGCGGCGCTGTCGGTGGATGCGCTGCACGCGCCACGCGCCGATCCGCGCTATCGCGGCACGCCGGCGATCGCGTATGTCGTCGCCATCGCCTCGATCTATCTGTTCGCGGCGATCCTCAAGTCCGGTCCCGAGTGGCGCTCGGACCTCACCGCCGTCGAGCACGCGATCGGCGTGCGCTACTGGGCGAGCTCTGCCGCGGAGCATCTCCTCGAGCACCCGACGCTGATGGCCGTGCTCACGGCCGGCGTGCTGACCTTCGAGGCGATGGTCGCGCTGCTGCTGGTCACGCCCTGGCGAACAGGCCAGGCGCGCTGGATCGCGGTGGCCGGCATCTGCGCGCTGCAGGTCGGGTTCGCGCTGTTCCTGTGGCTCGACACGTTCCCGATGATCGCGGCGGCGATCACGCTCGGCTTGCTGCCGGCGTGGCGCCGCGTCGAGGTCACGGGGGATCCGCCCGCGCCGTGTCGATGGCGCACGCGCATCGGCGCGGGACTCGCCGGGTATCTCGTCGCGCTCAACGTGCTCTCGGTGGTGGCACCGGGTGCAGTCTCGATCGCCGGCGCACCTGCCGAGGCGCTCGGCATCCAGCAGAGCTGGACGATGTTCGCGCCCTCACCATCGCGGGTCGATGGCTGGTTCGTGATCGAGGCCCGCACCGCGGCGGGCACGATCGATCTGCTGACCGGCCGCACCGCCAGCTTCGACGAGCCGGCGAGCTATCGCGAGGGCATCCGCACCACGCGCGAGCTGGTCTATCTGCGCCGGCTCCTCGCCCACGACGAGGCGCGCGCGAGCTACGCGGCCTGGCGATGCACGCAGGACATCAGCTCGATCGCGATCCACTTCATCCCGGTGATCGCCGGCGAGCGGCAGGTGCCCGAGATGCTCGTCGAGCACGCGTGCAGTCAGCGCATCACGGCGCGGTAGCGGAGCCGAGCTTGACCGAGACCGGCACCGCGAACGTGGTGCCATCGCGAAACTCCTCGAGCCGGTTGGCCAGCTCGTTGCGGATCGCGTGCTGGATCTCCGGCGCCTGACCGATCAGCAGTGCGCGCGTGCGCACCGAGCCGGCGGTGAAGCCGTGCCACAGCTCGTCGGCGCTCGACACCGGCGTGCGCCAGTCGATGGTCTGCACCTCCGGATCGCGAAGACCGGCGTCGGCGAGCACGCGCTTCATCTTCACGTCGTCGGCGAACTGGAAGAAGTCGGGACCGGCGGGCAGCTCCGGTGGTGGTACCGCACTGGCGGCCTTGACGGCCTCGAGCACGATGCCGAACAGCCGCGCGTGATCCGGCGTGTTCCTCACGGTGACGGCGACCCGCCCGCCCGGCACCACCACGCGCGCGAGCTCGGCGACGCAGCGCTCGGGCCGCGCGAGGTGCAGCAGGCAGAAGCTCGCGACCGCGGCATCGAAGCTCGCAGGCGGCAGACCCAGCGCCTCGGCATCGCCCTCGACGAAGGTCAGCGAGGGATGGCGCGCTCTCGCGATCGCCAGCAGCTGCGCGGATCGATCGAGCCCCGTCGCCATGGCCCCACGTTCGGCGGCACGCGCCGCGACGTAGCCCGGACCCGTGGCGACATCGAGCAGCCGCGTGCCCTCGCCGACGCGGGCTGCATCGAGGAGGGCATCGATCGGGTGACGCGTGATCGGGCCGAACACCTGGTCGTAGGCGGCAGTGTCGTTGGTCGCCCAGCCGGTCCGCTCGAACGCGTCGAAGGCATCAGTCATCGCCGCGAATGATACGGTGCAACTCATGATCACGCAGTCGCTGCAGGAGCGCTATGCGCCGACCGGTCGGTGCTTCGGATGCGGACCCGCGAACGCGAAGGGCCTGCGGATCCGGAGCCTGCCACTCGCCGCCGAGATCGGGGCGCACGTCGTGTGCGACTTCACGCCGGAGCTCCATCACGAGGCCTTCGAGAACGTGCTGAATGGCGGCATCATCGGCACGGTGCTCGATTGCCACATGAACTGGACGACGATCTTTCACCTGATCCAGCAGGGGAACCTCGACCACGCGCCGCCGTGCGTGACCGCCGAGTTCAAGGTGGTGCTCCAGCGCCCGACGCCGATGGGGCTCGTGCATGTCGATGCCGTGGTGGTGGCATCGAGCGAGGACCGCGCGACGATCGAGGCGACGATGACCGCGAACGGCAAGGTGACGGCGCGGGGGACCGGCACGTTCATCGCGGTGAAGCCGGGGCATCCGGCGTATCACCGCTGGTGACTCGACGCACACCGGCAGTGCACGCGAGGCAGGACGGTCCTGGTCTCCGGCAGTGGGCGCCTCGCTCGCAGGACGCGCCCTGGTGCACCGCTCCGTTGTCAGCCGCGGCGATCGTAAGATGCTTTACAGCCGGGCCGCGAGATTGCACGAGACAGCCCCATGCTGTGCCGTTGCTTGCTCTTCGCCGTGCTCGTGAGCGCCTGTGACGCGTCCCTCGACGTCGCCGAGAAATCCTCGGAGCTGTCGGGCGCGACCACGATCGTGTCGCTGACGTTCGACGACACGCTGGCCAACCAGTATCAGGTCGCGGATCTCGTCGAGGCCCGCGGCATGCGCGCGGTGTTCTACATCAACAGCCCGCGGCTCGGCACGCCGGGCTATCTGACGTTCGCGCAGGCGATGGACCTGCAGACGCGCGGCCACGAGATCGGTGGCCACACGCTGGGGCATGTTCGACTGACGACCCTCGGCGAGGACGAGATGCGCGACCAGATCTGCAACGATCGCGCGAATCTCCTCGAGGATGGCTTCGCGGTGACGACGTTCGCGTATCCGTTCGGCGCCGACGACGCGACGGTACGAGAGATCGCCGACGAGTGCGGCTACAACTACGCGCGCGATGTCGGCGGGCTGCGCTCGACGACGTGCACGTCGTGCCCGCTGGCGAACCCGATCCCGCCGGCCAACGCGATGATGGTGCGCACGTACGATTCGGTCGAGAGCGACACCACGCTCGCGCAGATGCAGCAGCAGGTGCTCAACGCGGAGGCGAACGGCGGCGGCTACGTGCCGATGGTGTTCCACAACGTGTGCAACGGCTGCGCGTCGAACGCGGTGAGCCCCGCGCTGCTCGCGCAGTTCCTCGACTGGCTCGCGGCGCGCGGGCCCGCGACCCAGGTCGGTACCATGCAGGAGGCACTCGGTGGCGGCGTGCAGCCACCGGTGCGGTTCCCGGATACCGGTGTCAGCGTCAATCTGGCGAAGAATCCATCACTGGAGACCGATGCCGATGGCAATCAGGTCCCCGATTGCTGGCAGCGCGGCGGCTTCGGTACCAACAGCGCCACGTACACGCTGGTGAGCGACGCCTCGGATGGCGCACGCGCCCAGCGGATCGACGTCACCAGCTTGTCGTCGGGCGGTCGCCGGCTCGTCACCGCGCAGGACTCCGGGACGTGCGCACCCGCCATCACGCCGGGACACACGTACCGCCTGAGCGCGTTCTACAAGGCGACCACGCAGCCACGCATCACGGTCTACTACCGCAACGCGGCGGGCTCGTGGGTGTGGTTCGCGGAGACGCCCCTGTTGCCGACCTCGAGCACGTATCGCGAGGCGACGCTGACGACGCCAGCGATCCCGGCGGGCGCCACGCACCTCAGCTTCGGTGTCGGCATCTTCGCCGTCGGCACGGTGACGATCGACCAGCACGCGATGTTCGACACCGCCGGCACGCCTGCCGGTGACACCGTGGTGCCGCTGCTGTCGACCGCCTGCAACGGCAACACCTGCACGACGCAGCCGTACACCGCACCGGTGCGGATCTCGTTCGCGGCCAGCGATGCGGGCTCGGGCATCGACGAGATCCGCTACACCACCAACGGCAGCGATCCGACCAACGGCACGCTGTACACCGGGGAATTCACCCTCAGCTCGACGGCCACGGTGCGGGTCACCGCCATCGACAACGAAGGCAACCGCACGTTCCGCACGACGCGGGTGACCATCAATGTTCCCGACACCACGCCACCGAGCCTGGCGATCGCGTGCAACGGCGCGGCCTGCGCGACGAGCCCGTACGCGGGTCCCGTCACCGTGACGCTGACCGCGAGCGACGCCGGCTCGGGCGTCCGCGAGATCCGCTACACCACCAACGGCAGCGATCCGACGAACGGCACGCTGTACACCGGACCGTTCACGGTGAGCTCGTCGGCGACGGTGCGCTCGACCGCCGTCGATAACGCGAACAATCGCACCTCGCTGAGCACGTCGATCTCGATCGTCGCGCCCGATACCACACCGCCGAGCCTCGCCATCGCGTGCAACGGCGCGGCGTGTTCGACGGCCCCATACACCGGACCCGTCACCGTGACGCTGACCGCCAGCGCCGCCGGCTCGGGTATCCGCGAGGTTCGCTACACGATCAACGGCAGCGCTCCGACGAACGGCACGCTGTACACCGGTCCGTTCACGGTGAGCTCGTCGGCGACGGTGCGCTCGACCGCCGTCGATAACGCGGACAATCGCACCTCGCTCGCCACGCAGATCACGATCGGCACCGGCCCCGACACCACACCGCCGGCGCTGTCGATCGCGTGCAACGGCACCACCTGCTCGGCAGCGCCGTACAGCGGCCCGGTCACCGTGACCTTGACCGCGAGCGATGCCTCGGGCGTGGCAGAGGTGCGCTACACGCTCGACGGCAGCGACCCGATCGCCGGCACGCTGTACGCGGGTCCGTTCAATGTCACCGCGACCGCGACGGTGCGCGCCACCGCGGTCGATACCGCGAACAACCGGACGTCGATCACGCAGCTCGTCACGATCGAGGCCGCGCCCGCCAATCTGCTGCAGAACGCGTCGCTCGAGACCGATGCCAACGGCGATCAGATTCCCGATTGCTGGAAGCGCGACGGCTACGGCACCAACACCGCGGTGTTCACGCTGGTCAGCGACGCCTTCGACGGCGTGCGCGCGCAGAAGCTCGACATCACCGCGTTCACCTCGGGTGGCCGCCGCCTCGCCTCGGCGCAGGACTCCGGTGCCTGTGCCCCCGCCGCGGTGCCCGGTCGCCGCTACACGATGACCGGCTACTACAAGTCGACCATCCAGCCGCGGTTCTCGGTCTACTACCGCAACGCCTCGGGCTCGTGGAGCTGGCTCGCCGAGAGTGCGCCGCTACCGACCTCGTCGACGTACCGCCAGGCGACGTTCACCTCGCCGCCGCTGCCGGCGGGCGCGACCCACATCAGCGTCGGCCTGTCGATCTTCGGCGTGGGCAGCATCACCACCGACATGTTCACGCTCGTCGAGGCGCCGTAGTACCCTGGCCGGGTGTCCCGGCTGGCCTTCCTCCTCGTCGTGCTCACCAGCATGCCCGCAGGCGCGGATGGTCCCGAGGCGCGCCTCGGCGCGATGGTCGGCCTGCAGCGCACCGATCGCAGCGCGTGGGTCGTCGGGCCCTCGCTCGAGATCACGATCGTCGACCAGCTCTCGATCCGCGGTGAAGCGCAGCTCGAGTTCGGCGACATCGATTCGCCGTTCGGCCCGAGCAACATCCGCGGCGGCGATGGCCCGCACGTCAATCACGTGATGTTCGGGCCGGTGTGGCGGCCGCGCGATCACGCGAAGTACGGGCTCTCCCTCGGTGCCGAGGCCGGCGTGCTGGTGATGCACTCGCGGTTCGCGGTCGAGCACTTCCAGAAGAAGCCGGCGGTCGGCGTGTTCGCGCAGGCCGGGCATCGCCTCGGCCCGCTGTTCATCGCGTTGCAGGCGCGGCTCGATGCATCGGTGCCGATCGACATGGCCGGTCCCGAGGGCGAGGACGTGCAGACCACGAGCGGGCGGCTCAACTTCGTCATCGAGTTTCCGATCGACGTTCGTTAGCGCGGCGTCAGGACGCCGTCGTTGATGATCAGGACCTCGTAGGTCCCGAGCGCCGCTTGTTCGAGCGACGAGATGCCGACGACATAGTGCTTGCCCGGCTCCGGAATGACGATCATCCGCTCGTTGCCCTCGAGGAATTGCCCGAACTGGAGAAGGCCGCCGCCGAGATCGAAGTCGCGTTGGTCCGCGTCGTAGAGCGTCAAGAACATCGTGAACAGGCTCGTGCTGCGCGCCTCGATCGCGAACGCCTTCGTGCCGGAGAGGTCGCCGACGTCGTAGTAGTCGATGTGATAGGGCGCGCTGTAGTCCGGATCGATCGGATCCTGCGCCTCGAGGGCGCCCAGCGTCTTCGTCGTCGGCGGTGCGCCGGAGGTGACGTCGATGCGACGACTGAACGACACGTCACCGCTCTCGACGGTGAGTGACGTCAGGTACAAGCCGGTGGGGAATCCGGCGAGCGTGGCCGTGGTCTCGCCGAGCCCGCACGGAATCTCCTGCGACGTGCCTGCGATCACGTCGGCCTCGAAGCGGCACGTCATGTCGGTGGGTGCATCCGGGTCGCCGACGATCCGGAACGTCGCGGTGACCTGTTCGTCGGGGACCACGCGCGACTCGAGCGAGAAGCCGGTGAGCTGCCAGCGCGGTGCGATCGCACCCACCTGTGGTCGCGTCGCGATCAGCGCTGCGAAGTCGGCGACCCCGGGCATCGTGAAATCGGTGATCGTGACGTCGACCGGATCGGTCGCCTCGGTGGCGTGGTCGATCGCCCAGCTCGAGAGCGTCGCCATCTCGGAGTACACGCCGGGGAACCCGGGTTGCGCGCAGCCCTGTCCGTAACTCGTGATCCCGGCGTGCAGCCAGACCTGGCGCTCGAAGTCGCGAACGATCAGCGGGCCGCCGCTGTCGCCCTGACACGAGTCGATCCCGCCCTCCGGAACGCCCGCGCACAGCTGGGTATCGAGGTTGCTCGACATCGGATACGCCGTCGCGCAGTCCTCGTCGGAGACCACCGGTACGTGCACCTGCTGGAGCCGGCCGCCCTCGAGATCCGAGGTGCCCCAGCCGATCGTGGTCGCCAGCGCGCCGGGGTCGGCGAGTGCGGCGGTGGATTCGCCCACCATCTCGATCGTGTGCAGCCCGGTCGCCTCGAGATCGATCGGCTCCGCCAGTGTCCACACCGCGATGTCGTAGCCGTGCGCGGCGTCGAAGTTGAACGTCGGGTGGACCTCGATCTGCGCGACATCGAACACGTGGCCGGTGGTGCCGTCGGAGAACGGCTCGAGCGTGCCCGCCAGGATCGCGACCTCGGAGAGCGGGACGCCGGTGCTGCAATGGGCGGCAGTGACGACGTGACGGTCGGTGATCAGGGCGCCACCGCAGTACTGGATCGTGAAATCACCGGACCGGAACGCGAGCGCCACCATGAAGCTGTAGTCGCCGGCACTGCCGACCTCGCCACCACCGATGATGCGCGGCTTCCCCGCTGGAGAACCGCCGCGGACGCCGAACGGCAGTACCGCGCGCACGGCGTACGTTCCCGGTCCCGGCACCTCGAGCGTGTACGAGCCATCGGCGCCGGTGCGAGTGACAGGATCTCCGAAGTTGATCGACGGATCGAAATCGAGGTTCGCGTAGACGACGACATCCGGAACCGGCAGCTCGTCGGGGTCGCGAACACCGTTGCCATTGTCATCAGACCAGATCGCTCCGGTGATGGTGGCGGCGGGATGGACGTTGTCGCCACACGCCGCCAGCGCCGCAACTACGACCAACCCTCGATACATGGACCTACGGTAACACCTCTAGTGAACCGTCAAGGTGCCGTCGTTGACGATCGACACCTTGTAGTTGCCGGTCTCGCTGATGTCGAACGACGACACGCCGACGAGGTAGTTCACGCCGGGCTCGGGCACCACGACGATGCGCACCTTGTTGCCCCCGATGAAGTCACCGAACGCGAGGATGCCTCCGCCGTTGTCGAAGTCGCGCTGGTCGAGGTTGTAGAGCGTGAGGAACACGTCGAACTGGTTCGACTCGGCCTCGATCGCGAACGCCTTGCCGGTCAACCCGGTGACGTCGAAGTAGTCGACGAAGTACGGATCCTGATAGTCGGGATCGAGCAGGTCGTTGTTGGTCAGCGCGCCGTTCTTCGACGACGCGGGCGGCGTGCCGCTCACCACGTTGACGCGGCGCTCGTACATGACCTCGTCGCCGGCGCGCGTCACCGTCAGCGCCGACGCGAAGATGCCGGTCGGGAAGCCCGCGAGCTCGAAGTCGGTCGCGCCGACGCCGCACTCGACGTCCTCGCCCGGCGTGTCGTCGGACAGGTCGGGATCGAACGTGCAGGTGAAGCCGGTCAACGACGGATCGTCCGCGAGGATCGACCAGTGCACGGTCAGCGGATCGTCGGCCTCGACCTCGCCGGGAAGCGACGTCCCGGTGACCTGCCAGCGCGACTCGATGTCACCGACCTGCGGGCGCGTCGTCGAGCGCGTGGGCCAGTCGAGTCGACCGATCTGGCCGAGCGACGTGAACTGGATCATCTGCGTGGCCGCCGGCTCGAGCGCCTCGGACTTCGCCCACGCCGACAGCGCGGAGACGCGGCCGTAGACACCGGGCGTGCCCGGCAACGCGCAACCGTCGCCGTAGCTGGTGATGCCCGCGTGCATCCACACGCCGCGGCCGTTGTCGCGCACCAGCAGCGGGCCGCCGCTGTCGCCCTGGCACGAGTCGATGCCGCCCTCGGCGGTACCGGCGCAGATCTGGGTGTCGAACGCCTCGGCACCCTCGTAGACGGCGGCGCAATCGGCCTCGGCAACGACGGGCACGTGCACCTGCTGGAGCAAGGCGCTGTCGCGATCGGAGGTGCCCCAGCCGAGCGTGGTGGCGAGCTTGCCGGCGGCGGCGAGCTGCGCGTTGGCCGGCGTCAGCATCTCGACGGTGTTGAGGTTAAGCGCCTCGAGATCGATCGGCTCGGCGAGCGTCCACAGCGAGATGTCGAAGCCGTTGCCCGGATCGCCGTCGAAGTCGGGATGGATCGCGATGCTCTCGACATCGAACGTCTGGCCACCCTCGAACGGATCGAGCGTGCCGGCGATGACGCCGACATCCTGCGCGTCCTCGCCCTGGCTGCAGTGCGCGGCGGTGACGACGTGGCGATCGCTGATCAGCACGCCGCCGCAGAACGGGAACACGAAGCCCTGAAACTTGAAGCCGACCGAGATCATGAAGCCGTACTGATTCGCGGCCGCGTCGGAGCCGCCGATGATCGCGCTGTAGCTCGGCTTCGCGCCGCCCAGCCCGGAGCGAAAGCCGAACGGCAGCTCCTGGCGCACCGTATAGGTGGTCAGCTCGGGCGCGATGATCAGGTACGTGCCGTCGCTCTCGGTGGTGGTGCGGAGCTCGGTCGTGCCGTCGCTCGCCACGATGGGGATGCCGGCGATGCCTTCCTCGCCGTCGTCCTTCACGCCGTTGCCGTTGTCGTCGGAAAACACCTGGCCGGCGATCCTCGGCTCCGTCAGAAAATTGTCCCCACATGCGATCGCGCCCAGCGCGAGAGCGGCTACTCGGACCTGTGTCATGGCGCCGTCTCTAACACGGCTGCGACAGGCCTGTGTCGCGGGCGCCCGGCAGCTGCTGACGTGAAGATTCATTAGCGATGACGAAACCTCGCGGTCGCGGGTAGAGTTCACGACATGCGCGAGCTCTTCCTGTCAGCAGTCCTCGGGATGGCGGCGATGGCAGCGGGCCCCGGGTGCTCCAAGTCCGAGCCGGCGGCGACGGGTGGGCATGCCGAGAACCTGCCGGAGATGACGGTCGACGAGGTCGACAAGGGGCTGGCGGCCAACACGCTGACGGCGATCGACTGCAACGGCGATGGCACGCGCAAGCGGTTCGGCACCCTGCCGGGTGCGATCTTGATCTCCGATGAAGAGGCGTTCGCGGCGAGCGAGCTCCCGGCCGACAAGAACCGCAAGCTGCTCTTCTACTGTTCGGGCCCTACTTGAATGGCTTCTCACACGGGCGCCGGGCGCGCCCGCAGCCTCGGTTACACCAACGTTGCCGTGATGCCCGAGGGGATCAAAGGCTGGGTGAAGGCCGGGAAGACCGTCAAGACGCTGTAGCTCGGACATTCGTGTCCTACTGAGTCGCGGACCGCGCGGGCTTTGCCAGCAGTTGCTGGTC
Organism: Pseudomonadota bacterium; assembly: GCA_023430775.1. Lineage (GTDB taxonomy): Bacteria > Myxococcota_A > Polyangia > Haliangiales > Haliangiaceae > JABFXX01. The sequence goes on from JAEYYY010000717.1 coordinate 22,897, forward strand.
AGCTCGTTTGGGTTCGCCCGCCGACAGAGCGATCGTTTCGGCATGCGAGCGCTGATCGCACTGGGGCTGACGGGATGCTGGACCGGGTCGCAGCCGACCACGTTGCCGAGGCCGGAGCCGGCACCGGAGCCGAGCTATCGAGCCTCGACGATCGCTGTCGATGCTGTCGGTGTCGCCGCGATGGCGATCGGCATGGTCGCGGTCCAGCGCGGTCACGACGATGCCGGTCACGGGCTCGCCGCCGGCGGTCTGGTTGCCGCCGGATACGTCTCGCCGATCATCCATCTCGCAAATGGTCACAAGGCGCGCGCCGGCGCGAGCTGGCTGATGCGCAGCCTGGCGGCGACCACCGGCATGGTGATCGGGCTCGGCGCCGCGAGGTGCGATCGCGAACCCACGCTGGGTCAGCTCGACTGTTCGCTGAACGGCATGATGTGGGGTGTCGCGGGTGGGCTCGCCGTCGGCAGCGTGATCGACGCGCTGACCCTGCACGGCGACACCACGGAGCGCACCTGGGTACCGACGGTGGTGCCCGATCACGGCGGCGCCAGCGTCGGCATCGCCGGCGGATTCTGAGTATGTTCGCGGCGTGAGCGACAAGCACCCGGTACTCGGCAAGATCACCACGCTCGGCGGATTGCTCGGCATCAAGACCGCCCCGGTGGTCCAGCGCGTGTGGCCGCTGGTCGGCTCGTGGACCGGATCGCTCGTCGCGACCATCCCGCATCGCTTCAACGCGATGTCGATCACCGCGACGGTGCCGCGCGCCGCGGCGGCCTCGATCTGCCCGTGGCTCGAGCCGCTCGCCGGCGATCAGATCGGCCTCGAGCTCGGAGCGAACACCACGGTGGCGCACTCCGACGAGGCCGCGTTGCCCGCCGACGCGCCCGAGCTGGTGCGCGCACTCGGCGAGGATGTGGCCTCCGTCAGCTGGGACGGCGAGGCGTGGACCTACGAGCTCGAGCAGGACAACGCCGACGACGAAGCGGTCGCCGCGACGATCGCGCGGGTACACGCGGTCGCCGACCAGCTCGGCGTGACGCCGCCGCAGAAGAAGATCTCGGCGGGGCTGCACCGGTCGCTGAACCGCGGCATGCCGAGTCGCGCCTGGGTGCGCGCGCGCAAGGGCGAGCTCGATCCGGTGATCGGCCTCGCCTGGGATCAGGTCGAGTGGTTGCCGATGCAGCACATGATGGCGGGCTTCTATCCAGAGCTCGATGCCGAGACCAAGATCAGCCGGCTCTCTCGCAACCTCGGTGTCGAGCACGCGACCGTCGAGCTGCTGCTCGGCCCGGTCGATCCGCCCGGGATGCGGATCATCGTCACGCTCGATTAGGCGAGCTCGATCTTCTTGACCTCGTGAACGTCGAGGCGGGTCATCGCGAGCGCGGTCTCGACCTCGGCGCGCAGGCGCTTGAGCTCCGAGGAGCCGCCGCCCCACGCGAGCTCGGCGATCCCGCGATCGCGAACCACGCGGATCCGCCAGCCATCGGTGTCGAAGCCGACGAAGCTGCCGCCGATCGCGATCCGCACCTCGGGAGGTGCGCGCTTGAGGTGCGAGAGGACGACCTGCGCGCTCTGGGGACTGATGCCGAGGTGGACGATCGCGTGGAGCCCGCGGATCGCGGCATCGGCGTGCGCGTCGGCGATCGCGTTGTCGTCCCACTTGCCGGCCATCACGCGCAGCCCGGTGAACCGATCGCTCGGCGGCAGCCAGCCGCGCTCGCACGCGAGGGCCT
>JAEYYY010000348.1 GCA_023430775.1 Pseudomonadota bacterium
GAGGTACTCGCCCCACTCGAAGCCGGAGTCCGCCAGCGTCTTGACCTGCGCCGGATCGAGGATCTTGCCGATCGAGCCGTTCGCGTTCGTCAGGATGCCGCCGAGCCCACCGGCGAAGTCGAGCCAGCCGGCGACGTTGCGCTCGTAGGGAGACAGCTGACCGTCGGCGACGGCCTTGTTCGTGTAGTCGATCGCTTCCTCGTAGACCTTCGCGAACGCCTTGTCGAGCTCGGCGGATTGCGCCGGGGTGATCTTTGCTTGGGTCTCGGCGACGCGCCGCATCTCGGCGAGCTTCATCCGCTGGGTGGCGAGGCCGAGCGAGATCATCGGCATCACCCGCGCCTTGTACTCGTCCTCGGTCTCGCCATCGAGGCGGCCGAACATCGCGGCAAACTCCTCGGTGCGACGCGCGCGGCGCTCCATGCGCGTCTCGTCCTTCGACGAGGGCAGCGACGGGGCAGGGCCGGCCGTCTTTGCAGGGGCGCCGGAGGGCCTGGCTTGTTCGAGCGGTGCGGCGACCGGTTTGGGTGCCGACTGCTCGGCCTCGGCGACCTCGGCGACGGCCGGCCGATCGTCGAGCTCGCTCCGCAGCGATCGGTTCTGGATGAACAGATAGATCGAGGTGGCGAAGCACAGCGCGGTGCTCGCTCCTAGGATCGTCGTCGCCCGGGCCATGACGGTGAACCTAGCACCGGGCCGGTGGGCCGTTTCGAGGAAATTCTTCGCAGGGCCCGGATATCCGGGCAGGTCGTGTACGCTCGCAGGTCGATGCAAGCCGACGAGCTGCGGATCCCGACGGTGGCGGTGTCGGTGCACCTCGCCTTCGGGCCGCACGACACCTGGGCGGAGCGCGGCGAGCTGTTCATCGCCGACGAGGCCAAGCGTGCCGAGCCGGTCGATGCACTCGCCGCGATGCTCGAGAGCGCCGCGGCGTTCGTACCGTTTCGCACCGGCGAGCTGGTGCGGCTGGTCGCCAAGGCGGCGATCGTCTATGTCGCGGTGCCGGGTGCAACGGAGCCGAATGCGGCCGATGCGGATCTCGTGCTCTACGATCGCCAGCATCGCGTCGAGGTGCTGCTGATCCAGGGCACCCGGTTCGAGGGCTTGCTCCTCGATAGCTCGCCGGCCGCGCACCCGCGCGCGATCGATCACCTCAACTCGGTCGCGTCGTACGTCAAGCTGTGGACCGCGAAGGAGTGCGTGCTGATCGCGAAGTCGCAGATCGCCACGGTCACCGAGCGCCGGGAGCCGTGATCATGTCGAAGCTCGATGTCTACCTGCGCTCGATCGAGAAGTTCGGTGCCACCGGCGCGGTGCTGACCTCGAACCAGGCCGTGATGCTGCGGTTCCCGACGGGCGATCGCCACGCCACGCAGGTGACGCCGCACGATCAGCTCGTCGTGCTGGTGCGCGAGGTCGCGCCGCCGGCCGCGCTCGATCAGATCGATCGCCAGCGGCCCGCGCGCTTCGATCACGACTCCAACGGCATCCGCTACGCGGTCAACGTCATCCCGCGCCCCGGTAGCTGGCAGGTCGGCATCGAGGGAGCGCAACCTGCGCCCGCCCGAGCGCCGGAGGCTCCCGCCACGTTCCGCGCTCCCGCGCCCGCCGCGGCACCGAGCGAGCTCTTGATCGAGCGCGGTCAGTACGACGCGCCCGCCGAGACCACGCGACCCACCGCGAGCGGTAGCGGCGTGCTCGACGAGCTGACGCGTGCGGCTCGCGGCCAGCGCGCGACCGACATCTATCTCGTCGCGGGTGCGTCGCCGATGGCGCGGATCGGCAGCGAGCTGGCGGCGATCGGCAACGCGATCGACGGCGACGCGCTCTCGCGAGAGATCGGCGTGGTCGCTCCGGCGTCGGCGCGCGGTGCGTGGGCGGAAGGCGGCGCGGCGACGTTCGCGTATGGCGATGGCGCAGGGCGCGTGCGCGTCACGCTCGCCCGCGATCAGCGCGGTCCGACGGCGACACTGCGGTTGTTGCCCGAGGCGGTGTCGTTCGAGCGGCTCGGTCTCGATCTCGGCGACTGGCTCGATCGCAGCGGCCTGATCGTGATCGCCGGCGGCAGCGGCGCGGGCAAGTCGGTGACGCTGTCGGCGATCATCGGTGCGATCGCCGCGCGCAAGCGGACCGTGATCTCGATCGAGGATCCGATCGAGATCGTGCAAGCGAGCCCGCTGGTCAGTCAGCGCGAGGTCGGCACGCACGTCGCGTCGGTCGCGGCCGGTGTCGGCGGTGCGTTGCGCGAGAATCCCGATGCGATCGCGATCGGCGATGCCAGCTCGCCCGAAGGTGCAGCGGCGGTGATCGACGCGGCCTACGGTGGCGGCCTCGTCGTCACCTGCGTGGTCGCGCCGTCGGGTGGCCTGGCAGTCGAGCGACTTGTCGAGCAGTGTGGGCACGAGCGACGCGATGCGGTGCGCGCGATCCTCGGCAACACGCTGCTCGGGACGGTGCTGCCGACACCGTCGAGGACCGGCCGCTCGTTCGAGGTGGTTCGCCCAGGCGAGCGCCGTGCGTAAGGTGCGAAATTACAACAGGAACGATCTTCGCCATTCCCTGGTGCCAAGCGTTTGAACCGCTTTCCAGACCCGGGATATAACGACGTTCAACCGGGCTGTGACAGAAGACTATCGCGAAGGCGGCACGCTGATCCTGCAGCGTCCACTCGGTCCGGTGGACAAGAAGCCGACCGGCGGGGACGCCTGTCTGGTCAACCTGCATCCGCCTGGTCCCGACATCGGGCGCCGCATTCCGCTGCTCAACACGCAGTACGTGGTCGGTCGCGATAGTGAGGCGGGGCTCGTGGTCAGCCGGTCGAGCGTGTCGCGCCAGCATGCGCGGCTGTTCACCGACGAGCACGGCAACTGGTGGGTCGAGGATCTCAACTCGACCAACGGCACGTTCGTCAACGAGATCCGCGTGACGCGGCCGCAGGAGCTCGCGGACTCGGATCAGGTGCGGTTCGGCGACGCGATCTACAAGTTCCTGTCGGGCTCGAACATCGAGAGCGCGTATCACGAGGCGATCCACAACATGGCCATCCAGGATGGCATGACGGGGATCCACAACAAGCGCTACTTCCTCGAGTTCCTCGAGCGCGAGATCGCGGTCTGCCAGCGCCACGGCCATCCGTTGACGCTGGTGATGTTCGACGTCGATCACTTCAAGAAGGTCAACGACAACCACGGTCACCTCGCCGGCGATGCGGTGCTCAAGGATCTCGCCCAGCGAATCCGGCCACGGATCAGGCGCGAGGATCTGTTCGCGCGTTACGGCGGTGAGGAGTTCGCCTGCGTGCTGCCGTCCACCGCGCTCGCCGGCGGCATCGTGTTCGCGGAGCACCTGCGCACGATCATCGAGGAGCGCCCGTGCGCCTTCGACAACCAGCAGATCCCGTTCACGATCAGCCTCGGCGTCACCACGCTGCAGCGCGAGACCGGCGTCGATGCGTCGAATCTGATCAAGCGCGCCGACGAGAACCTCTATGCCGCGAAGCGCGGAGGCCGGAACCGCGTGGTCCCGAGCCTTCAGGATCTCATCCCAGCGTAGGCCAGCCTAGGCAAGCGCCCGGGTTCGTGTCAAAAAGCGCGTCCCATGGTGGCGGTCAAAGCGCTCGAAGATCTCGGCTGGCCGACGCTCGTCGACCACTGGGCGAAGCGGTGCGCCACCACGCGTGGTGCGGCCAGCGTGCGCGCGTCGCAGCTGTTGCCGGCGATCGAGGAGGCGCAGGTTCGCGCGGCCGAGATCAGCGAGGCGAGAAATCTCGCATCGCGTGATCTGAAGCTGCCGCTCGGCAACATCTCCGACATCGCGGCGGCGATCGAACGCGTACGCAAGAGCGCCGCGCTCGAGGCGCCCGAGCTGGTCGCGGTTGCCACCACCGGCCGATCGATGGCGAGGCTGCGCGATCACCTGCGCGAGCACGCGCAGCACGCGCCCCGGCTCGCAGCGCGCGCCGCGAACATGGCGGATCTCGGCCACGTCTACCATCCGATCCTCGAGGCGTTCGATGCCGACGGCAAGCTCGTCGATCACGCCAGCGATCAGCTCGGCCCGCTGCGCCGTGCGCTGGCCGCGATCAAGGCGCAGCTCGAGAAGCGGATGAGCTCGCTGCTCGTCGACGAGCGGTTCGCGGTCTATCTACAGGACGCCTACTACACGCAGCGCGAGGATCGCTACGTGCTGCCGGTGCGCACCGACGGCAAGGGCTTCGTGCGCGGCATCGTCCACGGCACCTCGCAATCCGGGCAGACGCTGTTCATCGAGCCGGAGGAGATCGTCGATCTCAATAACCGCGCCAAGCTCGCCGAAGCCGAGGTCCAGGATGAAGAGCGCCGGATCCTGATCCAGTTCTCGGGCTGGGTCGCCGAGGAAGCCAACGGCTTCGATGTGTCGCTCGCGGTGGCGGAGCACATCGATATCGTCGCGGCTGCCGCGATCATGGCCGATGACACGGTCAGTGCGGAGCCGATCTTCGATCTGTCGCCGCGCATCGGCCTGCTGCACGCGCGCCATCCGCTGATGCTGCTCTCCGAGCGGCGCTGCGTGGCGAACGACGTCACCGTCACCGCCGGTGGCGCGCTGCTGATCTCGGGCCCGAACGCGGGTGGCAAGACGGTCGCCTTGAAGACGGTCGGGCTCGCCGCGCTGATGACGCGCGCCGGGCTGCACCTCACCGCCGAGAGTGGCTCGGTGATGGGGTGGTTCACAGATGTCCGGACCGACATCGGCGACGCGCAGTCGCTCGAGATGGATCTGTCGACGTTCTCCGGCCACATGGTGAACCTGCGCGATCTGCTCGCGACGACAGGTCCGGGCACGCTGGTGCTGATCGACGAGATCGCCGTCGGCACGGATCCCGATCAAGGTGCGGCGCTCGCGCAAGCGGTGCTCGAGGCGCTCACCGAGCGCGGTGTGACGATGATCGTCACCACGCACTACGATCGCCTGAAGGGCCTGGCGACCACCGATCCGCGGTTCGCGAACGCGTCGGTCGGCTTCGACATGCAGCGGCTCGAGCCTACGTTCAAGCTGCACCTCGGCATCCCGGGCAGCTCCGGCGCGCTCGCGGTGGCGACGCGGATGGGCATCGCGCAGCCGATCGTCGAGCGTGCTCGAACCTTGCTCGGCCACAGCGCGCGAGTCGACGATCTCCTGTCGAACGTCAACGAGCAGAAGCGCCGGCTCGAGGAAGAGCGCGCCGCCGTGCTCGCCGAGCTCGAGGCGATCGAGGCCGAGCGGGCGGCGCAGCGCGCCCAGCGCGACAAGGCGAGGGCGCGCTTCGAGAAGGAAGCGCGCACCGCCCACGGCGAGGCGCTCGCCGCGCTCCGGCAAGCGCGTCGCGAGCTCGAGGATGTCCGTCGCGAGGTCCGCGCGAAGGCTGCGGTCGCGACCGTCGAGGACGTCCGCCAGGCCAACCGCAAGTTGATCGCGGTCGGTGCCGAGGTGGCGAAGCACGAGCCGCGCCCGCCGACGCCGCCGGGAACGCCGGCCACGCCCGAGTCCCTGATCGTCGGCGCGCCGGTGATCGTGCCGCGGCTCGGTCGCGCCGAGGTCGTCGGCCTTCTCCCCGACGACAAGGTCGAGGTCCGCGTCGGCTCGATGCGCGCGATCGTCCCGATCAAGGAGACGCTGATGGACTCGCACCGCCAGGCGCGGCGTGTAGAGAAGTCCAGGCCGCCCGAGCTCAAGGGCCAGCCGATCAGCACGCAGACGCTGGTCGGTGTCGCGATGGCGCCGAACCTGACCATCGTCGAAGGTCAGGCTCCCGGTGCTCGCGCGGGTGCGCGCACGATCGACACCACGGTCGACATCCGCGGCAGTCGCGCCGACGAAGCCGTCGCCACGGTCGATCGGTTCGTCGACGAGAGCCTGATGGCCTCGCGCGACACCATCTTCATCATCCACGGCCACGGCACCGGAGCGCTGCGCAACGCGGTTCGCTCGCACCTGCAGGGCCACAAGGCGATCCAGACGTACCGCCCCGGCGAGCCCAACGAAGGTGGCGATGGCGTGACCGTCGCTTTCCTCAAGGGCTAACCGAGCACGCGGCTCCTCAGGGGCCGACGATCAGGAACGAGGCGCGGTACCAGGTGTCCTTCTCTTTGATCGCGGGCAGGTTGGCGCGCAGTCGATCGGTGATCTGCTCGGTGCAGCGGATCGCGTTGTCACGCTCGGCCGAGCCGATGTTGTCGAGGTTCTCGCGCACCGTCGTCGACGTGCCTTCCGGCGGGATGCCGCGGCGCACGGGAACCCGCGAATCGGCGGAGCGCGGGCCACCCTTGGTGATCGTGACGTCGAGGATCAGGCCGGGATGCTTCGCCAGACACTGGCGGAGCTGCGGCATCACGCGCTTGACCGCGACACGCGCGGCGGCGAGATCGAGGACGGCGTTACCGCCGCGCTTGTCGACGTACTCCGGCAGATCGGCGGTCTTGAGCTCGCGCAGGTGCTCCTCGGCGCGCTTGCGCCATGGTGAGTCGGGCGCGATCTGGAGGAACTTGCGGAAGTAGACGAGCGATTGCTCGGGGCGCGGCGGATCGAAGTACGCGCCGGCGAGCGCCTGCAGGTACTCCGACTCGCCCTGACCGAGCAGCGGCATCGACGGGTTCTTGAGCAGGCTCATGTCGCGGTCGGGGGCGCGGCGCGGGCCGTCCTCGGGGCGACCCTCGATCGCGAGGCGACCGACCTCGGCGGCGAGTGCCGGCTTGCGCGCGCGATCGTAGGCGCCCATCAGCAGCCAGCGCACGAGCGGCAGCGCGACGTCGGGTTGCTCGGCGGCGGACTCCAGCGCGGCGATCGCCTCGTCGAGCTTGCCCATCGCGATCCGGACCTCGCCGAGGCGGACCCAGACCTCACCGCTCGAGCCACCAGCGGCAGCGGCATCGGCGAGCGTCTTCTCGGCATCCGCGAGCCGGCCCGCGCGCGCCTGACAGAGCCCGAGCTTGCGGCGCAGATCGCCGACGAGCTTCGCATCGGTATCGCTGCGCTTGATGCGGAGGATCGCGTCGGTGTAATCGGCGGCGCACTTCATCCACTCGCGCATCGCGGTGTGGGCATCGCCGCGCATCCGGTACGCGCGCGGCTCGTCGGGCAGCAGCTTGATCGCCTCGGTCAGCTTGGCCGCCGCCTCGCCGGCCGAGTCGCTGCCCTTGTCGTCGAGCGCGGTCTGCGCCTCGGCGACCAGATCGTCGTACGGCTTGCGCTGTGGATTGCTCGCCTTCTCCCACAGGTTGCTCTTCTTGGCTTCCTCTTCATCCTTGTCGACCGGCTCCGGCGGATAGCGCTTGCTCTGCGCGAACGCGCTGGTTGCCGAGGCCATGGCCAGGACGACGACGAGTCCCCGAATCACGCGCCCAATATGACACGCGGCCCTGTGGATTGCCTGCGCTATCTCCGCGCTCCCGCTGCGGAATCATGGGGTTGCTGAGCGCGCGTTCAGTGTCAGACCGATCCTTTAGATTCCGCTTATAGATGACGGCACTGAAGCGGACAGGCGGCGAGGGGCGGGCGCAGACGTTCGTCCCGACGGAAGCGTGGATCGAAGCATTCACCGAGCAGGTCGCCGACGCGGACACCTACGAAGCGATGAAGCGGTACGGCATCCGCCGCGGCCTGATGCTCGCGAACGTTCGCAAGATCGAGCCCGCGGCCTACGCCGTCGAGATCGTGCAGGACATCATCGATGACACGCTCGAGGGCCGCATCGCGTGGGATCCGGATCGCGTCTCGCTGCGCAAGCACGTGCTCGATGCGATCAAGTCGCGCTCGCGTCACGCCTATCGCAAGGCGCTGCGCGAGGTCCACGTCTCGCTCGAGGATCTCGGCGAGCGGGTGCTCGATGCGCAGGTCGCCACGCGCACGCGCGAGAACGAGGCAGAGCTCGCGGATCGCAAGCGCGCGATGAGCTCGATCTTCGCGATCATCCGCGAACGCACGCACGACGATGTCGAGGTCCAGCTGCTGCTCGATGCCTACGAGCGCGGCGCCGAAGAGCGTGCCAGCGTGCTGTCGCTTGGTACGCTGACCAAGCTCCAGTACGACGCAGCCCGAAAGCGCCTCGATCGGTTGATCGAGACGCTCCCCAACTTGCTCATGTCCAGCGCGAAGAGGTCACGATGATGTCCAATCCCGACGACGACGACGACAAGCCGGTCGACGCTCTCGACGCGCTGTACGAGGACCTCGCCCAGTACGCGGCCGATCACGGCAAGTCCACCGCGAAGGATCGCGAGTGGGCCGAAGGCATGCGCGCGAAGACGCTGGCGCGACTCGCCGAGCACCGCCGCAACCTGGTGCCCGACGTCAAGCCCACCAAGGCGCGCCCGATCCGTCCCGAGCTGCTCGCGATGTCGCGCGATGCGCTGCTCGCACGGTTCGACGAGATCTCCCGCCGGATGGGCGGCGCCGTCCAGGTCGCCCATCGCCACCTCAAGGACCTCACCGACGACGATCTTCGTCGCGTTCTCGAAACCCTCGAGTCAGCACCGGAGTAGCCCATGAGCGACGACCGGATCGAGGCTGCTCGCGCGCACGCGAGACAGCTCAGCTACCGCTTCGGCGTGACGGCCCCCGAGCACATCCGGCTCGAGGCATTTGCCGCGCGTCTCGGCGTCGAGGTGCAGGAAGCGCCACTCGCGGGCGCCGGCTGTCAGCTGATCCGCAAGGGCACGCACGGCACCATCCTGATGCCGGAGCACACCACCGATCCGCTGTATCGCCGGTTCTCCCTCGCGCACGAGCTCGGGCACTTCTTGCTGCGCCACCCCGGTGCCGATCTCGTCGTGCCGTCCTCGCACCGGCGCGCCGAGGATCGCGATTACGAGCTCGAAGCCAACGCGTTCGCGTCCGAGCTGCTGATGCCCGAAACGCTGGTGCGCGCCGAGTTCGAATTCTCCAAGGTCGATCTCGACGTGCCGTGGCAGATCGCGAAGCGCTTCAACGTCTCGATCCTCGCCAGCACGATCCGCTTCACCGAGCTCGCCAGCGAACGCTGCGCCGCGGTGTTCTCCACCAAGGGGCGGATCACCTGGGTGCGTGCCAGCAGCTCGCTGACGCTGCCGATCCCGTATCGCGCGCTGGTGCCGTCGTCGCTCGCGCACGGCTTCTTCGAGCACGGCCGGCTCGTCGAGATCCCGAGCTACGTCCCCGCCGAAGCGTGGTTTCGCACCGAGGCGCAGGTCGACATCCTCGAGCACTCCACCTGTCACCCCGAGTACAACACCGTGCTGTCGATGCTGTGGATCCCTCCAGCCGTTGCACCGATCTTGAAGATTGTCTCGTGAGCGCCCCTAGAGTGATGTCGAGATTCACCTGCGATCCCGGTCGCCTGAAGAATAGTTCGCGATCCATGTCGGCGACTTGATCGATCGCGCTGTAGGGGAGCATGAAGCCCCTACCTTCCAGGCGATCCATCCGGGCGCGACGCCACAACCTCCTGCGCGAGACCACGCGCGAGATCGCGGCACTCGCCGACCAGCCCGATTACTACTACCGCGAGCCGTGGCAGCGCGTGCCGGTCGACCCGAGCGTGCCGCACTCGGTCACCCTCGAGACGCGCCCGACGTTCCCGGACACCCGCGCGCTGTGCACGTGCGGCTTCGACTCCGGCTGGCTGCCGCGGTGGGACGCCGAGCAGCGCACCGCGTGGCACCGCCGCGAAGCCGAGAAGCTGCACGCCCCGGGATCGGATCGTGCCGGCGACCGCGGACTTCACGTGCCCCTCCCGATCCTCGACGAGCAACAGCCGATCTTGCTGGTCTTCGATCCGCGCGATCTCGCGATCGAGTTCGCGTACGAGCGTTCGCCCATCCCGGGTGGCACGCGCGTACGCACCGTCCCGACGATCACGACCGAGTACTGGATCCCGCGCGCGACGCCGGTGTTCGCGATCGGCGAGGGCGTGGTCCTCTACGCGGCGAAGCACGCGGCTGGCTACACGATCGCGATCGATCACGAGGACGGCTGGATCACCGTCTATCACCGGCTCGAGCACGCGGCCGTCGCGGCCGGTGCGCGGCTCGCCGCGGGAGGCGTCCTCGGTCACCTCGCCGCGTCGCGATCGGGGCCGCTCAAGCCGCTGCGCTTCGAGATGTGGAGGTGGGACGGCGAGGACGAGTACGAGCAGATGGATCCGCTGCGCTACATCCGCCGGTGGCGGCACCTCGACGCGTGACCGCTATGGGCGGCGCATCGGCGGGACGCGCTTCAGCGGCATGATCGCCGGCTCTCGACCGAGATCGGTGGCGGGAGTATCGAACTGAAAATTCTTGCGCAGCGTCAGCTTCTGCAGGTGTGCCTTCGCTCGGTTCTGAAACTGCGGGTGCGCGCCGCTGCGGATGAACTTCTTCCAGTGCTCGATCGACTCGGCGATCTCGCCGAACGCCTCGGAGCACAGCGCCAGGTAGTACTGTTCCTCGCCGGCGGGGACGAAGAACACCTCGCCCTCCTCGAAGCGCTCCTTGAACCTGCGGAAGTTGTCGATGCCGAAGTGGCGGATCAAGCGGAGCGCTTCTGCGCCTTGCTCGTCGCGATCGAGCGCCACGGCGAGACCGAGCAGCGTGGTTCCATCGGCGCCCGCGTTGTGGGCAGCGATATAGGTCTCGGTGGCCCGGTCGATGTCGCCGAGCATCATGTACGTCTCGGCGAGGTTGCCGAGGACGAGAGCCAGTCGGCCGCTCTCGTGAAGGCGGATGATGCCGTCGTTGCGATCGAGGAGCGCGTTGTAATCGGCCTTCGCTCCTTCGAGGAGTGCCGTCGCGTCCTTCGAGCGGGCGACCATCTTCGTTCGCTCGATCGCGCGCGCCTGGAGCATCTCGTTCACGCGCGGGTCGAGCGGCGCGATGGTCTCGAGCTTCTCCCACGCCTGCAGCATCTCGTTTCCACGGGCATCGCGATTGACGCTCGGGTCGCAGGTCTTCGGTGGGGGCCGGGTATGCGTGAGCGGGTGGTACGCGCAGTCGAAGAAGAACGCCTGGAGGAGCGCCGCGATCCGGAAAGGTGGTTCCGGAGAGTTTGGCCGCACCTTCGCCGCGGCTCGGTACGACTCGAGCGCGAGATCGACCTGGCGGGTGACCTCCCGCAGACTCAGGCTCTGCGTCGCGGCAGCTCGCGCGGCATCGTCACCCCGCTGCATCAGCGCGTTGAAGAAGTCTGCGGTCTGATCCTGATTGGCCGCTTGCTTCCAAACGTCACCGCGAGCCGGCGCGACGAGCGCGGCGAGCAGTGCGGCGGTGATCAGAGCGCGCGTCATGGTCTCGAACCCTCTTGGACTCGCCCCGTCATTTGGGTGGCCGGATCTGCGTGGGCTTGATCGTCGGATTAGCACGCCGCTGCCCATCGATGGCAGCAATATGATCGAGCGCGCGGGCACGCCACGGCGTATCTCCGCTCGCGGCGTAGAGCGCCCACTCGGCGCGCGCCTCGATGTACTCGCCGACCGACTCGTAGAACAGCGCCAGGTAGTAGTGCTGGTCCTCGCCGGGGATGAAGTCGAAGCGCGCCAGCTGCTGTGACAGCTGCGACGTGTACATCGTGTTGAGGCTGCCCTGCATGCGATCGAGCACCGTGAAGGCGTTGCCGCGCTGCTCGTCGCGATCGTAGAGCACCGCGAGCGAGAACGCGACCATCGAGGCTTCGGGATTGAAGTACGGGATGCTCGACGGCATCACGCGATCGAGCACCTCGGTCGCGGCGATCATCTCGCCGCGCTGGGCGAGGGCGGTGGAGAGATAGATGAGCCACTCGACGTTGCCCATCAGCGAGGTGGTCGCCTGCGCGTAGCGCAGCCAGCGGATCGCGGCATCGGTGTGACCGAGCCGGAGCTCGAGCGCGCCGAGCCGGCCGGTGACATCGGGGCTGGCCTTGTCGGCACCCTGCAGCTTGATGCAGGCCTCGAGTGCTTCGATCGCTTCGCTGGTCTTGCCGATCTCGTCGGCGGCTTGCCCGAGGAGCGCGAGGACCTCGGTGTTCTCGGGCGACAGCCGGCGCGCCTCGCGCATCAGGTTGTAGGCGTCGCGAAAGAAGGCGAGGCGCTGATCGACGGCCCACTCCGCATCCATGCCGCGCTCGACCCGCGACATCGCCTCGCGCGCCTTGGCCAGCAGCTTGCCGACGATCGCGCCGTTGGGCTCGATCGCGCGCTGCCAGAGATCCGGCGGCGGCTCGGGAGGATGGCGCGGGCGGCGAGGCCGGGCTTCCGCCAGCGCCACGAGCAGCAGAAGGATGAGCAGGGCTGCCCGGCGCACGAGGATCAGTATGCCGGTGGTCTCCTACCCCTGCCAGGGCGACGATTGCCGCTCGAACCGGGCGGGCTGGGGGTTCCGATCCGGGGTGTGGTCCCCCTGCGGGATCGGCGGTTAGGTCACGAATATCTGATAGTTGCGCAAGGCATTGCACTGGTCTGGACCTTGCTCAATCCAGGTCCGTGGATCGAGGAGTCATCGCGACAGCTGAAGAGCTGTTCGAAGGCAGGCATTACCCGAGCGTCGTCGCGATGGTATCCGACGCGCTCGAGCATGAACCTGAGTGCGTCGAGTTGCTCCTGATCCGGTCCCGGGCGCACATCGCCCTGCGCCGCGACCTGGATGCCCAGGCCGACCTCCGGGACATCATCCGGCTCGAGCCGCAGTGCGGGCTCGCGTACCGGCTGCTCGGCGAGCTCGCCGCCCGCCGCGACGAGAACGAGAGCGCCGCCATCTTCTTCCGCGAGGCGCTCCGCCTCCAGCCCGACGATCACGAGGCCGCCGACTGGCTGATGATCGTCGGTGAATCGATTCGACCAGCCGCGGTGGCAAAAAAACTCCCGGCACCCGCTGCCGCGGCTGGTCGTTTTCCTCGTGCACAGTCGCCGCGCATCGCGCCGCCGCCGATGGCGGTGCCGCAGCCGGCGTTCCCGAGGGAGCAGCTCGTCGACGACGAGCCGAACGAGACCGTCGAGGCACGCCCGGCGCGGGTCGCCCGCGGCACGTACCCGCCGAGCGAGGTCGACGAGCGTCCGACCAAGCCGTTCGCGCGCGGCAGCAAGCCCGACGGTGACTGGCACAAGGCGAGGTCGTTCCCGCTGCCTGCCCCGGCGCCGTTCTCCGATCCCAGCAAGGTCCAGGAGCGGTCGACCCTCACCGGGCGGCCGGCTGGTCGCCCGCCGGCCGCGACCATCGATCAACCGCCGACCCAGCCGCCCGCCCGCCCGGCTCCGAAGCTGGCTCCGGCACCGTCACGCCCGATGACTCGCAGTGCGACCCCGGAGATGCCGGGCTTCGGCGAGTACCTGGTCGAGACCGGCATCCTGACCCGCGAGAGATTGCGCGCCGCGCAGGCGTACCAGCGGTCGATGCGCGTCCAGCTGTCGACGGCCATCGTGACCCTCGGCCTGGCGACCCCGCAGCGGATCGAGTGGGCCGCGGTCGCGCACCAGAGCCAGCTCGCGCGTAACCCGTAGAAACCAGTAGCCTCCGCAATTCGACGCGGCGGGCCGGTTCTGCGAAGATCGCGACATCGATCCGCGACTCGTCAACGCGATCTCGACCGCGAGCATCCGCACCGAAGCCCTCGAGCTGGTGCGACTCGCGTTGCTCGCGCTTGCGGCGCTCGACAAGGTCGACGACTCGCTCTACGAGCGCTTCGTCGCCACCCGCAACGAAGGCGAAGCTCCGGAGACCGCCGCGAAGAGTCTGCGCACGCTGTGGAACGAGACGTTCCGGACGCCGCTGTTGTTGCTCGCGTACTGCCGCAAGCTCGATGGCCGGCAGAAGAAGCGGATGCCGACGGCGCCCGCCGATGGCGAGGAAACGCCGGCCGAGGATCACGACGAGCTCGGCGATCTCGAGGCGATGGCCGAACCGGCCGAGCCGCAGGACTCGCTCGAGTTCAACGTCGAGGACATCGGCGATCTCGTCGAGGGGCTCGGCACCGAGCCCAGGCGCAGCGAGCCAGAGCTGTGGGGCGATGCGCTCGAGAAGATCGCGAGCATTCGCTACGGTCTCGGTGGCCAGACCGAGGATGCGACCGAGCGCATGGAGGTGGCGATCGGCGCCGGTCACGCGAACCAGGTGCTCGGCCTGCTCGACGAGATGACCAGCACGTGGAACGAGGGCATCCACGCGCTCGTCGTCGCGGTCTACGAGGCGTTCGTGCCCGATGCCGATCATGCGAGCGTGGTGCCAGCCTACAAGACCACGCTGCGCCGCGCGCTGATGGTGCGCCGCGGGATCGCAGGTCTGCTCGCCGAGCTCGCGCCGATCAACGACGTGCTGCAGGGCAGCGAGCGGATGAAGCACCCCGAGTCGCTGGTCACGCTGTCGGAGCGGCTGCACGAGTTCGTGACGTCGGACATCTGTCGCGCGATGCGCGCGGCCGATCGCTGGGAGCTGACACAGTTCGATCACCGGCTCGAGAACGAGGATCTCGTCGAGGCGAAGCTGACCGCCGAGGGTCTCGTGAAGTACCTCGAGTCGCTGACGGTGGTGAACCAGCGCGAGGTGCTCGTCGAGCACGATCGCCGCGTCGTCGGCCAGATCCGGGAGGCGCTCAGCGTCGGCAAGGAGCTCGCGGATCTGTCGCCGGCGACCACCCACGAGGTGATCGTCAAGGCGTGCAATCAAGCGCAGGACCTGCTCGGCCGCAGCGCCGGCCTCGACGCGCTGCTCAAGCGACTGAAGAGCGCGGCTGTGCAGAGCAAGCCCTCGCAGAACGCGCAGCTGATCGAGGGGCTCGAGGAAGCGCTCGCAGGCTCCGGCCTGTAGATCGTGCGCCGGGTACGAGATCCTCGGAAGCGCCCCGGTTTACGCTGGTTGCCGCTCGATGACCACCAGCGATAACGACGAGGACCGCCGCATCGACGAGGATCTCCGCCGGGTTCGCAACTGGCGTCGCTGGGGACCGTATCTGCCGGAGCGCCAGTGGGGCACGGTCCGCGAGGACTACTCCGAGTGGGGCGCCTGCTGGGATTACCTGCCGCACGATCACGCGCGCAGCCGGACCTATCGCTGGGGCGAGGACGGGCTGCTCGGCATCACCGATCGGCAGTGCCGGATGTGCTTCGGCCTCGCGCTGTGGAACGGTCGCGATCCGATCCTGAAGGAGCGGTTCTTCGGCCTGACCGGCAGCGAGGGCAACCACGCCGAGGACGTCAAGGAGCTCTATTACTACCTGGACGCGACGCCGACCAGCTCGTACCTGAAGGCGCTCTACAAGTATCCACAGCGCGAGTTTCCGTACGGCAAGCTCGTCGAGGAGAACGGGCGGCGCGGCAAGCAGGATCGCGAGTACGAGATCGAGGACACCGGCGTGTTCGACGAGGGCTACTGGGATGTCGTCGCCGAATACGCGAAGGAAGCGCCCGACGACATCTTGATCAGGATCACGATCACCAATCGCGGCCCGCGCGCCGAGACGCTGCACCTGCTGCCGCAGATCTGGCTGCGCAACACGTGGGCGTGGAATCGCCACGGCGAGGGCTACGATCCGAAGGGCGAGATCGATCGCGTCGGCACCGCGGCGGTGCGGGTGTATCAACCCACGCTCGGTCGGTTCCGGCTCGCGGCCGAGGGCCATCCCGATCTGCTGTTCTGCGACAACGAGAGCAACACGCAGCGGCTGTGGGGCTTCCCGGGCGCGCCGTACAGCAAGGACGCGTTTCATCGCCGCGTCGTCGACGGCGACACCCACGCGGTCAACCCGACGTTCACGGGGACCAAGGCCGCGTTCTGGTACCAGCTCGCGGTCCCGGCGGGTCAGAGCAAGACGATCCGGCTGCGGCTCGCGATGGAGACCATCTTCCCCGAGCAGCCGTTCGCAAGGTTCGACGACACCGTGGCCAAGCGGATCGCCGAGGCGAACCACTATCACGGCAAGGTGCGCAACACGCCGATGACGGCGGAGGAGCGGCGCGTCGTGCGGCAAGCCGACGCCGGGCTCGTGTGGTCGCGCAAGTTCTATCACTACATCGTCGAGCACTGGCGCGAGGGTGATCCGGGCTTCCCGGTGCCGCCGCAGGGCCGGCGCAATCGCGGCTGGGACAACCTGTGGGCGCGCGACGTGATCTCGCTGCCCGACGCGTGGGAGTACCCGTGGTTCGCCGCGTGGGACCTCGCGTTTCATTGCGTCGCGATGGCGCGCTTCGATCCGCACTTCGCGAAGCAGCAACTGCTGCTGCTGTGTCGCGAGTGGTACATGCACGCGAACGGGCAACTCCCTGCCTACGAGTTCGCGTTCTCCGACGTCAACCCGCCGGTCCACGCGTGGGCAGTATGGCGGGTCTATCAACTGTCGGCGGAAGCGGGCCATGGACATGACCGCGAGTTCCTCGAGCGTGCGTTCGACAAGCTGCTGGTCAACTTCACCTGGTGGGTCAATCGCGAGGATGCCGAGGGCGACAACCTGTTCACCGGCGGCTTCCTCGGGCTCGACAACGTCGGCGTGTTCGATCGCGGTCAGCCGCTGCCCGGCGGCGGCACGCTGATCCAGGCGGACGCCACGGGGTGGATGGCGTTCTACTGCACGACGATGATCCAGATGGCGCTCGAGCTCGCGAAGACCGAGCCGCCGTACGCGGATCTGGCACTGAAGTTCTTCGAGCACTTCGTCGCGATCGCGAAGGCGATGAACGAGCTCGGCAACAACGGGCTGTGGGACGACTCCGACGGCTTCTACTACGACCAGATGCGCCAGCATGCCGGGCACGTGATGCTGCGGCTGCGCTCGATGGTCGGGCTGGTGCCGGTGATGGCGGTCGCCACGCTCGACGACGATCACCTGTCGTCGCTGCCGATCTTCCAGAAGCGCTTGCAGTGGTTCTTCGAGAACCGGCCGCAGCTGGCGCGGCAGATCAGCGTCGACGTCGATGTCGAGCACCAGCATCGGCTGCTCGCGATCCCGAACCGCGAGCGCCTCGCGCGCGTGCTGCGGACGATGCTCGACGAGAACGAGCTGCTGTCGCCGTATGGCATCCGCTCGCTCAGCAAGGCGCACGGCGGCACGCACCCCTACGTGCTGGAGGTGGCCGGCGCTCGCCACGAGGTTCACTACGCACCCGGCGAATCGACCACCAGCACGTTCGGCGGCAACTCGAACTGGCGCGGCCCGATCTGGTTCCCGATGAACTACCTGCTGATCGAGGCGCTCAAGCGGTACCACCACTACTACGGCGATGCGTTCTGCATCGAGTGCCCGACCGGCAGCGGCGTGACGATGAACCTCGCGGAGGTGGCGGAGGAGATCGAGCGCCGCCTCGTCAAGCTGTTCCTGCCGGACGAGCAGGGCAGGCGGCCGTGTCACGGCACCGATGCGCGCTACGCCGAGGACGTCGCGTTCAAGGATCTGGTGCTGTTCTACGAGTACTTCGACGGCGACACCGGTCGCGGCTGCGGCGCGAGCCACCAGTCGGGATGGACGGCGCTCGCCGCGAACATCATGGAGCGCGTCGCGCTGGCGCGGATGGGGCGAGACAATAAATGACGGAGTGGCTCGAAACCGATGGCCTCGGCGGCTTCGCGATGGGGACCCACGACTGGATCCGCACGCGCCGCTATCACGCACTGCTGCTCGCCGCGACCGCGCCACCCGAGGGGCGCATGGTGCTGGTCGCCGATCTCGAGGTGTTCGTCGAGACCGCGAACGGCCGCTACGGGCTGTCCGCGCATCGCTATCGCGGGGGCTACATCTATCCCGACGGCGCGTCGCGGCTCGCCAAGTTCGATCACTCGCCGTGGCCGCGCTGGGAGTGGATGCTGCCGGATCAGACGCGCATCGCGTGCGAGCTGGTCGTCACCCACGGTGCGCCGCGCACGGTGCTGCGCTGGACCAAGCTCGCCGGCTCGGTGCGCGCGCTGTACGTCCAGCCACTGATCGCGCCGCGCGATTACCACTCGACGCACCACGAGAACGGCTCGCTGCGCTTCGATCCAGAGATCGCCGGCGATCGCGTCACGCTGCGGCCGTACGACGGCGTGCCGGCGATCCACATCCTGGCGAACGCGGTCTACCAGCACTCGCCGGACTGGTACCGCAACTTCGAGCTCGCGACCGAGGTCGAGCGCGGCCTCGACTCCAAGGAGGATTGCGCGTCGCCGGGGACGTTCACGTTCGATCTCGGTGCCGGCCCGGCCGCGATGGTGCTGTCCACCGCCGTGGTCGACGGCAATCCACAGCAGGTCGCCGATCGGTTCTTCAACGCCGAGCAGCAGCGCCGCAGCAAGCTCGGGCCACCGCTCGCGCGCGCCGCCGACCAGTACATCGTGCCGCGCGGCAGCGGCAAGACCATCCTCGCCGGCTTCCCGTGGTTCTCGGACTGGGGCCGCGACACGTTCATCTCGCTGCGCGGTCTGTGCCTGACGCCGGGTGCCGAGCGCCGCGAGGAGGCGCGCCAGATCCTGCTGCAGTGGGCGGGCGTCGTCGACGGCGGCATGTTGCCGAACCGGTTCGACGAGGGCAGCTCGACGCCGGAGTACAACTCCGTCGACGCGGCTCTCTGGTACGTGATCGCGGCGCACGCGTTTCTCCAGGGCACGGTCGCGAAGGCCGATCGCGAGACCATCGAGAGCGCGATCCACGCGATCATCGACGGCTATCGCCACGGCACGCGCCATCGCATCCATCGCGATCACGATGGCCTGATCGCGGCGGGCGTGCCCGGCCTCCAGCTGACGTGGATGGACGCCAAGATCGGCGACTGGGTGATCACGCCGCGGATCGGCAAGCCCGTCGAGATCCAGGCGCTGTGGATCAACGCGCTGGCGATCGCCGGTCATCGCGACGAGGCGGAGCAGCTGCGCACCACGTTCGTCGAGCGGTTCTGGGATGGCTCGCGGGGGCAGCTCCACGACGTCGTCGATTGCGATCACCATCCCGGCACGTTCGATGCGTCGTGCCGGCCGAACCAGATCTTCGCCGCCGGTGGCTTGCCGTTTCCCGTGCTCGAGCTCGACAAGGCGCGCTCGGTGGTCGACGCGTTCGAGCGCGAGCTGTGGACGCCGGCAGGTCCGCGCTCGCTGTCGCCGCACGATCCGCGCTACGCGCCGACGTACAGCGGCGGGCCGCGCGATCGCGACAGCGTCTATCACAACGGCACGGTGTGGCCGTGGCTCGCGGGCGCGTTCATCGAGGCCTGGGTCCGCGTGCGCGGCGGCACCGCCGAGGTCAAGCAGCAAGCGCGAAGGCGATTCGTCGATCCGATGATGGAGCGGCTGACGATCGCCGGCCTCGGTCACATCGCCGAGATCTGTGACGGTCAGGCACCCCATCGGCCGGTCGGCTGTCCGTTCCAGGCATGGTCGGTGGCCGAGCTGATGCGAATCGATGCCGTCCTCGGCTAAGGTCGACTGGTGATCATCGCAGTCGCAGGAGTCGGCACCGGCGTCGGCAAGACGCACGTCGCGTGCGCGCTGACCGGCGCCTTGCGCGACAAGGGGAAGAAGGCGGTCGGCTGGAAGCCGGTCGAGAGCGGCGTCACCGCCGAATCGAAGAACACCGACGAGCTCCTGCTCTCCGACATCTCCGGCGGGCCCGCCGCGCCGACGCTCCGGCTCAAGGCGGCGATCTCGCCGAACATGGCGGCGCGCCTCGAGGGCGTGACGATCGATGCCAACGCGATCAAGAACACGCTCGCCGAGCTCAACAAGAAGCACGAGGTCGTGGTGCTCGAGCTCGCGGGTGGCTTGTTCTCGCCGTTCGACGACATGCTCGACAACGCCGAGTGGCTCGCGCGCTGCAACCTCGCGCCGCGCGTGCTGCTCGTCGGCTCCGATCGCCTCGGCATCCTGCACGAGGTGAGCTCCACGATCCGCGCGGCGCGTGCGCTCGGTCTCCCGATCCACGGCATCGTGCTGGCGGCGCCCGAGAAGCCCGACGAGTCCACCGGCAACAACGCGCTGCAGATCCGATCGCGGCCACAGCTGCGAGCGATGCGCATCGTCGAGATTCCGCGCGCGCCGGTCAGCGAGCTGCGCGCCCACGCCGAGCTGCTGACGCTGGCGGAATGACATGTGGCTGATCCTCCACCTGCTCGCCGCGTTCGCCTGGGGCGTGATCGTGCAGTTCCCGTGGGACGGCTGGGCGTTCTACGCGCTCGGCGCGCTCGTGATCATTCACCTGCTCGCGCCGTTCTGGTTCCACGTCTCCTCGCAACCGCCGCTCCACCGCGCGTTCCTGTTCGGCCCACTCATGCTCGCCGGGATCGACGCGATCTTCCTCGGCTGGGCGGTGCGCGACGCGTTGTGGGGCGACATCACGTTCGTCATCGTGACGATCCTCGCCGCTGGTGGCGCGCTGCTGCTGCTGTACAGCCTGCTCGTGATGACGATGCTCGATCGCTGGCGGGCGAATCGCGAGCGCAAGCGCGCCGAACGATCAGGGAACGATGGTGGCAGCCGGTGACACGCTCGCACCGGTGAGCGCGACGCTGCTCTGGATGTAGCCACCGCCACCGCCACCCCCGCCGCCACCCCGGTTGTTGCCACTGCCGCCCGTGCCGGCTTGCGATGTGCCCGCGAAGCCGCTGCCGCCGTTGCCGCCCGCACCGCTGCCGCCGACGGCAGCCGAGGTCGGGTTCGTCGGGTTCGGATCGTCGCCCGGATCCGAGGTGCCGGCACCTTGATTGCCGGAGCCGCCGCCACCGCCGTTCGCGAGGAGGTCCGCGCCCGCGGCGCTGATCGAGTCGGCGATCAGCACGATCATGCTG
>JAEYYY010000815.1 GCA_023430775.1 Pseudomonadota bacterium
TCTCGATAGCGGTCGTCGGGAGACTTCGCGAGCAAGCGATGCACGACGTCGGCGAGCGCTTGCGATGCGCCGCGACATCGCGAGCGCAGCGGCGGGACCGGGGCGCTCAGCTGGCTCGCGATGATGCCGGCGGTGCCGCCGTCCTCGAACGGTGGTCGCCCGGTCAGCATCGCGTACAGCACGCAGCCGAGCGAATACAGATCGGTCCGCGCGTCGAGCTGGCGCAAGCCTTCGCACTGCTCGGGTGACATGTACGCGGGCGTGCCGATCACGGCCCCGGTCGCCGTCCGCACGTTGAGCGGCTGCGCGAGCTTCGCGATGCCGAAATCGACGAGCTTGAGCTGGTTCTCGCGGTCGATGAAGATGTTGTCGGGCTTGAGGTCGCGATGGATCACGCCGGCCTCGTGCGCCGCGACCAGCGCCGCCGCGATCCTGCGCGCGTGCTCGAGGGCAAACCGCAGCGGCAGCGGCCCGCGCGCGAGCTGTGCCTGCAGCGTCTGACCGGCGAGCAGCTCCATCGCGATGTACGCGCGGCCGTCGGCGGCGACCCCGACGTCGTAGATCTTGACGATGCCGGGATGGTCGATCGCCATCGCCGCGCGCGCCTCGTTGAAGAACCGCTCGATCCGCTCGGGCTCGTTGGCGAGCAGCAGCTTGATCGCGGCGGGTCGCCCGAGCACGCGGTGCTTCGCCGCGTACACCACGCCCATGCCGCCGCGACCGAGCTCGCGGTCGACGACGTAGTTCCCGATCAGGCCGCTGGTCTGCACCGGCCCCCTATCCTTACCGGGTTCGCATCGGATGCAAACGGCTCCGAGCCGGCGATGCACGCACGCGAGGCCGGCACGCCGATTCGGCGTTCGCCGCCGGGAACCCCGCGGATCCAGGCGCGGTTTGGCGGGCCCCGAGCTTGCTCCATGGAGGCCACCGATGATCACCGCTCGATCGACCACCGCCACCTCGACGCCGACTCCCGCCACCGCCGACCCTGCCGTCGCGCCCGGCAAGCAACCGCTGGTCACCCCACCCGCGAACGCCACGGACGCGGCCAGGCCGATCGCCAGCACCGCGCTACCGCCCGAGCTGGCCGCGCACGCCGGCGAGACGTTCGTCGACGGCGGGCACTACGTGTGGCGGATCGAGCCCGACTCGTCGTTCATCTGCATCGCGCAGCCGGCGAGCGCGACGAAGAGCTCGATCGGCGCGAAGGTCACCCAGGCGAAGTCGCCGGAGCTGTGGCAGGCGCTGTGCGCGCTCGCGACCGAGAGTTTCGGTGCGGCGCCGGCGCCATCACCAGAGCAGGCGCAGCCCGCCGACCAGCCGGCCTTCTCGCTCGACGGCTTCCTCGCCATGCTCGGGTTCGGCCCGCTTCCGGATATCGGGAGCCTCGTCACCGATCTCGTCGAGAGCCTGTTCGGAACCGAGCCCGAGGCGCCCGCCACCGAGGCACCCGCCACCGAGACGCCGGCCACCGAGGCACCCGCCACCGAGGCGCCGACCTCCGAGACGCCTGCGCCGGAAGCTCCCGCGCCGAAGGCCGGATCACCCGCCGCGCCCGACGTGCCGGCACCGGAGCAGGGTGGCGGTGGGGCACCTGCCGCCCTCAACAACGTGCACCGCTGCGTCAGCCGTGATGCACGACTGCGCGACGAGACCGGCAAGGAGCTGGCACCGAAGGCAGTGGTTCCCGTCAGTGCCTACGTCCGCGTCGTCGAGCGCAAGACCGCATCCAAGCCGATGGCGCGCGTCGAGCTGTTGTCGTCGATCGATGCCGCGAGTGGCTCCGAGCTCGGCTGGACGAACGAGTCGAACCTCGCGCCGCTCGTGCGCGCACCTCGCCCGTCGGACCCGGCCGGTCAGATGGCGGCAGTCCTCGCGGCGGCGAAGTCGCGGATCGGCAACGAAGCCGTCGGCCTTTGCTATCGCTTCGTGAAGGGTCACATCACCGCGGCCGGCGGCTACGGCGACATCCTCGACATCTATCAGGACGAACGCTTCGACGGCTTTCAGGGCAGCGCGGTCGATTTCGCCGCCGCGGTCCAGAAGCACGGCGCCGCCGCACTCGGCCTCGAGGAGGTCGGTGGCGCACCCGCGAACGCGGCTCCGGGCACGCTGCTGGTCACGCGTGGCAACGGCAAGATCCGTCTCAGCGAGGAGCACGGTGACATCGCGGTGATCGGCGGTGTCGAGCGCGGTTGCATCATCTGTTACAACGACCACCGCATGAAGCTCGTCGCCGATCCAGAGGCCTGGATCTCCGGCGACTACGCGGGCGTCCTGGTGGGCATGTACCGCCCGATCGTGCGCAAGTGAGGAGCCCCGCGATGACCAAGCTCTCCCTCGCACGCTCCGGGCGCTTCGTCGCGCTCCGACGCGCCGACGCCGTCGAGATCGTCGACGCGATCGGCACCGCGCCGCGCACGTACATCCACGGTGAATCCCTCGATCTCGCCTGCACGGCCACCCAGCTCTGGATCCTGCGCGATCGCGCGCTCGCGCGGTTCGCGCTGTCGTCGGGGCGTCCGGTCGATGCCATCGATCTCGGGTTTCGCGCGTCGCACCTGATCTCCGATGGCGAGGACACGGCGGTGGTCGTGGCAGGCGACCGCCGTGCCCTGATCGTGGACCAGTCCGCGATCGAGCTACCGCTGGCGCTCGCCGCATTCCCGCTCGGCAAACGCCGGGTCGCGCTCGCGCAGCCCGACGCGCTCCACGTGATCGAGCTCGGTCGCCGCGATCCGCTCGCGATCCTGCGCACCGAGGGCACGCCGATGTTCGCCTGCTCGCTGCTCGCCGGCCGCGTGATCGCGGTGCGCACGCAGCTGTCGACGCACGACCTCTGGACGGTCTGGCAGGGCAAGACGCGCGTGCACCGCGTCGAGTCGGCACGCGCCGACCACGTGGCGATCGCGAGCGACACCGGTGAGGCCCTCGCGATCACGGGTGATCGATGGAGCCGGATCGATCTGCGCTACGGCCAGATCCGCGCGACCGGCGTGACGCCATTTCCCGTCGAGCAGGTCGCGCTCTCCGCCGACGCGCAGCACGTCTTGCTCGCGAACGGCGAACAGCGCGTGCACCTGCCCGCGATCGAGCTGTTCGCGAAGCGACAGGACAGGAACGCCACGGTCGTCCAGCAGCTGCCACCGCTCGAGCCAACCGCTGAACCCGTGATGGACTCGCCGGCCGTCGAGCTGCCCGCGGGAGTGTCGCCTCCCCCATTCGTGCCGCGCGAAGCAACACCGACGTCGCTCGCCTGCTCGGCACCGCACGCGTCGCCGGCTGCGATGCCGCTCTCCGCGCCCGCGCTGGCGGCCGACTTCGTACCGCGTGCGCTCGGAACGCCGCTGACGCCGCTCGCCATCGACGCGCCCGCCGGCGATTTCGCACCATACGTGTCGCCGCGCGAGCACCTCGACGACATGCTCGATCTCGTCGCGGCGCGTGCCGCACGCGCGATCGCGGCGGCGTGGAACAGCGGCCGGATCAGCGGCGAGGGTGATCGCCAGCCGTTCGAGCGCGAGGTCCGCGCGTTGCTCGGCCACACACCGGGGTTCGCGGCCACGGAGCTCGGCGAGGCGGACGAACGCGTCGCGCAGATGGCGGGTCGCCAGGCCGGTCGCGTGCGCGCATCGCTCGCCGCCGGTGTGCGGCTGCCGTTCATCGAGCTGATGCGCGAGCTCGATCTGTCGCCGATGGCAGGTCACGTGCTCGCGATCGCGCTCGCACCGTCCGAGCGAGGTGAGATCGCGCGGCTGTTCGGCATCCTCGCGAACGATGCGAGTCGCCCGGTCGTCGATCGCTTCCTGATCGAGACGCTGTTCGCGACCCATCGCCGCGGCGCGATCGCCGCCGAGCTCGCCGCCGAGGCGCCGCTGCGACGCCACGGCGTCCTCCAGATCGCCGGCGATCACCCGCGTCCCGCGTTCGAGGCGATCACCGTCGATCCGATCGTCGTCGCCCGGCTCTGCGATCCCGCGCCCGTCCGCGCACCCGTTCGCCCGTTCGACGAGCTGGTGCTCCCCGAGGCCACGCGCCGCGAGCTGCTCGAGGTCACCTCGCAAGCCACGCCCGAACCGCTGCGGCTCGTGCTCCGTGGTCGGCGCGGCGCCGGTCGCACGAGCGCGATCGCCGCACTCGCCGAGCGAGTCGGCCGAGCCGTCGCCGAGGTCGACGTCGCGCGACTCCCACGTGCCGGCGGCCTGCTGCCCGCACTGCTCCAGCAGGAACTGCGACGCGCGGTGCTGCGCGGCTGCGTGCCGATCGCGAGCGGGCTCGAATCCCTCGACGCGACCGACGCCGAGCTTGCCGACCGCATCCGCCACGTGCTGCGCGCGCATCCCGGCCCCCTCATCGTGCGCGCGCCGCTCGAAGCAAACCTGCCGCTCGATCCCGGTCACCAGACGATCGTCGTGCCGCCGCTCGACGAGACCGCGCGGACCGCGTTCTGGACCGCGGCGCTCGCCCGCGCGAACCTCCACTGTCGCGACGTCGACGCGCTCGCCGCGCGCTGGCGGATCGGCCCGGGCGTCGTCGAGGCGGTGATCGCGCAGGCGCGGACGCGCGTCGACAGCTCGACGACCGCAGATGCCGCCCTCCACGAGGTCGCTCGCCAGCACGTGGCCGCGCGGCTCGCGCACATCGCCACGCCGGTGCGCCGCCTCGCCGAGTGGGAGCACGTCGCGCTCGCCGACGACATCGTCGATTCGATCCGCGAGTTCATCGGCCGCATCGCGCATCGCAAGACCGTGCTCGAGCAGTGGGGCTTCGACGCCAAGGTCGCCTCCGCCCGCGGCCTCACCGCCCTCTTCTACGGCCCACCCGGAACCGGCAAGTCGATGGTCGCCGGCCTGATCGCGCGCGAGCTCGGCCTCGAGCTCTACCGCATCGATCTCTCGCGCATCGTCTCGAAGTGGATCGGCGAGACCGAGAAGAACCTCGCCGAGGTGTTCGACGCCGCCGAGGATGGCCAGGTCGTGCTCCTCTTCGACGAGGCCGACTCGCTGTTCGCGAAGCGCACCGAGGTCAAGACGTCCGTCGATCGCTACGCCAACCTCGAGGTCAACTACCTGCTCCAGCGCCTCGATTCGTTCGAAGGCATCGCGATCCTGACCACCAACCTCGATGGCTCGATCGATGCCGCCTTCAAGCGCCGGATGTCGCTGCGCCTGCAGTTCCCGTTTCCCGACGAGGAAATGCGCCAGCGCCTGTGGGCGGCGCACATCCCCGCCAGCGCGCCGATCGCAGGCGACTTCGACTTCGCGACGATCGCGCGCAAGTTCGAGCTGTCGGGCGGCTACATCCGCAACAGTGCGCTCCGCGCCGCATACCTCGCCGCCCAGGAGCGCCGGCCGCTGTCGCAGGCGCACCTCCTGCGCGCGATCGCGCTCGAGTATCGCGAGCTCGGCAAGCTCGCCCCGCACGGCCGCATGGAGTGAGGCGTGCAAGCCGTCATCGCGCGGTCACGGCGTGAAGCTCGACGAGATACGGGTTCGGCGTCGACTGGATGATGCCGTACTCGTCGGGGATGTTCGCCGGGTTCGCATAGACCTTGCCGCGCACGACGATGCGTCTACCGTCGAGTGCGGGCGTGAGGCTCTCGTCGCGTTTCAGCACCACCTCGACTCCGTCGGAGAGCGCGAGCTTGTACTGGCTCGTACCTTTGCGAGAAGGGTCGCGCGGAAACGCAAACACCCCTTCGAGCTGGATGATCTGTCCCTCGTTGGCCTCGATACACGCGAGGTCGTTGCAGGTCATCGTGGGCGGGGGGCCTTGGGGTGGTGTCGTCGACTTGCTACTGCAACTCGCGAGCGCGAGCGCCAGCATGGCGAATTTCGTCTCGAGCATGCGCGGGTGAACGACGACCATCGAGACATTCTTGCTGTCGACGGTGTCGTTGTCCTCATTGTCGGCGAACGATTGTCCGCGCCATTTCACCGAGCTGTCCGCCGCTCGGACACCTCGTCCGCATCCCGGCCGGACCTGGACACTCCTCCGACGGCATGCGCTCGAAATCGCACGCCCTCGCGAGGGAACGGTTGTTGCCTGACGCCCGTGCATGAAGACGCGCTACCCGGGAGTGTTTCGTCTCGACACCAAGGTCTTCCGCGTCGTCGTCGCCGCGACCCATCCGCGGACCGGTCTTCGCCACACCAAGACGCGGATCCTCCGCGATATCGATGCGCGCACCGCCGCTCGCAAGCGTAGCGAGCTCCTCCTCGAGCTGCTCTCCGAGGCCCAGCCCGTCGAGCGCCAGCGCGTCGAGGACTTCGCGAAGGAGTGGATGGCCTCCAAGCTCGTCAGCGTCGATGCCGGCACTGCCCGCACCTACGCGAAGGCGCTCGAACACCATGTCCTCCCCGCACTCGGCAAGTACTGGTACGACGCGATCCGCAAGGCCGATGTCCAGCGCTGGGTCGACCGCTGCCTGCGCACCGAATACAGCACGCCATCCGGCGAGCGTCGCCGCTACAGCCGCGCCGCGGTCCACGGCTGGTTCCGCGTCTTCCGCACGATGACCAAGGACGCGATCGACACCTTCGAGCTGCCGCGCGATCCGTGTGCGCGCATCCGGTTCCCGCAGGAAGAGCTCTCCGATGGCTCCAACGCGCTGACGCCCTCCGAGCTCGCGGCCTTCCTCGACGCGATGCGCATGAGCTTCCCGCATCACTACGCGCTGGTCATGGTGCTCGCCTTCACCGGCCTGAGGTTCTGCCATGCGAGCGCGCTCACCTGGGATGACTGGGACGAGACCAACGGCCTGCTGCGCGTCCGCCGCAAGCAGGTGAGGGGAGTGGTCTCGTCGCTGACGCGCAAGAAGCGCGCGCCGGGCACCATCCCGGTCGAGCCGATCCTCGCGAAGGCGCTGCGCGAACATCGCGATCGCCTCGAGGAGACCACCGCCCCCGGCTACGAGCTCGGCTGGATGTTCCCGTCGGAGGCCGGCACGCTGCGCACGCCGAACACGATGGACAAGGCGTGGGCCCACTGCCTGGCGGCGGCGAACATCAAGCGCCGGTTCACGCTCCACGGTCTCCGCTACACGTTCACCGATCTGATCCGCCTCTCCCATGCGGACGCCGTCGTTCGCCGCGCGCTCACCGGCCACGTCACGCAGGAGATGCAGGACCACTACTCGAACGTCGGCACCGAGGAAAAGCGTGCCGCGATCGCCGGCGCGGTTCGGCTGATCGAGGCGGTGCGATCCGGGTAGCGCAGCACGATCCGCTCGTGCACTCTGCATCGATGTCCGAGTCGCTCGTGCTCGCGCCCACTGCCGACCCCAAGGTTTTCCTCGCCCACGATGGCCGCCGCTTATCGCCGCCCTCCACGTGGACCTGCCTGCCGCCGGGCGATGCCGGGCTTACACGTCGTGTGAAAGCGGCGGGTCCGTCGTGGGCAGTGATCGAGAAGAAGGGACGCAAGCAGTTCTCGAAAGGGCTGTGGGCCCCGGCAGAGACGATCGCCGCCCAGCGCGCCGCGCTCGAAGCAGAACGCTCGACCGCGAGTTACACGAAGAAGCGAGCCGCCGACGCCGCGCGCCGCGAGCGCTCGCAGGCCGAATACGTCGCCCAGTTCGAGCAAGAGGTGAGGGCGTTCCTGCGCTTCTCGCCGATGTGGCACGCACACGCGACGAAGCTCGCGCGCCTCGTGGCCCAGCACGCGACGCCGGTCGGTTCAGGCACCGTCGCGCGCACGCAGCGCATCCCGGTCGCGGAGCGTGCGGAGGCTGCAGTGATCGCGTGGATGCGTCACCAGACCACGGCGTACGACTCGATGAAGATCGAGCGCGTCGCCGGCCGCCGTCGCGAGGTGCGCCGCGAGCTCGCGCAGATCTCTCGTGCACTGCTCGATCTCCATCGGCGCGAGGTCATGCATGCGCCGGTGAGCTGCATGCTGTGCCGAGCGCTCTGATCTCGTCTCGTCATGACCCGAGCCCCGTCTTACACATTGGCTCGCGCGACTCGGAATCGCTTGTCAACTCACCGCGGGCGAGCGCAACCCAACCGACTCCTTCCACTCAAACGGCGGCGTGTCGCTTTTTCTCCAGGAGCCGTTTGGCGCGTACACGCACTTTCTCAGCGTCCTGATATTCAGGACGAACATAGCCCGCTGGGAAAAGCAGCTGCTGAGGTTCGATTCCGAAGGCGGCAGCTAGAAGGACAGCGCGTCGGACTCCGATGTCAACGCGATCGTTTTCAATCGCCGACAAGTTCGTGTAGCTAACGCCAGTGACCTGCTCGAGTTCTTTCAAGGTGAGGCCGAAGTTCCTCCGAAAGGCGCGGACGATCTGTCCCGGCGTTGCATTGACTAGCGAGAGATCCCAAAAGCTCTTCACTTCTTCCTCCGGTAGTCGTGCTCGGTCGTGATGCGAACCACCGAAACGGTGACGACCTGATCGTGAACCTTGTAGATGATGCGTCCCGAATTGCTGACG
>JAEYYY010000023.1 GCA_023430775.1 Pseudomonadota bacterium
GTGCACTTCGCGTACGAGGGCCCGACGCTGACCGCCGCGCTCTACGGCGGCGGCCGCCACACCGACTACACGCGCGATCAATCTCCAGCGCGACCGATCGCGACCGGAGCGTCGCTGCGCATCGACCTGCGCGGCATCACCAACGCGGTCCCGATCGCGGTCTCCGGCGAGTATCTCGGGCTCAGCGAGTCCGACGAGACCGGGCAGGACTCCGTCGATACCGCGCTCGCGCAGATCGACTGGCGGCCGCGCGAGGACGTCGTGGTGATCGCGCAGCTGCGCGGCGTCAACGGCGAGATGGCGAACCAGCGCCTCGAGCTGCGCACGCGCTACAAGCAGGTCACCAACTTCGTGTTCGACATCATGCGCCGCTTCGAGGCGGACTGGCGGTGGGACCCGGCGCTGGCGCGGCCGTCGTCGGCGACGATCGGCGAGGTCACCGGCGAGAGCAACCAGACGCTCGATGCCCGCCGCTACCTCGATCTCGGTCCGGTGTTGCCGCAGGTCATCGCATCGGCACGCGCCGGCACGCTGATCCGCGAGAACATCGACTTGCTCGCGCGCGTCGCGCTGGCGTCGGACTTCTTGACCGACAAGACGGCGCCGCTCACGTCGTACAACGCGCGCTACCTCGAGATCGGTGGCGCGGTCGAGATCCGGTTGCGGCGGCAGATCGCGCTGACGCTCGCGATCCTGTCGCGGCAGACCGATCGCGAGCAGGTGGCGGCCGACGATCGCATCGTCGACAACGACGATCCGACGATCGCCGAGCTCCCCGACGCGCTGATCCCCGATCCGCTCCTCAACCAGCTCGGCGAGGAAGGCTTCACCGAGGCGGGCGTGACGCTGAAGATGACGCTCGGCGCGCGGCGGTTCTCGACGATGGTCGAGGTCTACGGCCGCAACACCGACTACAACGTGCTCTACACCGATCCGATGTCGACGATCCCGGAGAACGATCGCCGCGGCGGCGGTCGGTTCACGCTCGACGCCTGGGTCAGCCGGCGGATCCGGCTGTTCGCGTCGTACGACGTGTCGAGCCAGCTCGCCACCGCGCCGGAGATCAGCGGCTACAAGAGCCTGCGCCTCACGCTGACGGGGATCTATTGATGCGCGCTCTGGTGTTCGGGCTGGCGGTGATCGCCATCGCATGGATCGCGCGCGCGGATGCGCCCGTGCCGGCGAAGAAGACCGCACCCGCCGGGTTCGATCACGGCCGGCACGCGCAGGCCGCCGCCGCCGTCACCTGCGTGCAGTGCCACGCGCTCGATCGCGGCCTGGTCGGCAAGCCACCCGGGCACGCGACCTGTTTCGGCAAGTGCCACGGCGAGCTCGCCGCCACGCTCAAGCTGCGCGAGGCGGTGCCCGACGATCGGGTGAAGTACTGCAACGCGTGCCACGCCGAGACCGCGCTCGTTTCGCCCGTCGACAAGAAGGCGATCGCGGCGACCGCGGTCAGCGGCGGCATCGATCACGCGACGCAGCTCGGTCACAACTCGCACGCGCAGATCGCGTGCACCAGGTGTCACGACCCGGGGCGCGCCCGGCGCGGTCGTCCCCACGAGCGCTGCATCGGTTGCCACGGCGACCGCGCCGACAAGACGTTCGCGATCGGCGACTGCGCGAAGTGCCATCCCGCCGGCAACGACAAGCCGCACCTCGCTCGCCCGCAGATCGTGGTGACCAGCGCGTTCTCGCATGCGAAGCACGCCAGCCGCGGCACCGCGAAGCAGTGCGGTAGCTGTCACGCGGGCATCGTCGCCACCGATAGCCGGGTGTTGCCGACGCCGAAGCTCGCGACCTGCACCTCTGCCGGCTGTCACGACGGCAAGGCGGCGTTCGGCGCGCAGGTGGCGTGCACGCGCTGTCACCAGGATGCGCCCAAGGGCGAGTTCGTCGTCGAGCGTCCCGACGCTACGTTCTCGCACGCCAAGCACGAGTCGCGCACCAAGCAGCCGTGCACGGGGTGCCACACGCTATCGAAGGCCGGCGAGATCCATGCGGGTGGTCACCTGTCATGCATCGAAGGCTGCCACCAGCACGACGCGGAGTTCGGCGCGGCGAAGCCCACGATCTGCGGCGCGTGCCACGACGGCACCGAACCGTGGCGACCGCTGATCGCCGACAAGCTGCCGCGCGATGCCACCGAGTTCGGCGCCACGCTCGATCACGGCAAGCACGCCGCCACCGCGTGCACGAGCTGTCACTCGCTCACCACCTCGCGGACCGAGTTGCGCGCGCCGCGAGGTCATCGCTCGTGCACCACCGCCGGTTGCCACGCCGTCAAGGGCGGGCCGGCGCCGCAGATGGCCGACTGCGAGACCTGTCACCAGCGCGATCTGGCGGCGAAGCGCGAGACCGCGCGGCTGACGGCGCGCTGGTCGGTGCGCGCGACGTTCCGCCACCGCAGTCACGCCGCGAAGACCGAGGTCGCCTGCGCCGGCTGTCACACCTCGCTGATCGGAGCCAGCGTGCTCGCCCTGCCCGCGCCCACCAAGGCCTCGTGTGCCGCCGCCGGGTGTCACGACGGTAGCGGCGCGTTCAAGGTCACCGGCACGTCGTGCACGCGCTGCCACCCCGGAGCGAGCAAGTGAGCAGCGCGATGCCGCGCGCGCAACGCGCGTTCGTGATCGCGGCGTGCGCGATCATCGGCGGTGCGTTCGCCTACGCGGCCTCCGAGTGGGGACAGTGGCCGCGCCTGAACTACCTCCCGCTGCACGGCACGTGGACGTTCGATCCCGGCACGTCGAACACCGCGATGGTCTATCCGGGGCTCTTGTTGTGGGGTGCCAGCGGAGCGGCCAGCGGCGCGCTCGTCGGAGCCTTGCTGGTCCGGATGATCCCCAGAGCGTGGACCGATCGCACGCTCCACCTGTTCGGCGCCTGGGCGATCACCGCGATCCTGTTGGCCGGCGGGTACTTCACGTGGGGGTTGTGGCCGTGGTGAAAACCGGCCTGTAAGGGGCGCCGTTCGACCTGCGTTACGAGGGCGCATGACGAAGACCGCTCTCGCGCTCCTGCTGATGACGACCACCGGATCCGCGATCGCGCCAGCGGCGTATGCGAACGTGGTTGCCTCCGATGGCTACGCGGAACCACCGAGCAAGACGCCGACCCGCGTCGAAGGCCGCGTGGGAATGCTGATGGGTGGCTCCGACGTTGGCGACGCCGACGGCTTCTCGATGGGCGTCACCGCCGGGCTCGGCTATCGGATCGGTGACGTCACGCTGCGCGGCGTGTTCGATCACTATCGCGTCGGCGATGGCGGCGACGAGCTGATGAATCGCGTCGGTCGCGGCACGCGTGTCGGCGGCGCCGTCCGCTACTCGCTGGCGAACACCGGCGACAGCAAGCGCGACAAGGGCATCGGCGTCGACTTCTGGGGCGAGCTCGGCTTCGGCCTCGAGCACGTGACGTGGCGACAAGGCGGCGTGATGGATCGCCCGAGCGGCGAGCTCGCGGTCGGCTTCGAGCTCGATGGGTTCGGCCGGCTCGACGAGCGCAAGATGCGGCGCCGTCACGTCGGCTACTTCATGGCGTTCCGCACGTTGATCGCACAGGGCCCCGAGATGGCAGGCCCGGCGGTGTGCGGCGGTCCGTGCACCAAGGCGACCAAGCCGTCGCGCCTCGACACCAGCATGTTCTTCGAGATCGGCCTCCACTGGGGTCGCTGAGCTCTTAACCGAGAGGATGACAATGACGCTCGTGCAAGGCGTGCTGCGGCACGCATGGATCCCGTCTGTTCTCGTGATGGCCGCGTGCGGCGGCGGCCAGAAGGCGGCGTACTCGCCGTCGAGCACCAGCAGCGGCGGAGGTGCGGTCTACTACGGCCCGTCCGCGCCGGCGCCGAGCGGCGATTACATCGCCAGCGGTGGTGGCGGTGGCGCGGTCGAGCCGCAGCGGCCCGGCCTCGGCACGTCGTGGGGCGAGCAGGTGCACGCACCGATCTCGTTCTCGCCGTTCGTTCGCGCCGCGAACCATCCGTGGAGCGAGGTCGTGCTGCACTACAACGACGCGCAGGGCGTGCAGGCCCACGCGTCGTATCTCGGCACGACGCCGCAGCCGCTCGAGATCTTCGCCGGCGACGGCTCGATCGGCATCGCGCTGGTCGACGAGTACGGCAACACCCTGCCCGGTTACATGGCCAATGGCCGCGCCTTGATCGTCGGCAACGACGGTGGGCGTTACCGGATCGCCGTCCGCAACGGCACCACCGCGCGGTTCGAGATCGTCGCCTCGGTCGACGGCCTCGACGTGATCGACGGCAAGCCCGCCGATCCGAACCGCCGCGGCTACATCGTGGACCCGCACGACACGCTCGTGATCGACGGCTTCCGCACGTCGGACAACAACGTCGCCGCGTTCAGGTTCGGCCGGGTCGCCGATTCGTATGCCGCGCAGACCTCGGGCGATCGCAACGTCGGCGTGGTCGGCTTCGCGATCTTCTCGGAGCGCGGCGCGGTGTGGACCCCGGTCGAGCTCCAGCGTCGCGATACCGCGAACCCGTTTCCGCAGCGCGGCTACGCGGTCGCGCCCCGCTGACGAACTGAGCTAAGCTGCGCGGCATGCATCGCCTCGCACTCGGCTGTCTGTGCCTGATCGCCTGTGGCGGTCAGGATGGCCTGCCGATCAGCGGTGACCTCGTCCTCGGCGTCGGCAGCGACGTCATCACCCCCACGGTGGGTGCCGGGATCCGCGACTCCGATCAGGACAAGATCTTGATCGTCATCGGTACGCGCGACATCTCGTGCCAGACCAACCTCCAGAGCCCGCTCCGCAAGGGCACCTACGTCACGATGGTGATCGATCCGGTCGCCGGGGCACAGCCGGCGGCGCAGGTCACCGTGGTGCGCGTCGATTCGAGCGGCACCTTGTTCAACGGCGGCCCCGACGAGGTCACGATCGACGTCGTCGACGATCGGATCGCCGGCAGCGTCGACTTCGTGACCACCGACGAGACCGACGAGGGCCCGATCGATCTCAGCGTCACCGGGACGTTCGACGTCGACAACTGCCTGCTCTGATCATTCACCGTTTCTGGGGACAGATCTGCGAAAGCCGGTTGCGGTCTGCCGCCGGTGCCCGATTGATGATGGAGTAGACGCTCGCCGGATTGGACTGGCAGGCGGCGAGCACGCAGCGGTCCCACGGCACCTTCGCGACGTCGTGAGCGAGCAGCTCGGCGCACGCCTGGGCGATGTGAATCGGCAGCGGCTGGGTATCGATCCGTTTCAGGATCTCGGCGGTGTTGCGATCGTGCTCGCGCGCCTCGGCGCGAGCCTTCTCGGCGGCCGCGCGCTTGGTTTCGCAGCGCGCGTAGTCGGCGGCAAACGACTCGCCGAGCTCCTCGCCGAACCGCGCCGCCGTCCTGGCCGTCGCGCAGTGACCGGCCGCGACCGCGACCTCGACCTTCGCGCGCACGGCCGCGATCGCGTCGTCGCGCAACGGTTTCCAGATCGCCTCGGCTTCGGCGTGGAGCTTGCTGTCCTTGGTCAGGCGCTTGACCGTGTCCAGCGAGCGCCACGCCTTCTCGTAGTTGCGCGCGGTCGCAGCCTCGCGCATGCGGATCAGCTGCTTCTTCGCGCGCGCGTCATCGACCTCGACCTGGAACGCGAGCACCTCGCGATTCGTCGGCTCGCGCTCGAGCAGGTAGCTTGCCTGCTTCTCCGCGCCCGCCAGATCGTCGGTCTTGATCATTCGCCTGCCGACCTGGAGCTCGTACACGATCGAGTTATCGGGCTGCTTCTCGGGTGGCTTCTCCGGCGCGGGTGGCGTCACGGTCGTCCGCGGCGCCACCTCGACCGTGCGGCGACTCGTGATCACCGCGACGGCGACGCCGACGATCAGCACGCCGGCACCGATCGCGATCCAGCGCCCACGTTTCGGCGCCGGCGCGGGTGCGGCAGGCTTCGCGCTCGGCGGAGCCATCATCGTGGCGATCGTGGCGACGTCGCGATCGACGACCTTCGCGACCGGCGGCGGGATCTGGGGGAGTGATGACTGCGACGTCGTGGTCGACAGGTTCCTCAGCTCGGCGGCCACCTCGGCGGCCGTCTGGATCCGATCTTCGGGCGCCTTGGCGAGGAGCCTCGCGATCACCTGCTCGAGCTCCTCGGGCGCGTCGGGGCGCACCGAGCGCAGCACCGGCGGCGGCACGTGCAGGTGCATGCCGATCAAGCCACCGACGCCCGCCGACACGAACGGCAACCTGCCGCTCACCATCTGGAACAGCATGCAGCCGAGCGAGTACAGGTCGCTCCGCGCATCGACCTCGCGCGCGCCCTCGCACTGCTCCGGTGACATGTAGTGCGGCGTCCCCAGGATCGCGCCGGTCACCGTGCGCGCGACGGTGGGAGCTGTCGACAGGCCCTCGCCGACCAGCTTGGCGATGCCGAAGTCGAGCAGCTTGACGCGCTCGCCACCGGGCACCTCGACGTCCGGCACCAGGTAGACGTTGTCGGGTTTCAGATCGCGATGGACGATGCCGACGCGATGGGCGGCGTCGAGCGCGTTGGCGACTTGCCGCGCGATCGCGACCGCATCACCGATCGGCATCGCGCCGCGCGCCTTGAGCCGTGCGGCGAGTGACTGCCCCTGGAGCAGCTCCATGACGATGTACACCACGTCGTCGACCTGCCCCACCGTGTGGATCTCGACGATGCTCGGATGCTCGATCGCACTCGCCGCGCGCGCTTCGTTCTTGAATCGCTCCACCGCATCGGCGTCGCGCGACACCTCGCCGAGCAGCACCTTGATCGCGACGCGCTTGCCGAGCTCGCGATGCGTGGCCGCGAACACCACCCCCATGCCGCCGCGCCCGAGCTCGCGATCGACCACGTAGTCGCCGAACGTGCGTGGCTGCGACGCCTCCTCCACGCCGCTCAGTATCCCACGCCGCCGCTACATCGCAGTGAGCTTGTCGCGGAGCTGAGCCACCAGGTCGGTGTGGGCAGGTCTGCTCTTGCCCTTCGCCGTGGCGAGCAGGCGCATCGCGAGTGCGAGCCCGACGAGCGGATTGCCGCGCGCCTGCGACCGCGCGAGCTCGAACACCAGCTCGGCCCAGAACATCCACGGTGGCGGCGCGGCCTTCGAGGTCTGCACCTCGACCATCGCCCGGCGGACGTCGGCGAGCTCGGCATCGACGGTGAGGAACGCGTCGCGCCCGCGCGTTGTTCCGTCCCGCAGCACCGCGATCAGGCGCGCCAGCTCCTCGCTTGGTGGTGCGATCTCGACGGCGGTCTCGCACACCGCCTTGAGGATCGCATCGCGCGAGATGCCTCGCAGCACGGCGAGGTACGGCACCCAGTCGGCACGCGGGGCGTCGACCCAGGCGGTGCGCGCAGCGGTGTCCGGCGGGAGCTTACGCACCCACTCCACCAGCTCGCGCGGCGCGGCGATCGCGCGCAGCTCGTCGGCGGGCTTCTTCACTTCGCGTCCGGGCAGACCTTCGCCCAGCGCGCCTTGAGATCGGCCCACCGCGAGTCACTCGCGAACGAGCCGCCCTCGAGCTTGGTCTTCATCGCGGCCCAGTCGTCCGACGAGCACTCGGTGAACGACGGCGCCGACGGCTGCTCGGCCTTCGCCTTCTCGGCGGCGGCCACGGCGCGCGTCGCTCGCGCGAGCGGCACGTCGAGCTGACACAGCTTCGCCAGCTCCTTGACGGTCTCGGTCGCCGCGTTGGTGCCGGCGCGGTCCGCCCACGAGCAAGCCTCGGCGGGATCCTCGCCCTTGCCGACCATCTCCTTGGCCTTCGCGAGGTGCGTCGACGCCTCGTCGCGATCGAGGTTATCGAGGCCCTTGTCGACCTTCTGGACGACCGTGTTGTTCTTGACCTTGTCCTCCAGCTTGTCGATCGCGTTATCGACCTTGGACTCGCACGCCGTCAGCGCGATCAGGAGAAGCGCGGTTCGCATCCGCGCATGATACGCGATCAACAGCCGCAGCCGTGCTCGCCCTCGTCGTAGGAAAACGCCGAGCCGTCGGGATCGAGCGTGAAGCGGCCCTTCGGGGTGACCAGCGTCGAGTTCCGGATCGCGGTCACCCTCGTCTTGGCCAGCGACTTCTTGAGCGCCGGCATGCGGTCGTACGTGGTGCCGCTCCCTCCGTACTCGAAGCGCCGCAGCTGCGCCTCGATCACACCGCCCTTGGGGTCGAGCCAGACGACCAGATCGCGTGCGACTTGCTTGCGGACGAGACCGAACGTGAAGCGAGTCCCGTCGTCCGTCGGCGTCGCGTTCGTCACGTTGTCGGCGGTGACGAGGGCTCGCGCGATCAGCGAGGTCGCGAACTCGCCGGTCGAGTGCTCGTCGACCAGGTACGGCCGCACGTAGTACTCGCCGCAGGCCGAATCGATCTCGATCCCGCCCGATGGCGATGCCAGTACGTCGATCAAGAACTGCCCCGGCTCGTCGACATCGGCCGGCGCCTTGACGTCTGCCTCGACCCGGTAGGTCGCGAGACGATCGAAGTGCACGACGTGCCGCTCGTAGCTGTCCTGTTTCTGGAGCGTCACCACGAGCTCGTCGTTCATCGTGCGGACGTCGATCAGCGACCACCCCGCGGTGACCCGCGCCTTGACCTCGTCGCTGAGGGCCTGCTCCACCTGAGGCACGTGCCCGGTGGTGATCACGCGTGGCTCGGCGCCTCCGAGGAGAAGCGGCAACAGGAGTGGGAACGCCATGGGGCGGACTCTTGCCAGTGCAATGCCAGGTACGTGCGTAGACCTCGCCTGTAGTTGGCGGCCTTGTGGTCCGCATGACACGAGTCGACGTGTCGAGCGTGCGCAAGGTATGCGCAGGTAGGTCCCCACCGTCGACGATCGCGGGGATCCCTCGTGGCCCGCGCGATTGCCGAGGAGCGCTGGGTTATCATGAAGGCCATGCGTTCGGGGGGCAGCAACTCCTGCTGCATCGCAATGGTCGTCGGCTGTTACTCGCCGACGTTCCCCGAGAATCAGCCGTGCAGCGAGACCCAGAA
Source organism: Pseudomonadota bacterium (assembly GCA_023430775.1). GTDB lineage: Bacteria > Myxococcota_A > Polyangia > Haliangiales > Haliangiaceae > JABFXX01. Next base: position 8,977 of record JAEYYY010000023.1, read on the forward strand.
TTGCCCGCAGGGCCTGACCTGCGACATCGCCGCGAACGAGTGCGTGTCGGAGGTCCCCGCGACGGCGCGGTTCGTCAAGCTCTCGACCTACGACGACACCGCGTGCGGCATCGATCCGGCTGGCGCGCTGTACTGCTGGGGGCGCAACGATCGCGCGGAGCTCGGGCTCGGTGACATGGACAGGCGGCTGGTGCCGACGCGCGTAGGTGTCGAATCCGACTGGATCGACGTCAAGGCTGGCGAGCATCTGACCTGCGGCCTGCGCGCGGTCGATCAGCTGTGGTGCTGGGGGGACTCGCTCGACACCCAGAGCGGCTTCATCTTGAACCCTCGGCAGATCGCCGGCTCGTACACCTCGGTCGCCGTCGGCTTCGACATGTGGTGCGCGATCACGACCGGGGGTGACCTGATCTGCAAGCGGCGCGAGCAGCCCCTGGTGCCCGAGGCGTTGCCCGCCGACATCGTACCCGTCCAGGTCGCCGCAACCGCCGGCACGGTCTGCGTGATCGACACCGCGAGCCGGCTGTGGTGCTACGGCGTCAACAACGTCAACCAGGTCGGCACCGACGACAACGTCGACGTTGCGGTCGAGACCCCGTTCGAGGTACCGGGCGAGTACCAGGCCGTCGCGCTGGGCGACACGGCGACCTGTGCCCTCGCCACCGACGGGCAGCTGTCGTGCTGGGGCCTGTGCAGCGACGGCCAGCTCGGTCGCGGTGACAACTGCGGCGTCGCCGCGATCTTCCCCGACGAGCCGCGGCGGTACACGCAGATGGCGGTCGGCGAAGGCCAGGTCTGCGCGATCGACACCGAAGGCAACATGTTCTGCCGCGGCTCCAACACGGCCGGCGAGCTCGGATCGCACGGCGGGCGACCGAGCTATCAGATGCTCGAGGTCGAGGGCTTCCACCAGTGGACCTCGGTGACCGCGGGAAGTCGTTTCACCTGCGGGTTGCGCGCCGACGACGAGGCGTGGTGCTGGGGCGACAATCGCTTCGGACAACTCGGCGATGGTGGCGGTGGCGACGAGCTCGAGCCGGTCGCCATCGATCCGGGGCCGTTCGATGCCGTGTTCACCGGCAGCGCGAATGGCTGCGCCCTGCGCGAAGGCACGCTGTGGTGCTGGGGCTCGAACGGGTTCGGTCAGCTCGGCGACGGCACCACGCTCGAGCGCCGGCGACCGGTGCAGATCGGGACCGCCGCCGACTGGCAGACGGTGGCGCTGTCGCGTGTCCACGCCTGCGGCATCCGCACCGACGGCACGCTGTGGTGCTGGGGCAATAACAGCGACCGCCAGCTCGGCATCGGCGGCAACCTCGACGCGCTCGTCCCGACGCAGGTCGGCAACCAGGCCGGCTGGACCGAGGTCGCGGTGACCAACCAGAGCAGCTGCGGCGTTCGCGACGGCCTGCTGTATTGCTGGGGGCTGACGCGATCGTCGATGCCCGACGATCCAGAGCTCGAGACGCCCGTCGAGTCACTGTCGGCCGCGCAGACGGATCTGATCTTCAACTTCCTCGACACCACCACCGGGCAAGCGATGCTGTTCGGCCCGTTCGTGCCGATGACCATCGAGTCGGGCTCGATCACCACGTGGTCCGCGCTCGAGCGCGGCGACAACCACACCTGCGGCTTGATCGGCAGCGAGCTGTGGTGCTTCGGGCGCAACCACGAGGGCCAGCTCGGTCAGCCGTTCAACGGCGAGGACACCCCCGAGGCGCTGCGCGAGACCACCAATGGCAGCTGGGCGAAGGTCTCGGCAGGCTCGTCGGCGACCTGCGCGATCAGCACCGACGACACGCTGTCGTGCATGGGGACCGAGGTGCTGATCGGGCTCGGCGACGACGGCAGCATCGGCAGCGCGACCCGCGTCGGCAGCGCGAAGTGGAAGGACATCAGCGTCGGGTCGCACACGACGTGCGGCCTCCAGATCGACGGCTCGCTGCATTGCTGGGGCTTCGGCACCGCGAGTGGTCGCGGCGACGGGAGAGGCGGGCACGAGCGCCCGACGCGGGTGTCGCCGCCATGACCGCCGCGATCTCCGATCCGTTGATCGGCGCCGTGATCGCGGACCGCTACGAGGTCATTCGCAAGATCGCGAAGGGCGGCATGGGCACGATCTACGAGGTTCGCAACACGCGCCTCGGCCGCACCTTCGCGCTCAAGACGATCACCGCCGAGGCAGCGCAGGATCCCGAGGTGCTCGCGCGGTTCCGCCGCGAGGCGGACGTCGTCGCGAACCTGTCGCATCCGCACATCGTCGAGGTCGTCGACTGGGATCAGCTCGACGACGGCGCGCCGTTCCTCGTCATGGAGTATCTGCGCGGCGAGAGTCTCGGCGCGCGGATCGCGGGTGTCGGTCCGCTGCCGTGGCCGCAGGTCGCGCGGATCGCCGATCAGGTGCTGAGCGCTCTCGGCGTCGCGCATCGCGCGGGCGTGGTGCATCGCGACCTCAAGCCCGACAACATCTTCCTCGCCGTCGACGACGCCGGCGAGGAGCGCGTCAAGTTGCTCGACTTCGGGATCTCGAAGATCCGCGACTCGACGACGTTCCAGACCACGGATGCCAAGGTGCTCGGCACGCCGGCGTACATGGCGCCGGAGCAGGCCGAAGGTCAGCACGACAAGATCGGGCCCGCCACCGATGTCTGGGCGATGGGCGCGATCATCTACGAGATGGTCACCGGCACCGTCGCGTTCCACGCGCCGAGCACGCCGGCGATCCTGTATCGCGTCTGCCACGGCAGACCGACGCCGGCGAACGAGCTGCGCGCCGACGTACCGAAGGAGCTCGTCGAGCTGCTCGACTGGGCGCTCGATCTCCAGCTGCGTCTCGACGATGTCGAGGAGCTGCGCGAGGAACTCCGCAAGGTGCTCTCGAAGCTCGAGGGCGTGACGTGGGCGCAACCGATGCGCTCGCGGATGATCGACTCGCCGCGCAAGGTGACGCCGATCGGCGTGCGGTTCTCGGCCGCGCTGCCGGTGTCGCCGCGGATGTCGAAGCCGATCGGCGCGTTGCCGCACGTGCCCGAGCACACGCCGGTCCCGGCCGATGCCTACGAGGCGACGCAGCGCGAGGGCCGCCTGGTGACGGCGCTCGATACCGCGCGCGATCTGGATCTGGTTCCTCCGGCAGCCGCCGCTCCGTCGCGCTCCAGGTTGCCGCTGGTCCTCGGTGGCGTCGCCGCATTCGTGCTGTCCGCGGTCGTCGTGTTCTTCGCGACGCGCGGCAAGACCGCCGATCCCGTCGTCGAGCCACCACCGCCCGAGCCCGCGGCGCCGATCGCTCCTGCACCTCCTCCGACCGAGCCCGCCGCGCCCGCGATGGTCGACGTCACGATCGAATCGGAGCCCGCCGGCGCGGATGTCTACCGGATGCCATCGCAGCTCAAGGTCGGGGTGACGCCGTGGCGCGAGAAGCTCGAGCACGGTGATGGCGTCGCGGTGTTCGTGGTCAAGTCCGCGGGCTATCAGGATGCCAAGGTCGAGCTCGATCTGCGCGAAGGCGGCAGCCAGCGCGTCACCTTGAAGCGCATCGCGACCACGATCATCAAACCGCCAGCTCGCCCGGCCAAACCGCCGCCATCCTCCGGTCGTCGCAAGGGCGAGCCGGTGAACCCGTTCGAAAAGAAGCTCAAGTGATCCGACTCCTCACGCTCGCAACCATCCTCGGGTTCGCCTCGCCGGCGCTCGCCGACGCCCCGAAGAAGCCCGACGCCGCGGCGCTCAAGAAGGCGAACGGCCACTTCAAGCTCGGCCAGGAGTTCTTCAAGAGCGGGCAATGGGATCGCGCGATCACCGAGTACCAGGCCGCGCTCGATCTCACCGGCGAGCCGTTGATGGTGTTCAACATCGCCCTCGCGCACGATCGCGCGGGCCGCCCCGAGCAAGCGCTCGCGGGCTATCTCAAGTATCTCGACTCCAACCCCGACGGGCCGATCGCCGACGAGGCCCGCGGCTACGTCGCCAAGCTGACTCCGGTGGTCGACAAGCTCGAGAAGGCTCGCGCCGACGAGGAGGCCCGCAAGGCGGCCGAACAGAAGCGCCAGCAGGACGAAGCGGCGCGCCAGGCCGAGCTCGCGAGACAGGCCGAAGCCGACAAGGCCAAGCAGATCGAGCGCAACAGGCAAGCCGACTCGATCGAGCGGCGCGGCACCGGCCAGCGAATCGGTGGATTGATCGGCGTCGGCGCAGGCGCGCTGCTGATCGGCTACGGCGCGAAGAAGGGCCTCGATGCGCGCTCGATCGCGAACGAGCTCTCCGGTCACGAGGGTGCGTGGACCGACGCTCAGATCGCGCGCGACAGCGATGGCCGCAGCGCGAACACGCAGATGATCGTGTTCACCGCGATCGGTGGAGCGGTCGTCGTCACCGGCGCGGTGTTCTACATGATCGGCCGCGGTGCCCACGCGCGCGCCGAGAAGCTACGCGTCGGTGTGCTGCCCGCGAAGAGTGGCGGGTTCGCCACCGTCGGCTGGCGCTTCTAGAACACGAACGGATAGGTGAACGAGCCGCCGTTCTGCGTCTTCGCGAACGTCGCCTTGCGCATCACGTTCGCGGCGCACTCGCCGAGCGCGGCATCGGGCGTCGCCGACACCGAGACCGACCCGACCGTACCGTCGGGCTTCACGGTCACGGACAGCGACACCGTACCCTTGGCCGCCGACTGCTCGCCGCAGCTGATGATCTGCGCGCGGAAGCGCTCGACTCCGATCCGGATCAACGTCTTGTCGAGCTCGACCGGACCGCCCGAGGGGTTCGGGTTCGTCGGGTTGGGATTCTCGACCGGCGCGGGCGGCGGTGCGTCCTTCGGCTTGTAGCGTTCGCAGCACGGCTTGTTGAACTTGTTGAGGATGCAGGTCACCTCGTCGCACTCGTCGGCGGTGATCGGGTTGGCGGGCGCCTTGGTGAGATCCGGATCGTCGGGATTCACCGGCTCCTTCGGCTCCTTCGGCTCTCTCGGCTCGCGCGGCTTGGGCC
>JAEYYY010000033.1 GCA_023430775.1 Pseudomonadota bacterium
ATCGCACGCTCGCGCGCCGCGGTGGTCGCGCGCGGCGGAGTGATCCGGCAAGTCACCGTGTTCGCGGGCACCGTCGAGGTCACCGACGCCGGCAAGCGTCACGTGATCGTCGCCGGCGCGACCTGGGAGCGCTTGCCGGAGCCGGTGCAGCCGGCGAGCTCGCTCGAGGCGTTCCGCGAGGGCTGGACCGCGCTGCGCACCGGCGATCACGCGGCGGCGATCGCGGCGTTCGATCGCGCGACCGCTCCGGTGGTCGCCGAGGACGCGATGTACTGGGCCGCGGTGGCCGCGGAGCGCGCCGGCAAGCGCGACGACGCACGCCGGCGCTTCACCGAGTTCGTCGCGCGGTTCACGTCATCGCCGCGTGGCGACGCCGCGCAGGCCGCGCTGGCGCGCCTCGGTCATTAGAACGAGCACAGGTACGGATACTCGCCGGGCGTGGCGCCGATGTTCGGCACCGCATTCGAGCACGGCCGATCGTCCCAGCCGCCGCGCGTGCCGTCGTACATCGCGCAGTCTTCCTCGAACGTGCCGTTCGCGTTGTTGGGTTCGTCGGCCGCGAAGTTGGTGAACGTCACGGGTGTGCCATCGACCCAGACGAACGTGTTTTCGGTGGCCTGATCGGTGAAGCCGATGAACACGTTGGACGTGCCGATCAAGGCCTTCGCCGCGGCATCGCGCTGCGCGTTCGACAGGATCGCGAGCCGGGCGCCGAAGCCGACGCACGCGGCATCGGCATTCGCGAAGCTCAGCGGCGCGGTGAACAGCACGATGCAGGACCCATCGCCGGCCTGCATCGCCGCGTCGCCGCCTTCACAGGCACGCGCGTCGGGTGGCCCATCGACGCCGCTGTCGACGATGTTGGTGACGTCCGGATCGGCGGACGCTCCGTCGGGCATCGCCGAGTTGTCCTCGACGCGCGCGCCGCACGCAGCCAGCAGGAGGAGTACGCCCCAGCGCACACGACAGTGTCCCGCAGGTCGGGCGCCTCTGGCCAGCCCTATTTTTCCTGGTGGAGCGCCCAGTTGAGACACGCGATCAGATCGTCGGGGTCCTCGATGCCGATGCCGAGGCGGATCAGGCGATCGATGCCGGCGCGCGCGACCACGTCGGGAGGCGTGAAGTACTCGGACACGCTCTTGTGGTGGTTGACCTTGGTGGCGAGGCCATCGAACGACAGCGCGTAGCGCAGCACGCCGCAGGACACCACGACGTCGGCGATCTGGCGGTGGCGGAGCTCGTCGGCGCCGCGGACGCGGAACGCGACGATCGAGCCGGTGCGGCGATAATCGCGCGCGATCGTCGCGGCATCGGGATGATCGGGGAGCGAGGGGGAGAACACGCGCTCGACACGAGGATGCGACGCCAGGAAGCTCGCGACCCGCGCGGCGGTGGTGCAGCGGCGCGCGTGGAGCTCGCTCGCTGTCGCGAGGTGATCGGCGACCCTGCCTGCGCGTGCCTCGTCGAGGATGCCGCCGCGCATCGCGATCAGATCCATCAGCTGGTTGCCGAGCTCGGCGTCGTTGGTGGCGATGTAGCCGCCGAGACCGAGATCGCGGCCGCCGAGCGCCTTGGTCAGCGAGCCGATCACGATCGACACGCCTTGCGAGAGCAGCGGCTTCTCGAACGCCCACGGCGTGGCGATCGTCGAGTCGACGATCAGGCGAACATGGCCGGCGTGGCCGGCAGGGTGAGGGCTGGCGGCGCGCACCAGCGCGGGCACGTCCTGCGCGCGCATCAGCGGGTTGGTGAACGTCTCCGCGAACACCAGCTTGGTCTTCGGGGTGACCGCCGCCGCGACCGCGGCCGGATCGCCGTCGTCGACGAGCGTGATCGACGCGCCGATCCGCTTCGCCGTCCAGTCGAGGAAGCTCTTGGTCTTGTTGTAGACCTGCCGCAGCACGACCGCGTGATCGCCGGGCGCCAGCAGCGCGTCGACGACGAGTGCGAACGCCTGCATGCCGCAGTCGGTGACGAACGCGCACTGCGCACCCTCGAGCGCACGCAGCTGACCGATCAGGCGCGCGACGTTCGGCGTGCCGTAGCGCGCGTAGAGGTGAGGTAGCTCCGACCACGCGCCGTCGCCGCGCAGCATGAACGCGAGCTTGGCTTCCTGCCAGGCGACGACCTCGGGCGAGCCGCCGAGGTCGCGCTGGATCGTGTGCTCGGTGGGGTGCAGCCACGGCGCGTTGGCATCGAGCGCGTCGTGGAGCTCGCGCGTCGCCTCGGCCATCAGTGCGCGGGGCGGCCGGTCGGCGGGGCAGCGAGCGGGATCGAGCCAGTCAGCGATCGAGGGCATGGAGCGCGAGGCATTGTACTCTCGCGGCAGGCGCGCCGGTCCCGACGATCACTCGGCGAGGCCGAGGCACAGGATCGCAGAGACCCTGCCGAGGCCACGGATCTGCGCGACGACCTCCTCGATCGCGGCGTCGGTGGAGGCCGAGATGACGAAGCCGTGGTGCGTGACCTCCGGCTCGTTGCGCGACGCGGTGTTCTGGACGACCAGGTTCGCGCGGCGGACCAGCGAATCGACGCGGCGCGAGAGCCCGGGATGCGCCTCGGCGGTGATGCGCAGGTAGTGGCGGCGCGCCGCGGACGGGGCAGGGGACAGCGCGCGTGGCTCGGGCCACTGCACCGAGTTGTCCTGCGCGAGATCGATCAGGTCGCCGAGGATCGCGGTCGCGGTGGGCAGCGCACCGGCGCCCTTGCCGAACAGCGACAGGTCACCCGACGACGCGCACTCGAGATAGACCGCGTTGTACTCCTCCTCGACGGAGGCGAGCAGGTGCCAGTCGGGGAGCAGCACGGGCTCGACCGCGGCGGTGAGGCCCGTCGTCGACGAGCGAGCGGCTTGCGCGACCAGGCGGATGCGAAAGCCCATCGCCTCCGCGAGATCGCAATCGGCGGGCGTCAGCTCGCGAATGCCGCGCACGGCGAGCGCGTCGGGTGGCACCCAGTGGCCGAACGCGCGGTACGCGAGGATCGACAGCTTGGCGGCGGCGTCGTGACCGTCGATGTCGGCGGACGGATCGGCCTCGGCGAGACCGAGCTTCTGGGCCTCGGCGATCGCGCGCTCCATCGTCCACTCGTCCTGCTCGAGGCGCGTGATGATGTAGTTACAGGTGCCGTTGACGATCGCGAGCAGCGAGTCGATCTCGTCGGCGCGGTGCGACAGGTGGCGGATGATCGGCAGCGCCGCGGCGGCGGCGGCCTCGCAGAGGAGCGGCGTCTCGGTGCGTTGCGCGAGCACGCCGAGCTCGGCGAGCCGGCGCGAGAGCAGCGCCTTGTTCGCGGTGACCACCGGCTTGCCGGCGGCGAGCGCGGCACTGACCACCGGCTCGAGCGCGAGCCCACCGGCGACCTCGACGATGACGTCGACCTCCGGATCGCCGACCAGCTCGAGCGGCGCCGTGATCGCGGGGATTCCGGACGCCCGGGCCGAGCGCGCCTTCGCAGGATCGCGCACCGCGATCTTGCTGACGGTGAACTTGACGCCGTAGCGCTCGGCCATCGCGCCGGCCTGCATCGCGAGCAGATCGAGCACGCCACCACCGACGACGCCGCAGCCGATCATGCCGATCTTGATCTCGCGCACCGGTCGCGCACCGACCCCCTCGAAGCGCGCGCGCGGCGCGGCATCGCGAAACGCGCGGGCATCGCGCAGCAGCTCGGCGAGCTTGTCCTGATCGGCGAGGAAGGCGTCGTGGCCGTACTCGCTGTCGAGCTTCCACAGCGAGCAGCTCGCGCCGACCGCCTGGAGCTCGCGATAGAGCTCGACCTGGAGCGCGTAGGGGAACAGCAGATCGCCGGGCACGCCGATCACCAGCACGTCGGCGGTGACCTTCGCGAGCTCGCGGCGAACGGCGGTCTGATCGATGCCGAAGCGGGCGCGATCGATCGACTCGCTGAGCAGGAGAAAGGTGCGCACCGGGAACCGCTCGGCGAAGCGGCGGCCGTGATGATCGAGGTACGCGGCGACCGGCGGCAGCGCCAGCTCGGGCATCAGCGCGCCGAACCGCGTATCGAGCTCCTCGCGGCCGCGATACGTCAGCATGCCGAGCTGGCGGGCGCGCGCCATGCCGGTGGCGACATCGCCGGTGCGCAGGCCATCGCGCACCAGCTCGCGCTGCAGGTGACGGGTGGCGGTGCCCCAGCCATCGGGGCGAAGCCCGGCGCTGATCGTGATGAGGCGCGAGCACTTCTGGGCATGGCGAGTCGCGAACGCGATGCCGACGAGGCCACCGAGGCTGGCGCCGATGAACGCGGCGGGCTGCGTGCACCCGATGCCGTCGAGCCACGCCGCGATCAGATCGGCGAGGCCGAGCGCCGAGAGCTGCGGGACCACTCCGGCGTCCTCGAAGCCCTTCCACGTCGAGCCGTTGCCCGGCCAGCACGGGCACAGGATCGTCATGGTGTCGGGATCGATCAGATCCGGCGCGCGCAATGCGGGCCACCACGGCTCGGTGGTCGCGCCGTCGCCGAACGGAAACGGCGACGCGGTGATGCCGCCGACCACGATCACGATCGGCGCGCTGCCGAGCGGGCGCCCGAGCACGTAGCCGGCGAGCTGGACGTCCTCGAACGCGTGCCCCTCGACGGTCATCGCCGCGCGCTGCACGGTGACGTGTTGGGGAGCGGCGGGCGCGGCAGTGATGACGGACAAGCGTCCGCGATACTGGCCCTCGGCCCGGGGCATTGCAAGCGCGCCCGGCGGCCCGCGGAACCGGCGTAAGTCGGCGCGTGTGCCTGCGAAACCGGGCAGGAAATGGTGTGTCGACACTGCTAGCATTGAGGCGCTCATGGCCGACAGCCAGATAGCAACGGGTCCGACGCTCGCCGCCGCGCCGCGCCGGCCCGCCGACGATCCGATGACCGAGGTGCTTCCGGATCGGCTCGTCGAGGGCGACGCCGTCGGCGACTACGTGATCGAGCGCTTCCTCGGTGCCGGGGCGATGGGCGACGTCTATGCCGGCCGCCACCCGGTGATCGGCAAGAAGGTCGCGGTCAAGGTGCTCAAGCGCGAGCTGGCCGCCGACAAGGAGGCATCGGAGCGCTTCGTGCGCGAGGCCAAGGCGGTCAACCACATCGATCACCCGAACGTGATCGACGTCTTCAACTTCGGGCAGCTCAAGGGCGACGACGGCCGGCTGTTCCTCGTCATGGACCTGGTCGACGGCAAGTCGCTGCGCAAGGTCCTCGAGGACGGTCCACTGGAGCTCGGCGAGGCGCTCGATATCCTCGACAAGATCGCCGACGCCCTCGACGCGGCGCACGCGCGCGGCGTGATCCACCGCGACCTCAAGCCCGACAACGTCATGCTGTCCGCGGATCGCAGCAAGGTGTTCGTGCTCGACTTCGGGATCGCGAGGCTGTTCAGCGCGACGCAGTCGGCGAGCGGCAACGGCACGCTGACGGGCAAGGGCTCGTGGCTCGGCACGCCGGGCTACATGGCGCCGGAGCAATGGAGTGCCGAGGGTGCGAGCCCGGCCTCGGATCGCTACGCGCTCGGCGTGATGGCGTACGAGCTGCTGTCGGGCGTGCTGCCGTTCAAGGCGCCGACGCTGCCGCAGATGATGGAGCAGCACTTCCGCGCCAAGGTGCCGGCGTTGTCGGACCGCGGCACGGCGCGGCGCTTCGAGCACGCGCAGACGCTCGATCCGGTGCTCGCGCGCGCGATGGCCAAGAGCCCCGACGATCGGTTTCCCAGCGCGCGGGCGCTCGTCGACGCGCTGCGCGCCGCCTCGCAAGGCAAGAAGGTCGTCGCCCCGAGCAGCGCCGGCAAGCGCAACCTGACGATGCCGGCGGTCGCGGGCGTCTCGGTGCTCGGGCTCGGGGTGATCGGCATGATCGTGATCCGCGGCGGCGATGGCGACGAGCCCGACACGCGCGAGCGGCCGAGCGCGTCGGTGCCGGCCGAAGATGGCAAGGCCAAGATCGCGCTCGAGGTGATCACGCGGCCGCCCGATGCCAGCGTGATGCGCGACGGTGTCAAGATCGGCCAGACGCCGTTCAAGATCGATGTCGATGCCGCGGCGAGATCGACGCTGACGATCACCAAGCCCGGCTATCGCGCGATCAGCGACAGCATCGCGTTCGATCACCCGCTGACCATCACCAAGGATCTGCAACCGATCCTCGGCTTCGAGGGCGTGTGGGCGATGCCCGACGGCAAGCTGCGCGGGTTCTGGCGCACCGGCACCGACAACATCGAGGTCTACCGGCTCGAGAGCGTCACCGGCGAGCGCGAGCTGTGGCGGACCTGCCAGCTGATCGCCGCGCCGGCCGGCCGCGACCTCGTGGTGTTCACCACCACCGCCGAGATGACCGACGAGCGTGCACACCACGGCGATGCGGGCTGCTCGAATCCGCACGGCATCGAGTACACGTTCGATCCGGCCGAGGAGACGCTCGCGGTCCGCGTCGAGCGAATCGAGACGGCGCGCAAGGACGGCCACTGCGAGGTGGTCTCGAAGAGGTGGGGGCCGTCGCGCATGCTGACGCGCGCCGATCGCGGTCACGGCGACACCCGGATCACCGAGCCGCCGGTCGGCGTGCCGAACAAGCCCGAGGTCAAGACCGACAAGGGTAACGTCGGCGACGAGAAGCTGTTCGACGGCGGCAAGAGGCCGACGAAGGCGCCGCCGGCCGACATCAAGTCGTCGCTGAACACCGGGCCCAAGCCGGCGCCCAAGCCGGTGAGCAAGCCGGCCCCGAACCAGAAGCTCCAGAAGGAGTCGGATCTCGGGCCGCAGGTCCCCGAGCAGAAGCTCGCGCCACCGACGAAGAAGAGCAAGGCGGCGGAGCCGATCCAGAAGTCCGAGACGGCGCCCGAGCCAATCCCGCAGGCGCAAGCACCCCTGCGCGGTGATTCGCAAGCCGCGAAGTGACGATCGCCGGCTTTGCTCCTCGACGCAGAACCGAGCTACGATCGGCGCGATGAGCAGTCAGGAGGCTGGCGCACGTGCGCTGCTGCTCGAGATGCAGATCAAGCTGGCGAACGGCCCGCATGCTGCGCTCGGCCTCCCGCCGACCGCGGGCCCGGCGGACGTGCGTTCCGCGTTCCTCCAGCTGACCAAGACGTTTCACCCGGCGCGGTTCGGGCGGATGTCGTCCGAGATCCAGAGGATGTCGAACGAGATCTTCCTCGCGCTCCGCGCCGCGCACGACGCGCT
>JAEYYY010000049.1 GCA_023430775.1 Pseudomonadota bacterium
GCCCTGCACCTGTCCGCCTGGTCGGAGGGGCCGCCAAGCCGCCATGGCGCCAAGGAATCGATCAGGGGGCCGCGCTCATCGCGCCGCTCGGATCGAGAACACGCCGCGCTCCATCAACGGCTCGACCTGAACGTCTAACGCGCTTGATTGCCGCGATCGCCTTCGCGAGCGTCTCGCGCGGTCGGTCGCGCGGTCGGTCGCGCGGTCGGTCGTGCGGTCGTGCGAGCGCGGACTCCGATCAACTGATCCTTGGCGCCATGGCGGCTTGGCGGCCCCTCTGACCAGACCTGGCCGATGTCGAAGCTCGACCCGCGCAACGTGCGAGCACCGACGAAGATCGCGCTCGGCCGGGCGATCACACCAGCGCGGACTCCGATCAAACTGATCCTTGGCGCCATGGCGGCTTGGCGGCCCCTCTGACCAGACCTGGCCGAGTACCTGGCCGATGTCCAAGCTCGACCGCGCAACGTGCGAGCACCGACGAAGATCGCGCTCGGCCGGGCGATCACACCAGCGCGGACTCCGATCAAACTGATCCTTGGCGCCATGGCGGCTTGGCGGCCCCTCCGACCACGCTCTGATGCGGGGCCGACGAGAGCGCACGTCGGATGTAGTGCCGCCGCGAGTGCAGGGCTGACCCGATGCAGCGCGGTTAACGAACGCCCAGACCGAGCTTGTTGCGCAGCGGCAACCATCCCGGCTGACCGAGCGCCGAGATCAGGTGCGCCGCGGTCTCGCCCCGTGCGGTCGCCAGCTTGACGATCGTCGCCGGGTCACCATCGAGCAGCAGCGCCGCGCGATCGGCGGTGCGCTGGCACGCGGCGACGTAGCGCTCGACGCCGAGCGCCGACGGCGAGATGTTGGCGAGCACCTGCTCGAGCCGGGTGCGGATCTTGACCGACAGCGCACCCTTGACGAGCTCGTCGTGACCGCGCTGCAGGTCCTCGTCCTCGACGAGCGCGTCGGCGACGTTGCGCAGCGACGCCGGGCCGAACAGGCGAACGACCGACGCGAGGAGGCGGGTGGCGTGCTCGAGCGGCATGCCCGCGAACGCGACGTGCTCGGGGCGCGTCAGCTCGACGGCGCGCGCGACCAGCGCGCGGGTCTCGGCGGGCGGCGGGCCCATCGCCTCGGCGAGCAGGCGGGTGCCGAGCACGACCACCGGTGTGGCCGCGGCGACCACGGTGATGTCGGGACCTTGATCGGTGCTGAAGAGCATGACCGCACCGGTACCGAGCACCGTGGTCAGGCGCGGGAACATCGCGGCGGCGGGCGCGTGCGACGCGGCGGGCACGCGTTTGGCGCCGGCGACTCCGCAGCGGGCGAACGCCTCCTCCGTGTCGGGCCACAGCAGCGCGGAGGCCTCGGCGAGCGCGGTGGCGATCGACGACAGCTGGGCCTCGTCGGGATCGGTGAGCAGCGTGCGCTCGCTGGCATCGAGGGCGGCCTTGTACGGCTCGTCATCGCGCAGCGCGTACGCCTTGTGCGTGGTGAGGTACGCGGTCTGGTGAACGGCCGGCGTGTGACCGCACGCGATCGCGAGCTGGAGCGCGTCGAGCGTGTGCGGGCGATCGAGCCGGCGCAGCTCCTCGGCCCAGGCGACGAGATCGGGGAGCGCGCCGGACGCGGCGGTGATCGCCTGCAGGTGCTGGACGATGGTGTCACGTTTTGCCGGATCGTCGCCGGCGCGCACCAGCTCGACGAGACCGCGGCGGGCCTGGGTGGCGCCGTCGGACTCCGGGGCGAGCTGGATCGCGCGCTCGTACGCCGGCAGCGCCTGCCGGACGTCACCGCGCTGCTGGCGCGCCGCACCGAGGCGATACATCAGGAGCGAGCGGCGCGCGAACGCCGCGGGCGACGAGCTGCCGCGATCGTCCTTGGCGGTCAGGAGGCGCGTCAGCATTCCGGCTGCGGCATCGACATCGCCGAGATCGATCGCCAGGCCCGAGGCGAGATCGACGGAGTCGACATCGTACGGATCGGACTCGACCGCGCGATCGGCGGCACCGCGGGCCCGGTCGCGATCGCCCGCGGCGAGGTAATCGCGCGCGGCGCGCAGGTAGCGAGCCGAGCGATCGGCGGGCGTGGTGCCGAACGCGGCCATCAGCTCGGACGTGCGTGCGGAGCCCGCGTGATCGGCGGCGAGACGCTGGCGCTCGAGCAGCTTCTCGAGCAGCGGCACGTGGCGCGCCTCGAGCGGCTGCGCGGCGGCGACCGCGGCGGCGTAGCAGGTGCGCGCGCGCTCGTCGTCCTTGAGCATCATCAAGGACATGTCGCCGAGCGCCTCGAACAGGCGCATGCGCTCGTCGGGCACCTCGGTCGCGGTGGCCTGGCGCGTCAGCAGATCGGCCGCCTTGCGGTGGTCGCCTTGTTCCATCGCGATCTCGGCCAGCGCCTGGAGCGCCGGGGCGTACGACGGCTTGAGCTCGAGGGCGCGCGCGTAGAGCGGCGGCGCCTTCTCGGGACGCAGCGAGCGGATCTCGGCGAGCGCGGCGTGATAGAGGCCCTGCGCCACTTCCTGCGGATAGCGCGCGGCATCCTCGTGGGTCGCGAGCGGCGACAGGTGCAGCGCGGCCTCGCGCCAGCGCCTCGCCTTGTAGCGGTTCTCGCCGAGCGCGAGCTTGATCAGCAGGTGGCCACGGTGGAGGCGGTCCGCGGCGACCAGCGTCTGGTACGCGTCGTCCTCGCGACCGAGCTTCTCGTGCGCGAGCGCGAGCCGGCGATTGAGGTCGGCGATCAGCGCGGCAGGCGCCGCCGACAGCACGGTGCCGTCGAGCACCTCGCGGAGGAACGCTTCGAGGTCGTTCCAGCGCTGCGCGTCGGCGTAGAAGTCGGCGAGGGCGACGATCGCGGGGATGTGATCGGGCACGCAGCCGAGCGCCTCGAGCAGCCGGCGCTCCGCCGCGGGCTCGACACCGGCGGCGCGCGACAGCGCCGCGAGCTGCGTCATGATGCGCGCCTTCTCGGGCGGCGTCAGCGAGCCGTCGTCGAGGCGCTTCTCGAGGAGGCGGCTCGCGGTGTCGGGATCGCCGCCCTTCTCGACGAGCCCGGCGAGCGCCCAGGTGGCGTCCGAGTGATACGGGCGCAGCGCGAGCACGCGCTCGTAGGTGGCGCGCGCCCCGGCGGTGTCGCCGACGCGCGTCTGCAGCACGTCGCCGGCCGCCATCAGCGCGGCGATCTTGGCGTCGTCGTCGATCGCGCTGTCGGCCTCGCGCACCTTTGCGTTGGCAAATGACAGTGGGTCGTCGTCGGGCGAGGCGATCTCGGCGAGGACCGCGAGCGCGGTGGGGTGCTCGGGGACGAGCGCGAGCGCTTGCTCGATTGCCTCGCGCGCACCGGCGGTGTCGGTGAGCCGCTCGTGGCGGAGCTGGGCGAGCCGGATGTAGAGCGCCGCCAGATCGCCGCGCGAGGTCGTGACCTGGCCGCCGCGGCGGGCCGCGTCTCTCGCGGTCGCCGGTGCCAGCGCCGAATCGATGCGGTCCTCGAGGATCGCGGCCGCTTCGCGATCGCGACCGGCCTTGACCAGCGCGGTGACCAGCAGGT
>JAEYYY010000378.1 GCA_023430775.1 Pseudomonadota bacterium
AGTTGAAGGAGGCCAGGGACTCGAAAGAGGCGAAGGAGGCGAAGGACTCCAAGGACGGCCCGCCGGCCGACGAGCGCGACTCCAAGCGCGGCCTGCGGTTCTGGCGCCGCGATGGGAACGGGGCGGGCGACGAGGGTGACGAGGGCGATAGCCACGACAAGTAACGCGCGCGGCCCGCGTGGCCGGTGATACGATTTTTCAGGATGAAGTTCTGGCCGTTGGTCCCGCTGCTCGGTGGCTGCGCACAGATCGCGGGTATCGAGAACACCTCGGGCAGCGGCCGCGAGGGCCTCAGCCTGGCGATCGAGCGCGTCTCGATCGGCTCCACGATCGTGCGCACGCCGCAGGATCTGACGGGGCTGAAGGCGCAGTACCTGTTGGACGTTGGGCCGCTCGACGCCGCGGAGGTCGCGCCCGGCACGTGGGGCGCCGACGTCTTCGACGCCACGCCGCCCGTGGTGTTCGACCTCCCCGATGACCCGGGCCCGAGGTTCGATCGGCTGGCCACGCTGCCCAGCAAGAACTTGCTCGCCGCGTTCGACGTGCTCGAGCACCCCGCACCGGTCGCCAGCGCGCCCACCGACACGATCAGCGTGGTCGCCACGCTCGATACCGCGCAGGTCGCCGAGACGTACGAGCTGTTCGTCGTCGGCACGTGGACGGTGCGCGGGCTCGAAGCGCCGCTCGCCGGCACCACCACGCTCGCGCCGGCGGCGTTCGAGATCCAGTCGATGGCGTCGCTGACGGGCAGGCCCATCGAGCAGATCACGCTCGACGACACGCCGCTGATCCTGCGGCGCAACGGCACCACGCTCACCGGCGTCATCGAGGCCACGCCGTTCGCGCAGGCCGCCGCGAACGAGCTGACCGGCGCGTTCGGGCCGCTGGCGGCGGATCAGACCCTGCAGGCCACCGTCGACCCCACGCAGGCGACCAACCGGCTCGGTGTCGCGCGCCCGGCGATCACGGCCGGGCCCAACTTCGCGTTCACCGTCAACGCGGCGCCCGGCGCCGAGGTCGGCTCGACGACCGGGCCGCTCCTGGTGTCGGGCGCGGTCGCGATGATCGATACCGCGATCGCGGCGGCCTATCCGAACCCGTTCGTGGCGAAGGGCTGGCCGGCGGTGCTGACGTACTCGGCGGCCGGCTCGCGCACGCTGACCCCGACGGCCGAGACGTTGCCGGTGTCGCTGTCCGCGGGCATGACGCAGGTGATCGCGGATCCCGCGGCCGGGCTGGTGCTCGATTTCCCGGCGCCGGTGCCGGAGCAGGTGTCGATCGCCGGCACCTCGCTGTCGCTCGACAACGTGCAGATCGCCGCGCCCACCGCGCCGGTCGACGTCACGGTGGTCGTCGGCACGGCCGATGCCTACGTGCTCGAGCTGCGCGCGCTGGTCCCGAACGCCACCAACGACGCGCTGGTCGCCGAGCGCAAGCTGTTCGCCATCGGTCGCGAGCCGGCGTTCTCGATCCCGCCCGAGTACCTGGTCGCCAACACCACGTACTCGATCCGGATCCAGACCATCACGGGCCTGTTCCCCAACATCGCCGACGGCGACCTCAACACGCGCGCGCTGCCCGCGGCGACGGCCTTCGTCGACACCGGGGTGTTCCGGGTGATGCCATGAGGCTGGTCATCGCGCTTGGCATCGCGCTCGCGGCAGGCTCGGCCTTCGCCGAGAGCAAGGTCGACGTGCTGTTCAAGCAGGGCAAGGAGCAACTCGCGGCGAAGAAGTATGCCGAGGCGTGCGCCACGTTCGAGGAGGTCGACAAGCTCGAGCCGGGGATCGGCGCGAAGCTCAACGTCGCGCGCTGCTACGAGGAGTGGGAGAAGCTCGCGATCGCGTATCGCTGGTACGTCGACGCCCAGAAGATGGCGGTCGACACCAAGGACAAGCGGGCACCGAAGATCAAGGAGCTGGTCGAGACGCTCGATACCGACGTGCCGCGGCTGACCATCAAGCTGCCGGCGAAGATCGATCCCGCGGCGGCGGCGGTGCAGCTCGATGGCAAGCCGCTACCCGTCGAGGAGATCGGCAAGGAGCAGCTCGTCGATCCGGGACCGCACGAGATCGACTACGTCTCGGGTACGACGGACAAGAAGCGGACGATCAAGCTCGAGCGCGGTGCGTCGAGCGAGATCGAGCTGGTGTTCGATGCCGGTCCTCCGATCAAGAAGGAAGTGCCCGAGCCGGTGCCGCCGAGCAGCGGCAGCAAGCGCAAGCTGTACGGCGTGATCTCCGGCGCGACCGGCGTCGCGATGCTCGGGGTCGCGGGCGTGCTGACCCTGACCGCGCGCGACAACTACCGGGACGCACTCACCGATCACTGCATGGGCGAGACGAACCTGTGCGACGACAAGGGCAACGCGATCGCCAAGCGAGCGAAGACGCGCGCCAACATCGCGACCGTGGTGTCGATCGTCGGCGTCGCCGCCGTGGCGACCGGCGTGGTGCTGTACCTGACGGCCCCCAAGGGCAAGACGAGCACCGAGAAGCGCGCGTACCTCGCCCCGAGCGTCAGCGAGGACGGTGCCGCCGTGATCCTCGGCGGCAGCTTCTGATCTCAGTGACGCGTGTTGAAGAGCGCGTCGTCCTTCTTGGGGCGCCTCTTCGTCGGCCGCGGCTTCGGCTTGATTGCGGTCTTCGTCGTGGTCGTCGCAGGTTTGACGGGCTTCGTCGCGACCGCCGGCTTGGTCTCGACCGGCGGCGGCAAGGACTCGTCGCGCGCGGCCGGTGCCTCGGAGGTCAGCGCGAGCTCCGTCGGTTGCTCGGGCTTCGGCGGCTCGGGCTTCGGCGGCTCGGGCTTGACCTCGGGCCTGGGCGGCTCGGGCGTGGCGACCACGGGCGTCGGTGCGGGCTCCACCGGCGGTGGCGCGGCCACGTGCGTGGTGTCGGTGGTGCTGTCGTCGTCACCGCCGCCGCTCAGCATGTCCTTGACCACGAAGCCGCCGATGCCGGCGCCGATCACGACGACGAACGCTCCGATGATGCGGCCGATCCGCCACTCGCCACCGCGCACCTGATGCGTGTGCGTGACCTGGCCGCGGGCGTTGGCCGTCGAGCCCGGGCCGCTGCCACCCCAGGCGGCGCGCTTGGTCAGCTGCGATGGCGAGATCGGTGCGGCGAGCGGCGCGGTCAGTCCGCCGCCGGAAGCGACCGGCAGCGACGCCACGTGCGCGCCGCGGTTCGCGAGGATGCGCTGCGTGCGTTGCGCCGACTGCGTGCCCTGCGCCGGATCGCTCGCGTACGGCGCGAGCATGCGCGCCAGCTCGGCGATCGACTGCTGGCGCTGCATCGGGTTCTTCTCGAGGCAGGTCATGATCACCTGCATCAGCCCCGGCGGTAGCGGCGCGCTGATCGGCGGTGGAATCTCGCTGCCGACCTTGAGCACCAGCTCGGCGTAGCTCTCGCCGACGAATGGCGGCCGGCCGTCCAGGAGCTGGTACATCACGATGCCCATCGACCAGATGTCGCTGCGCGCGTCGGCGGCCTTGCCGCTCTTCATCTGCTCGGGCGACATGTACGTCGGCGTGCCGATCACCGTCGACGAGCCGGTCAGCTCGGTGACGCCGACCGGTGACTTCGAGATCCCGAAGTCGAGGATCTTGAGCAGCATCGAGCCGTCGGCGCGCGTGGTGATGAAGAAGTTCGACGGCTTGATGTCGCGATGGACGAAGCCGAGCGAGTGCGCCTCCGCCATGCCTTCGCACGCCTGCAGCATCAGATCGCAGACGACGTTCGGGCGCTGCGGTCCGTGGTGCCGGATGATCTGGTTGAGGTCGTTGCCCTGCAGATACTCCATCACCATGAACGGCGCGCCGTCGGCGAGCCGGCCGGTGTCGAACACGCGGGCGATGTGCTCCGAGTTCAGCTTCGAGGTCGCCTGCGCCTCGCGGAGGAACCGCGACACGGTCTCGGCGCTGTCCGCCATGTGCGGCAGCAGCACCTTGATGGCGAACTCCTTCTGGAGAAACAGGTGCGAGGCGCGAACGACCTTGCCCATGCCGCCGGTGCCGAGGACCTCCTCGACGCGGTACTTGTCCAGCAGGACATCCCCGGGCTGCACGCGGAGAATGATAGCAGCGGCCGCGGCAAGGATCGGTCCGAGAAATCACTGTTCCCGGGGGCCGGGTCGGACCCCCTGGACACGGAATCGGGGATCAGATGTACGTCAGCCAGTGCTCGTGCTTGGTGTCCTTGCCCTTCACGACGGAGAAGAAGGACTCCTGGACGCGGCGGGTGATCGGGCCGGCCTCGCCGCGACCGACCTTGCGGTGGTCGATGTCGCGCACCGGCGTGATCTCCACGGCGGTGCCGGTCAGGAACACCTCGTCGGCGGTGTACAGCTCGTCGCGCGCGATCATCTCCTCGCGGACGTCGGCGCCCTGCTCGCGGAGGAGCTGGATCGCGGTGTCACGGGTGATGCCGGAGAGGATCGCCGCGGACGTGGGCGGGGTGCGGACGACGCCGTGCTTGACGACGAAGATGTTCTCGCCGGTGCCCTCGGCGACGTAGCCCTGCGGGTCGAGCATCAGCGCCTCCTCGAAGCCGCTCTTGATCGCCATCCGCTTCGCGAGCACCGAGGTCACGTACTGACCGCAGATCTTGCCCTTGTTCATGACGGCGTTGCCGTTGGCGCGGGTGTAGCCGGAGATCATGCACTTGATGCCCTTCTTGAGGCCATCATCTCCGAGGTACGCGCCCCACTCGTAGCAGGCGATCATGGTGCGAACCGGCGGCTCGAGCGAGCCGAGGCCGAGCGCGCCGTAGCCGAGATAGACCAGCGGGCGGAGGTAGCAAGACGTCATCTTGTTCGAGCGGACGACCTCGGCACACGCGGCCATCAGCTGGTCGCGCGTGAACGGCACCTCCATCGTGCAGATCGCGGATGAATCGAGCAGGCGTTCGACGTGCTCGCGCAGCCGGAAGATCGCGGTGCGCCCATCGGCGCGTTGATAGGCGCGGATGCCCTCGAAGGTACCGACGCCGTAGTGCATCGTGTGCGCGAGCAGGTGGTCGGTGGCCGCGTCCCAGGGGACGAGCTGGCCGTCGATCCAGATGGTGTCGAGCTTCTTGATGCCCATACCTGGTTCGTACCAATGCAGGAGTGCGAGCACAAGCACTGCACTCGCGGCGATCTACTTCTCCACAATGACGCGACGCGGCTGTGTAGCGTGCTACGCACCGAGCAAACGCCGGTAGACCTCGCGCACGTCGCGCTGCCAGCGATCCACGTGCTGGAGGAGGACGGCACCGTCGGGAAAACCAGATCTCCGCGCGAGCCGATCGAGCTCGAGCTTGCTGTCCGGCAAGCGATGGATCGGTTGATCGTTGACCACGCGCAAGCGATGCTCGATGCCGCGCAGAAACCGGTAACCCTGTTCGAGCAGCTCGACATCGCGCGCGCTGGCGACGCCACACGCAGCTGCAGCGAGCAGTGCTCCTGCCGTCGACGATGTACGCAACGAGGGCTCGGTGTGACCGTGCGCGAGCTGCAGGTACTGTGCGGCAAATTCGATGTCGATGACACCACCCGAACCGGCTTTCAGATCGACGCCTCCGGAAAGCTCGCGCTCGATGCGCAGCCGCATCTGATGGATCTGCTCCGCGATCGATCGCGGGGGCGGCGAGCCATAGACCGTCTCGCGCGCGAGGCGCTCGACCTCCGCGCCGAGGGCAGGATCTCCGGCCACCGCACGTAGCTTCGTCAGCGCCTGGCGCTCCCACAGCCGCGCCTCCTCGGCGTGATAGCGCGTCCAGCCGCGCAGTGACGTCACGAGGAGGCCCTGCGAGCCGCTCGGGCGCAACCGCGTGTCGACCTCGTAGAGCCGGCCACGTGGCGTGCGCTGGCGCAAGGCGCCGAGCAGGCGCTGGGCGCAGCGCGAGAACCACTCGATCGTGGACAGTGGTGACGGGCCGTCCGATTCGCCGTCACCATCGCCCGAGAACACGAACACGACGTCGAGATCACCGCCGTAGCCGAGCTCGCGCCCGCCGAGCTTGCCCAGGCCGAGCACCGCGAGCTTGGCGTTGTCGGGTGGCCTGCCGTGACGCTCGGCGAGCTGGGCATCGACGATCGCGAGCGCGTGCTCGAGGCAGGCCTCGCCGATGATCGTCAGCTCGGCGCACACCTGCAGCGAGTCGAGCGCACCCGCGAAGTCGGCGAGCCCGACGCGCAGCACGTGACCGTTCTTGACCTCGGCGATCGCGCTCCACAGGCTCTCTTCGTCCGACCGATCCACGGTGGCGAGCCGCGCCGCGAAGTCGGCCGACACTTGCTGGTACGTCCGGGTCGGCGTGGTCTGGCCGAGCGAGACCAGCAGATCGATCAGCTCGGGCGTGTCGACCAGCGTGCGCGCGAGATAGGCGCTGGCACCGAGCAGCGAGCCGAGCAGGCGCACGAGCGCGGGCGACTCCTCGAGCAATCGCCACACGCTCCACGCTTCCCCGCGACGCGCGATCAGATCGACGAGGTAGCGCAGCGCCTGATCGGGATCGGCAGATGCGGCGACCTCGGCGAGCAGCGCGCTGCCGAGATCGTGACGCGGTGCCGATGGCGACAGCGGCGAGCCGGCACCGCGACGCGCACGCGCGAGCTCGGCGTGGGCGGCGGTGACATCGGTGAAGCCGAGCCGGCCGAGCGCGGCGGCTTCTTCCTCGTCGGTGAGCTGACCCGACATGATCGCGAGGACGTCGGGCTCTTCGCCGTCGTCCTCGCCGAGCGTGGCGAACAGCTTGCTGACCGCGGAGGTGTGCTTGAACAGATCCATCGCGAACGCGCGATCGGTGGGGTAACCGAGGCGGCGAGCGAGCACGGCGCGCGCGGTGTCGTCGTCGGGAACGATCTGCGTCTGCAGGCCGCCCTCGAGCTGGAGCACGTGCTCGGCGCGGCGCAGCCAGCAGTAGGCGCGCCACAGATCGAGGTGCTCGTCGTCGGTGATCAGCCCGGCGAACAGCAACGCGTCGAGTGCGGCGAGCGTGCCGCGGACCCGGAGGCTCGGTCGCTTGCCGGCGTGGATCAGCTGGAGCGCCTGGACGAAGAACTCGATCTCGCGGATGCCGCCTTCACCGTTCTTGAGATCGAAGCCCGCGTCGCTACCCCTGCGCACCAGCTCGCGCTTGATCCGGCGATTGAGCTCGCGGACGTCGTCGATCGTCGTCGGTGCGACCAGCCGCGGGAACACGAACGGTCGCAGCGTGGTCAGCACCTCGTCGCCGAGTGCTCGATCGCCGGCGCACGGCCGCGCCTTGATCCACGCCTGGCGCTCCCACGGCCGGCCGAACGTCTCGTAGTACCGCTCGAGCGACTCGATCGAGCTCGCGATCGCGCCCTTGCTGCCCTCGGGCCGCAGGCGCAGGTCGACGCGGAACACGACGTCGTCCTCGGTCACCTCGCTCAGCGCGAGCGTGATCTGCGTGCACAGCTTCGCGAAGTACTCGTG
>JAEYYY010000205.1 GCA_023430775.1 Pseudomonadota bacterium
GCTGTAGATCACGCGGAGCTCGTGCGTGCCCGCCGGCAGCTGGATGTCGAGCGGCGTCGTTCCCAGCTCGGTGTCGCCCTCGAAGATCTTTGCCTCCGGATCGGTGGTGAGCTTCAGGCGTCCGGTCTCGGGCGCTTCCTCGGAGCTCTCCGGCTTGTCGCCGTGCAGCTCGTCGCGCAGATCCTCGAGGTTGCGCTTCAGCTTGCCGAGGTCCTTCAGCTTGTCGAGCTTGCGCAGCGTGTCGAGGCGATCGAGATCGTGGCGTTCCGTCGCTGCATCAGGCGCCACCACCAGCGCGGCATCGCCGGCCGTCTCGGAGGCGCCTCGTAGCGCGAGGATCGTGATCACGACGGCGAGCGCCGCCGCGAGGAGCGCGATGATCACGATCACCGCCAGGTTGTTCGTCTTATTCGGTGGCGAGACCGAGGTCGGTGCTGGATACGCGGGCGGCACGACCGCGCTCGGCTGCACCGGCGGCGGCGTCACCCCACCGAACGACGCAGCGGCCGGTTGACTCCGCACCGTCGGCCGCTCGAGCACCGCCGAGTGCTCGCGCAGCTCCATGCTCGCCGACGGAGCGCCCGCGGGAACCACCTCGAGCGTCGCGCCCGCATCGCCCGTGCGCGGCATCGCCGGGGCCGTGACACCCGCCAGGGAAGTATCCGGATCGCGCGCCGCGAGCGCCTGCGCGACCTGCTGCGAGCGCGCGGCGAGCTTGGCGCCGAACAGCGTGCGCACGACGGTCCCGATCTCGGGGGTCGACGCGAAGCCGAGCGCGCCGCGCAGCTCGTCGGCGAACGCCTGCGCCGAGGGCTGGCGCTCCTCGGGCGTGCGCGCGAGGGCACGCAACACGATGGCTTCGACCGCCGGCGGGCACGCGGGCCAGCGCGCGGCGAGCGAAGGCACCGGCTCCTCGACGATCGCCTGCCACGTCAGGTAATCGGACGGCCGATCGAACAGCCGCTCGCCGGCGAGCGCCTCCCACGCGCAGACGCCGAGCGCGAACACGTCGGCGCGACCATCGAGCGCGCTGCCGCGGATCTGCTCCGGCGGCATGTACGGCAGCTTGCCCTTGATGACGCCGCTGTTGGTGCGCGACGGATCGGTGGTCATCTTCGAGACGCCGAAGTCGAGCACCTTGCAGACGCCGTCGACGGTGACGAACAGGTTCTGCGGCGACACGTCGCGATGGACGACGGGCGTGGCGCGCCCCGAGTGATCGCGCAGCGTGTGCGCGTAGTGCAGGCCCTCCGCGCCCTGCGCGAGGATCCCCGCGACCAGCCGCGGATCCGGGCGGCGATCCGGCGACGCCGCGATCAGCTGATCGAGCGACACGCCCTCGAGGTACTCCATCGCGAGGTACAGCTGGCCGTCGCTGTTCCCGAGCTCGAACACCTGGCAGACGTTGGGATGCGAGAGCCGCGCGGCGATCCGGCCCTCGTCGATGAACATCTGGGTGAACTGCTTGTCCTGCGCGAGGTGCGGCAGGATGCGCTTGACCGCGACCAGCTTCGAGAACCCGCCGGCGCCTTGCAACCTGCCGAGGTAGAGCTCCGCCATCCCGCCGCGCGCGAGCTCGAGCAGCAGCTCGTAGCGACCGAAGTCGAGCTCGCGGGCAGTGGCCATCTCCGCGATCCTACTTTCCCCGTCGCCTGCTTGCACCCGCCGTGGTGAGAGAGGATTCTCGTGGCGGTGCTCACGCTCGTCGATCTCCTGCTGGAGCTCAAGACGCTTGCCACGGCGACCGGCGACGCGAACCAGCTGGCCAAGATCAACCAGCTGTTCAGCAATCCGCGCGCGCCGGCGGAGTATCAGGTCGGCCGCCACTACGTCGCGCACCTGCTGGTGCCGCATGCCGAGGCGCTGATCGCGAGCTTCGATCCGAAGGATCGCGCGACCGCGATCGACACCTGCCGCCACGTGTTTCCGCAGAGCATCGCCGCGCGGCTGTTGCGCCGGGTGATCAAGGATCCGAACCCGCAGGTTCGCACCGCGGCGAAGCGAGCCGTGCGCGCGCTCGGTCTCGCCGATGTCGCGCCGCCCGACATTCGCTATCGCGTCGAGCAGGGCTCGCCCCTCGGCCGCCACAATCCCACCGGCTGGGCCTTCGGCATCTTTCCGACCGACGATCACCCGCAGCGCAAGGTGAAGACGGCCACGCGTCCGAAGGCGCTCGACGCGTACCAGCTGCCGCCGCTCGCCGATGCCGCCGCCGTCGCGCGGCTCGTCGGCGTGCCGGTCGACGAGCTCTCGAGGCTGATGCGTCCCGGCGTCGAGCCGGGCTCGGGCTACGTCGAGTTCGAGATCCCGAAAGCCAAGGGCGGCACGCGCAAGATCGCCGCGCCGCGGACGCCGCTTCGCAAGGTGCAGCGCACGATCCTCGACGCGATCCTGGCAAAGGTGCCACTCCACGATGCCTGCCACGGCTTCGTCCCGCACCGCTCCACGGTGACCAACGCGGCGCCGCACACCCGCGCCGCGATCGTCCTCAAGCTCGACCTCAAGGACTTCTTTCCCACCGTGCACTACCGCCGGGTCAAGGGACTGTTCCAGTGGCTCGGCTACAACGAGGAGGTCGCGGCCACGCTCGCCGGCCTGACCACCTACCGGCCCAAGCTCGACAGCGGTCACGTCGTGTGGCCCGGCGTGCTGCCGCAGGGCGCACCCACGTCACCCGCGCTCGCAAATCTGATCTCGCGCCGGCTCGACGCGCGCCTCGACAAGCTGGCGCTCAAGTATGGCGCCACGTACACGCGCTACGCCGACGACCTGACGTTCTCGTTCCGCGCCAAGCCCGACCTCGAGCTCGGCCGCTTCCTGTGGTGGGTCGACGGCATCTGCCAGCAAGAGGGCTTCACCGAGCGCGCCGACAAGCGCCGCGTGCTCCGCAACAAGCACCAGCAGCGCGTCACCGGGCTGGTGGTCAACGACAAGATCAACATCCCGCGCGCCGATCGCCGGCGGTTCCGCGCGATCCTTCACAACTGCGCGAAGCACGGCCTCGCGTCGCAGGCCGGCGACCACGCCGACTTCCCGGCCTACCTCGCCGGCTACGCCGCATATGTCCACATGGTGGATCCGGTGCTCGGCAAGAAGTTCCTCGACGAGGTCGCGCGGCTGACCGGAGACGGCGGATGACCGACGAAGGTTTCCCGGCCGCACCCGCAGGTGCGCTGTCGACCGGCGCCGGCAATCGCCGCGCGCTGCTGCTCCAGGC
>JAEYYY010000247.1 GCA_023430775.1 Pseudomonadota bacterium
CCCCGAACCCGCCGGGGTGGGCGCGGCCCGCGACCGGCGTCTCCTTGCCCTGCTGCCACAGCGCGCGCTCGACGGCGAGCAGCAGCGGCCCGAAGGTCTCGCGCTCGAGCGCCGAGACGACGAAGCCACCGTGTGCCAGCGAGCCAATACCCTTGGAGTGGGCCGCCAGGTGATCGGCATCCTCCGGCGTGATCTTGTCGGCCTTGTTCCACACGATCACGCGCGGCTTCTCCGCGAGGCCGAGCTCGCCGAGGATCTTGTCGACCGCCGCGATGTGCTGATCGCGATCGGGATCCGAGGCATCGACGACGTGGAGCAGTAGATCCGCATCCGCCATCTCCTCGAGCGTGGCGCGGAACGCGCGCGTCAGCTCGGCGGGCAAGTCGCGGATGAAGCCCACGGTGTCGGTGATCACCACCTCGCGCTCGTGTGGGAAGCGCAGCCGCCGGCTGATCGGATCGAGCGTCGCGAACAGCTTGTCGGCGGCGAGCGCATCGCCCTGGGTCAGCGAGTTGAGCAGCGTCGACTTGCCGGCGTTGGTGTAGCCGCAGATCGCAAGGATCGGGATCTCGCGATCGGTGCGGCGCTGTCGGCGCAACCGGCGATCGCCGGCGAGATCTTCGAGCCGCTTCTCGAGGATCTGGATCCGCTCGCGCGCACGGCGGCGATTGATCTCGAGCTTGGTCTCACCGGGACCGCGCCCGCCGAGCCCCGCTTGACCACCGGGACCGGCGGTCAGCCGCGACATCATCGTGTTCTTCTCGACGAGGCGCGGCAGCGCATAGCGCAGCTGCGCGAGCTCGACCTGCAGCTTGCCGTCTCGCGACGTCGCGTGCTGCGCGAAGATGTCGAGGATCAGCATCGTGCGATCGATGACCTTGAGCTCGGTGGCATCGGAGATCGAGCGAGCTTGACCCGGGGTCAGGTCGGGATCGAAGATCACCACCTCGGCGCCGAGCTGCATCGCGCGCAGCAGGATCTCGTCCAGCTTGCCGCGACCGACGAGGAACCGCGGATCCGCCTCGGGGCGGCGCTGGACGATGACGTCGAGCACCTTCACTCCCGCGGTCCGGCACAGCTCCTTGAGCTCGGCCACGCGTGCCTCGGAGTCACGTGCCTTGCCGACCCCGACGTGGACCAGCAGGGCACGGGTCTTGCCCTGGCCGTGGTCCTGGATCATGGCGCGACCGAGCCGGGCCTGCTCGGCCTCGAGCTGCGCGATCAGCTCCGCGAAGTTGGTGCGCGGGTTGGTTGCCTGCTCGGCAGGAAGCTCGACCCAGGGGCGATCGGGCGGTGCGTGGGGATCCGCGCTGAGGTGGCCGATGAACAGCTTGCCGGGATGACCGGATGCGTCGACGCCGATCGCGGCCACGGCATCGAGCCGCAGGAGCGCGAGATCCGTGAAGTCATCGCGTGTCAGGGCCTCGCCACGCAGGTGGGTGTGGACCAGGCGGAGGCCGCGCAGACGCCCCTGGCCACCACGCATACGGCCGACGTCGGGCAGGAAGATCTTGGACGCATCGCCGACCATGACGTGTGCGATGGCGCCACGGCGGTCGATCAAGACGCCGACCTGGCGATGGATCTCCGCAGATTGCGCGGCGAGCTGAGCTGCGAGCTCGGTCGAGACGATCTCACTGGGGGCTACCCGTCGCCGATACAACCGCTCCAGTGCTTTGATCTCGCTCGCCTTGAGGCCGGACAGATTTCCTGTGACTTCTGATTGCATGAGTCCCACGGCCCGTGCGCCCGACGAGCCGGCTGCAATCTACCTATTGTTCCGGGGTTTGCCACGGATATAGTCGACGGCGTGAGTCGCCGTTTCCGCGCCCTGGTCGCCCATCCGCAGGTGGAGGCACTCGGCGAACTGGCGGAGATGCTTGGTGGACTCGGACTACAGGTCGAGACCGCGCGCTCCACCGTCGAGGCGCTCAACAAGTTGCGTGCGGCGCCGGCGCATGTGGTCGTCACGTTTCACGGCACCGCGAACAACTCGACGTTCGATGGCGTCGGCTTCCTCGAGGCCAGCGTGATCCACGCGCCCGAGGCGCTGCGCATCGCGCTGGTGTCGTCGCCCGACGATGCCGTCGAGCTCGATTATCGCCCCGCGCACAAGGGCATCATCATCCGTCTCGTCGCCAAGCCGAGCGAACGCTCGCGCCTCGTCGCGCTGGTCGGCGAAGGCATGAAGCTGCTGACGCTGGTCGAGGAGCAGCGCGAGCTGGTCCGCAAGCTGTCGCTCGATCAGCAGAAGTTGCAGCGCCGCGAGACGCTCCTCGATGTCGTGGTCAAGGAGCGCACCAAGGAGCTCGAGGAGAGCTACGAGAAGCTCAAGATCGCGAACCGCCAGGCGCTGTTCGGCCTCGCCGAGGCGATCGAAGCGAAGGATCCGTACACCAAGGGTCACTGCGGCCGCGTCGCCGCGTTCTCGCTCGTGCTCGCGAAGGAGGCCGGCTATCCGGCCGACGGCCTCGAGACGCTCGAGTTCGGCGCGTTCCTCCACGACATCGGCAAGATCGGCATCAAGGATGCCGTGCTGCTCAAGCCCGGCCCGCTCGACGACACCGAGTGGGTCCACATGCGCGAGCACCCGGTGAAGGGCTACGACATCGCGTCGAAGATCGAGATGCTGCACCCGATCATGCCGGCGGTGCGCAATCACCACGAGCGCTGGGACGGCTCGGGCTATCCCGACAAGATGGTCGGTGACTCGATCCCGATCGCCGCGCGCATCGTCGCGATCGCCGATGCCTACGACGCGATGGCCACCGATCGTCCGTACAAGACCGCGCTCCCCCTCGAGGAGTGCGAGGCGATTTTGACCAAGACCGCGGGCAAGATGTACGACCCCGATCTGATCAAGGTGTTCGTCGACAAGCACCTCGGCGCGCTGTACCGCGAGGATTACGAGGACATGCCGTACGACGACGGCTACGCCGCGTCCTCGACCTGACCGACCGGCGAGGTTCCGCGTGCGACCGATCGTGACGAGGGTGGGCTCGCCATGCGTGCCTTCCTGGTGGTCGTCTTCGTTTTCGGTTCCGCCCCGGCCGTAGCGCAAAGCGCCAACGATGCCCGCCCGATCACGGAGCGTCCCGTCGAGGTGCCGATCGTCGCCGGTGCCGGTTATGACGCACTCGACGTCAATCGGCTCTCTCTGATCGCGACACCGCGATCATTGATCGTCGATGGCCAGCAGGTCGCCTACGAGCGCCGGGGCGACGAGCTGGTGATCCCACCGATCAAGCACGCGATCGCGCAGCGGCTCGCGAACCGCGCGAAGCCGGAGCTGACGATGTTCCTCGATCGCGCCACCCCGTATCGCTCGCTGATCGAGATCGCGGTCAGCGCGCGCGAGGCCGGCGTCGAGGATCTCTACTTCGCGACGCAAACGTCAGAAGGTGCGGTCGCCGCGCCGCTCGCCCTGCCCTCGCCCGACGAGGTCGCGCACGCGCCCGGCATGATGGTGTCGGTCCTCGCGCGCGAGATCTTGATCTGGTCGCGCTCGGGTCTCGAAGGCTCGCTCGCCAAGCCAAAGCGCAGCATCCCGCTCGATCACCCGCACGCGCTGCGCGAGCTCACCGCCACGCTCGACGACATCGTCCAGCGCTGGTGGCCGCGAGCCGCGGGCCGCGGCGGGATGCCCGATCCATCGCGCATCATCTCGCTACAGGCGGATCCGAACACGCCGGTGCAGACGATCGCGCACGTCGTCGGCGCCCTGCGCGCCACCGCCGATGGCCGCGTGCTGTTCCCGTCGGTCGCGCTTGCCGGCTAGCCGAACGCCGGATCACTGATCACGAGCGCTCGCGCTAGCGACGTTTCGGTTTCGGGAGATCGCGGCGCGAGATCTGGAGCTGCTTGCCCTCGACGAAGTAGGCGACGCCGCCGCGCTTCGCGTCCCACGGCAACACGATGGGATCGACGTCGCGCGCCGGCTCCTCGTTCCAGGTGTCTGCCGTGAAGCCGACCGCCGGCTTCGGCTCGAGCCACAGCTCCGGGCCCTTCTTGCCCTTGACGATCTTCCACGACGCCTCGAGCGTGTTGGCGCCGAGCACCTTCTTGGTCTCGATCGACGCGAGCGGCTCGAGCTGACCGGACCACACGGTCCACAGCATCAGCAGCTCGCGCGAGCCGCCGTTGCCGGATTGCTTGACGCGCGCCGCGATGATCGAGTGACCGCGATTGCCGAGCGGGATCAGCTCGACACCGAGCACGTCGCTCGGCTTCTGCGCCGGCAGGGTGACGTAGCCGAACTTGTCGGTCAGCACGCCGATCACGGTGCCGCCTGCGACCACGCGCTCCTTGCCGCGGCGATCCGGATCGACGTCGGCGAGCGTGTCGACACGAACGTCGGACTTCCTGAGTCGCGTGGTCCTGAGGAAGTCATCGAGCAGGTTCTTGCGATCGCCGAGCTCGATCGTCGCGGCGAGCGTCAGATCGACCGCATCGCCGCCGGTCGCGGCATCGGAATCGTGGAACGTGACGGCGAGCGACAGCGACGGCGTGCTCGCCGAGAACCCGGTGATCACCGAGGCCGGGATCCGCGCCTCGATCTGAAAGCCCTTGGGCTGGAGCGAATCGGCGATCGCGCTGCGCGGTGGTCTCGCGATCACGGCCTTGGCGATCGCGTTGCCCGGCTTGATCGATGCGGCGATCGGCTTGCCGCCCGCACCGATCTTGATGTCGACGCGATCCTCGTCGGCGCGACCGCTGCGCACGCGGACGATCCGGTCGTCGTCGAAGCGGAGCGCGAGTGCGAGCGCGCTGCCATCCCACGAGCAGCGGAGCTCGAGCGTCCCCTCGCCGGCGGTGCCGATCTTCGCCAGGGGCTTGCCCTGCCAGTCGTCGAGCACGCCATCGACTGCAAGATCTTCGGTGGACAGATCGTCGCACCGCAGGGTCTGCGGCGCCGCGGGCGCCCGGGTGTCGACCGCGAGCAGCGCGAGGATCGCGAGGACGAACGCGT
>JAEYYY010000249.1 GCA_023430775.1 Pseudomonadota bacterium
GTTCATAGAGGACATGACCTCAGTACTGATAGTGCTTTGCGCGTGGTCGAAACGGCGCGAGTTTGCGATCCCAGATCTGGTTCGAGGCCTCAACCTCAAGAACGGGCCGCTTGACGAGCGTGCAGAGTCAAGGCCGTACTACGAGACTTCAATCGATGCATTGGTCTCGCGCGGCCGCGGCGTTATCAATCCACGTCAGTTCTTTCGTAGTACGAAAGCGCTGGACATACCGGGACTCGCTCGGCTGCTCGGGATCTCGTGGCCGGATGATATGAAGGCGGTCGATGCAGAAGAGCGACCGAAATGGCATCGGTTCGGCGAGAGCATCGACGTCGTTTTTGATTGGTTGGGCCAAGGAATCAATCAGCTCTCGGCGACGGCGTACAACAAGATCAAGCATGGTCCACAGGCAGTCGTGTGCAGCATGAGATCAGTGATGTTGCGTCGCGGTATCAATGAGGAACAGGCCAAGCTCTTCGACGCAAACCACTTGCACCTTCGCCTCCTGTTCGACGGAGCGCGCACACAGGAGACCGACAACGACGTCAAGGCCGAGCCGCCCAGACCAGTTGCACCCTATGTTCCCGACGATTCGGACAACGTGCTTCGGACGCTTCTTCGAATGTTGACCATCGCCTCCAGTATGCAGCCGATTGTGCAATGGCTTCTCATGGATCGATTTGGATGGCATCGACAAGGCCCACGGGATCAAGACCTAGCGGCAATGTCCGATGGCCTCGTCGAAAGACTTGAGCGGTTGTCGCCGGAGCAAACTCTTCGCGAACGAGAGGTCTCATTCAAGGTTCTTTGACTGACGCGACACGCTGGTCAGGCGAGGGATCGCCTCGGCTCGGTTAAAGTCACCGCGTGGCGCGTTCTGGCGGATCATCGAGAGAGTGCAGATCGGTGTCGCCGATGGAACGGGATGCTGGACATCTTGACGAGGTAATCGAGGAACTCGAAGTCGACTTCGTCGAGAGGCCGTTTTGAAGCGTCATCCGATGCGAATCCTGAAGAGTTGCCAGGTGTTTGCACGCGAAATGACGCCCCCGCTACTGAAGTTTGCGGAGACTGCTACCAGGTCTCTCAAGCGGACAGCCCCGGTGACATTCCATGTTCCCGGGGCATCGTCTTTTCGGCACGTCAGCTTTACCGGGGATGACGCGCGCGAGGATCTCGCGACCGCGCTCGGGCGCCTCGCGTTCCAGTGACTCCAGCATGCCGGCGATGGCCGACTGGATCGCGGCAGGCGAGGGCAGGACCCGCGGCGCCTCGGGTGCCCTGGGGCGACCTCCGACCGCAGGCGCTTGACCGTCGACTCCTCGATCGCGAGCTGCGAGCAGAGCGCCTCGCTGTCGGGCATGCGGGCGATCGCGGCGACCAGGTTACTCACGCGGGACTCGGCCTCGCGCAGCTGGCGCCCGAGGTCGACACCAGCGGCGGGCCTGCGAGCGCGCTCCTTGTACCGGCGTTCGAACCCGCGGACGAACGCAGCCGCGAACTCCGGCGAGCCGATCGAGTCGCGCAGTCCCGCGAGCAGTGCGCTGGTGATCTTGCGCTCCGACAGACTCGACGAGCTGGCGCAGATGGCATCCCCGCGCGAGCGGTTCGCAGTGCAGGCGAAGTTTGCGTAGCGCACGCCGGCATTGATCTTCTAACCGTGGATCGACATCGGGCCGCCGCAGCTGGCGCACAAGAGCAGGCCGCTCACGAGGTACGGACGTCCACCACCGGCCGGACGCCCGCCCTTGGTTCCGGTGCGCTGCACCCGCGTCATGCGCGACTGGACCCGATCCCAAAGTGCGCGATCGACGATCGCCAGCTCGGGCATCTCGCGGGTCACGTGTTCCGAGGCCGGTCGATCGCGGCGTCGCGACTTGCCCGACTTGCGCGACCACTCGGTGGTGTTCCACGTCCACGTCCCGACGTACTTCGCCGACGTCAGGATCGCGCGGATGCTGGAGTGTCCCCATCCCACGCCGGTCTTGTGACCCTTGCGACCGTCGCGCGGCGCGGGGATGCCCTCGGCGTTCAGGCGCTCGGCGATTGCCTTGTAGCCCGATGCGCCGGAGTCGTACTCGGTGAAGATGCGGCGCACGATCAGGGCCTCGGGCTCGTGGATGACCCACGCCTTTCGCGGGTTCTCGGGGTTGCTCGGGTTCTGCTCGGCGACGGTGCGGTAGCCGTACAGACTTCCGCCCGTCGAGAACCCGGCGAGCGCGCGACCGCCGCCGTTGCGCGCGTCGACAAACCCTTGCGGGTTGAAGCGCAGGATCGGGCCGAGATCGGCGAACGCGTCCGCGCGCCCGTCGGAGAAACCGATCACCGCATCGATCGCACGCCCCGAGGCTTCGACCGGGACAGCCTTGAAGATGTATTCGGAACGCCCCGTCGACTGCGGGAGGAAGTTGTTCTTCCAGCCGCCTGCAGCGGCGTCGTCACATTCGTCGAGACCGAGGGGCGTGGAGCTCGGCGATTCCTCCACGTCCGTGCAGCCCACCAGCAACACCAGCAACGCGATTCTCATGATCTTTCGCATTTGCATCGGACGTACCCTCGGCGATGCGCGAATCGCATTGATCTTCACGCCGCCGATCGCGGTCGTCGCGCCCGGTGCGATGGTCGTGCGCGAGTTGGCTTCGCACGCTATCGGGCCGCGCTTGGTGTACCGGGGATGGGTGACATAGTGGTTCCAGTGAGACCAGGAAGGCGAGATCGATCCTCGAGCTGGCTCGCCAGCGCGCTGCGAGTGTTCGGCATCGTGTTCCTGTTTGGCATCGCGATCGCGGTCGACGCCGGGGACGCAGCAGCCGAGGTCGTGGATGTGGTCGAGATGGGCGAGCTCGTCGAGCCGGTGGAGGCTACCGAAGACGTCGTCCTCGCCACCGCGCAGCCTTGCCCGGTGTCGCACATCGAACGCTGTGCACCGGTGCGCAGCGAGAACGGTCTCGTGCAGCAGCCGCCCGCCAGCCGACCGCCTGTTCCGCCTCCGCGCTGATAGCCCGACGACGATCGTCACCTCGTCGGGCGCGTCGCGCGCTCGTTCACTCCACTGCGGAAGGACGTGTCATGCCCATCATCTGCGGAATCTCCTCGGGGGCGCCCGGCGCGCTGGAGGTCGCTCGTGCGCTCGAACCGATCTTCGGGCCGGCCATCACCATCGACCTCGGTCGCGGGCCGGATGGCGTCGCGGCGGCCGAGCGCGACGCCGATCTGCTCGTGGTCGCGGCCGGACGCGATCCCGGTGCGATCGTGAAGCAGCTCGCGCACAGATCCGCGATCCCGCTCCTCGTGGTCCGCGATCCGGCGCCGCTCGTGCGCTGGTCGACGACCGGCACGCCACTCCACGCGGTGCTGGGCTGGGATGACACCGCGACGACCGCGGCGGCACTCGATGCGGTGGTCGCGCTGCGCCGGTTCGCGCCGGTCGACCTCGACGTGATTCACGTGTACTTCCCCGACGAGGCGGCGCCTCGTTACGGGATGCACGAGACGTCGATGGTCGACCCGATGCCCGCCCTCGAGGCACTG
>JAEYYY010000266.1 GCA_023430775.1 Pseudomonadota bacterium
CTCCAACGACGATCGAGGTCTGATTCCCGGCACCTCCACGCCCTCCTCCGCCGCCCGCGTCGACCAACCCAGAGATCCGAATGGCTCCTCGACACGAGATGACCAGGAGTGCACCACCACCACCGCCGCCGAACTCGCCGCCAGCGCGCGCGCCACCGCGAAGCGGCGCAAGCGGATTCGACTGCGCCTCGCCGCTGTTCGCCGCGCCGCCGATCGATGTCGAACCACCAGAGCCACCCCCACCGGCAAAGCCAGCACCACCTCCTCCGGTGGTCGCAGTTGCAACTCCGCCTGATTCGATGCCCCCGCCACCAGGCCCACTCCTGATGACGTTGGCCGAGACGTCGAGCGTGCCTTCGATGATCAAGTCACCGTCCGCCACCACGGCCAGTGCTCGCTCACCGGTTATGCTGACGGTGGATCCCGCCGCAACCTGCACGGTGCTCGCCCGGACCACGCAGATATCGGGACCGTTGTCTTGAGCGAGGATCTGAGTGCAGTTGGTGGCCTCGGTGGTGGTATTGAACGAGGTGAGCTCGAGGTCTCCCGTCGCCTCGGCATCGCAGACGTCCGCGAGGAGCGGGACGATCGAGGTTCTACAATGCCCCTCGATGCAGAACCCGCCGTCCTGGCACTCCGCATCATCGACGCACGCGGCACATTGCGAGCTCGCATTGCAGATCTGGTCCCCGCACTCCGACGAATCCAGGCACTCGACGCACTGACCGGCTTCGTTGCAGTCAGGTACCTCCGCTGGGCAATCAGCATTCGTCGTGCACGTTGCCAGGATGCAGGTCCCGAACACGCAGGTGAGGCCGTCTTCGCAGTCGGAGCCGGCAGGAAGCCCTGCTGTTTGGCAATCCTCAGCCTGACGTGCAGCACGCGGCTGGATTACGTTTCGTGCACCCAGCGACCACCGCGACCATCACCAAAGCCAGCGCAACTCTCATGGCGGAACGATACGAGAAACAGCGTCTGAAAGGCATGCGCGCTCTTCGCCCGGCTCGAAAAACAGTTGCGTAGAGAGTGCTAACTCACTGGACCTGCAGGCGGAGCTCGTCGTCCAGGTTCTACGGCGAGGTCTCCTCCGGAACAAAAAAAGCCCGCCATTCCTGGCGAGCTTCTTACGAATCAGGGCGGTGTGTTATTGGACCGTGACGATCGCGTCGTAGGGGTCGTTCGCGGGCACGTATCCGAGGAACACCGACCCGATGAACGACACTTCGATCTTGATGAAGTAGGTGCCGGCGGTGAGCGTTTCGGTCTCGACGTCATCACCGACACCGACGTCGAACCCGACAATATTTTCGCCATTGGCGTCCTTCGTCGGGGTCGTACCGTTCGGATTGAAGATCGAGATCTCGGTGTCGGTGATGCCTGCGGGACCGGCAGTGGTCCGCACGCGGAGCGTCTGGCCGTCTGCGACGGTGACCTTGAAGAAGTCGACATCCACATCGTCTGCGAGGACCGCCGTGAAGTGCACGACCGCGCCGGTCCCGGTGGTTGCAGCGGCGCTCGTCTCGTTCGGCTCGGCTTCAGGCGTCTCCGCCACGCCGTCGAGGTCGACCGCAGTGGTGGCACTGACCGTGTAGCCGTAGCCGCTGAGGAGGTCGAGATCGAGCACCGACAGGTAGAACTTGTCGCCGTTGCTAACGAGCAGATTGTCCGACGACGTGAAGCCCGCGGTCGTGTCGGCCCACTTGCCGCTTGCAGGCAGGAGGACGAAGTTCAGGTTGGCGTCCGTGCTATCCGCCTCGACCTCCAGAGCGAGGAGCTGATCGCTCGTCAGATTGACTTCGTACAGCGCGGAGCCATCGAGCGTGTCCGTGATCGGAGTTCCCACCGTCAGCGGGGTCGGCGTACGCGCGATGACGTCTGCGTTGTTGAGTAGTGAAACAAGGCCGCCCGACGTGATCGTCAGAGCGCCCCCAGTGGCATCGAGATCAGCAGACGCCTGGATGATGATCTCGAACTCGCTGACGTCCGCGACGAAGGCGTCGATTCCGGTCCCATCCGCCGTGACGGTGACACCGACGAACTCGCCCGTTTCCTCGTCGACGGTGGTGTCGAACGGGTTGAGCAGGTCGAGGTTCGAGATCGAGTAGAGGCTGAGGCCGCCCTGCGCGAGCGGCAGCAGCGTCTCGACCTCGACAGGGCTCGCGAGCATGAAGCCCGCAGGAAGGGTCTGCCCGTCAACGCTGATGTCGACCGCGCCGGGGGTTGCAGTCGGGTCGATCGTGAGGTCGACGAACAGCGCGCTCGGGCTCGCAACCTCGACCGCGCTGACCGTGACGCCCGGGCCGAAATCCACCGTGGTGCCCGAACCCCACGACGTGCCGTCACCGACGACGGCAACGCGCGTCGTGCGGCCAACGAAACCGGACTCCGGGAACACGCCAGCGACCTCACCATCGTCACCACCGCAGGCGGCGAACATGGGAAGCGCGAGAAGAACAGCAGGCAGGAAACGCATGGGTCTTACCTCTCCGAGAGCTTTGAGGCCGGCGACCCTACACGAATCCTCGCGAGAGCAAGACCGAAATAACTAACCGCGCGTCGCGGGTGTGACCCGCATTTCGGTTTGAACAGTGGACGCCGTTCACCGCGATCTCGGGTACGGTGCGCCCGTGCAGTACTTGCGGCTAATTGCCGTGCTCCCCGCGGTGCTCTGGGATACCCCGGCGTACGCCAGCGGCGGTTGAGCGGGTTGAAGCAACCCGAACCTTCCGGTCGGAGGGTCCGAAACCACGGACATCGAGCCGGGCCGCCTGTCGCTCGACGTCTCGACGATCGGCAGCACCGCCGTCGCCCAGCACGACGCCATGGAGATGGTGATCGGCGCGGGGCTGCAGACCGTCATCCACGATCAGGACATCCGCACGTCCGAGTCGCGGCTGGTCGCCGACCTCGGGATCACCGAGTGGTTCTCGGCGGGGTTGGTGCTGCCGCTGCGCGTGTTCAGCACGTCGATCACCTATCGCGACATGGCGGGCCAGGCGGTCGACGTCGAGAATCCGTTCGTCCATCACAACAACAACACGCTGGTCGGCCTCGGCGATCCATGGCTGCTCGCGAGGTTCGCGCGCGCCGCCAAGGGCTTCACGTTCGGCGCGCGAGTCGGGCTCGCGTTTCCCGTCGGCCGCACCGAGGAGGATCCGTTCGAGCTCGGCGACATGGGCCTCGCCCACGAGCACTCCCAGTTCGGCGCCGGCATCATCCAGCCGCTCGTCGGCTTCGATGTGTCGCGGACGTTCGGCAAGGTGCGCGCGGAGGTGTTCGCGCTCAGCGTGCAGTCGACCTATCGCAACAAGCACGGCTATCAGGCCGGCGATCGCTATGCGGCGGGCCTCGGCATCGCGCGCAACTTCGGGGACAAGTGGCGGCTGCGCTTCACGACCGAGACCCAGGCCGAGACGGCCGAGCGCTGGAACGGCGTGATCCACACCGACGAGGGCAACACCGGGCGCGTCGACGTCATCACCGGGATCGAGGCGCTGTATCGGGTGACCGACACCTGGTACCTCGGCGCGCAGGCCAAGCTGCCGATCTACACGCACGTCGATGGCGGCCAGCTCGACATGAGCGGCTTCGTCGGGCTGCGCGTGGGCACGAGCTTCTCGCTGTTCGGCGGCGGCGAGGATCACGACCACGATCACGAGCACGGCGATCACGACCACGGTCATGACGATCACGACAAGCCCACCGACTGGACCGGCCTCGACATGCAGGCGGTGGATCCGGTGGCGGACCTCGCGCCGGTCCCCGGCAAGATCACGGTGTTCGACTTCTGGGCCACGTGGTGCGAGCCGTGTAAAGAGGTCGACCACGAGCTCGCGGAGCTCGCACGCGAGCACCCCGAGATCGCGGTGCGCAAGATCGACGTCGCGGATGTCGATTCGCCCGCCTACAGAAAGCACCTGCGAGACGCGATGATCCCGCACCTCAAGGTGTTCGACCGCGACGGCAAGCTCGTCCTCGAGCGCTCCGCGGGGCCTCACGAGCTGATCGAAGCGCTCGACAGGCTCGAGAAGTAGATCACCTGACGACCGGCCACGGCTGATCTATATCTAACGGACCATGAAGACCGCGCTGGTCCTGCTCGCCACCACCGTCACCGCGTTCGCCGACACGGCGCCGAAGAGCGATGCGCCGAAGTTCGAGATCAGCGTGACGAAGAAGGGCTTCGAGCCGGAGACGGTCAACGTCCCCGCGAACAAGCCGGTCACGCTGGTGTTCACGCGCAAGACGCAGGCGACCTGCACCAAGCAGATCGTGCTGACGATGGCCGACGGCAAGAAGATCGAGCGCGCCCTGCCCCTCGACACCGCGGTCGCGATCGACGTCACGTTCCCGAAGGCCGGCAAGCTCGGCTACGCCTGCGGCATGGACATGAACAAGGGCGTGATCGTCGTCCAGTAGCTCACGGCACGCGCAGGCCGAAGCCGGTCGTTGCCTGGCCGCGCCAGACATCGCGCGTACGGCTCGCATCCCAGGTCGCGGTGATCCACAGCGTGGTCTTCGCGGGCAGCGTCTTGCCATCGCGCTTGTGCCAGTCGGCGAGATCCCAGGTACCCCACAGCGTCGCGCCCGGCGGTAGCTCGTACGCGACCGGATACGACTTGTCGCGACTGCCCGAGAAGCCGATCGCTCGCTCGGTCGTCTCGCCGGGGACCTGGAACGTCATCCGCAACCAGTCGTTCTGGGTCTCGTGCGTGCGGATGATGCCGTGGATGCAGTGCACGACCGTATCGGTGTTGTGGAGGCCGACCCGCGCCGACGCGGTCCTGTCGACCTGCTGGGCGAGCAGCTCGAGCTTCGCGGTGTTGATCCCTGCCGCTTCCTTGCAGCCGGTCTCGCGCGGCGCCGGCAACGTCCACGTCGTCTTCGCGCTCAGCTTGTGCTGCTTGCCGTTCCAGGTGGCGAGCACCTCGTAGGTCCCCGGCTCGATCGGTCCGCCGGTATTGCTGCCGCGAATCGACCACCACACCAGGTCGACCTTGCGCGTCAGCGAGCCGCCGGCGGCGATCGTCTCGTCGACGGGAATCGCCTTGGTCCGGCTCTCGACGAGCTCCAGCGTGCGCCTGCCGGTCTTGCCCTTCAGCTCGACGTTCAGCCAGTCGTAGTGATCGTTCCCGGCCCTGACGTGGGTGGTCATCGTCACCGGTGTCTTGCCGATGTTCTTGAAGGTCAGCTCCAGGTTGCTGCCGCGGGTCGCGATCGATAGCTCGATCGGGTCCGCGAGCGCGATCGACGGCAGCAACCACACCAGCAGCGCGAGTGCTCTCATCGCCTGGTTGTTACACGGACCGCTTCGCGAGCAAGCTATGGATCTTCTCGAGCAGGCGCGCGATGTCGACCGGCTTGGTGTCGTAGTCGTCGCAGCCCGCGGCCAGCGCGCGCTCGCGATCGCCACCCATCGCGTGCGCGGTGAGCGCGATGATCGGCACCGCCGGCGTGACCTTCTTGATCGCCGCCGTGGCCTGCCAGCCATCGAGCTTGGGCAGGCTGAGATCCATCAGGATCAGATCCGGCGCGAGCTCGGCCGCCATCTGCACGCCTTCCTCGCCATCGCAGGCGAGCGAGACCTCGAAGTCCGAGCGTACGAGGCGCCGCGAGAGCATGTCGCGGTTCATCTCGTTGTCCTCGACGATCAGGATGCGGCGCTTGCTCGTCATTCGGCGGGCTCGACGGCGACCATCGTGGTGATCTGATCGCTGATCATCTCGAGCAGCTGCTGCCGCGTGTGGCTCTGCTTCTCGATGATGTGCTGGGCGTTGGTCTCGAGGCGACGCCGCTCGTCCTCGGACAGCACCCGCGCGGTGGCGACGATCACCGGCAGGTGCGCGTGCTCGGGTGTCGCCCGCATGTGATGGAGGAACGTGAAGCCATCCATCACCGGCATCATCAGATCGAGGATGATGATGTCGGGCTTGGTGGTGCCGAGGTTGTCGAGCGCGATCTTACCGTTCTCGGCGGTGTTGACCCGATAGCCGGCGTTCGACAGCGTGCGCGTGATCAGATCGCGCGTGTCCTCGTCATCCTCGACCACCAGCACGCTCGCCGGCGTCTTCTTGATGTGGCGCCGCAGCGTGCCGGTCAGCGCCTCGGGATCGAGCGGCTTGATCAGATAGTCGACGGCGCCGAGCGCGTGGCCGATCTCGCGCTGCTGCATCACGGTCAGCATGATCACCGGCAGGTGCGCCGTGCGGTCGGAGAGCTTGAGCGCGGACAGCACGTCCCAGCCGCTCATGCCCGGCATCTTGACGTCGAGCACCACCGCGTCGGGCTTGAGCCTGCCTGCGAGCTCGATGCCCTGCGAGCCGGTGGCGGCCAGCACGACCTGGAAGCCGCGCCGCGGCATCATCCGCGAGAACAGCTCGCGGACGTCCGGATCGTCGTCGATCAGCAGCACGAGCGGCGTCCGGCCATCGCGGGGCACCCGGATCGATGGATCGGAGTCGGTGGCATCCGCCGGTAGCTCGACCGTGAACGTCGCGCCCTTGCCGAGGTCGCTCTGCAGCGTGATGGTGCCGCCCATCATCTCGACGAGCCGGCGGCAGATCACGAGCCCGAGGCCGGTGCCTCCGTACTGCCGCGTCGTCGACGAATCGGCCTGGACGAACGGCTGGAACAGCTTCGCTTGCTGCTCGGGCGAGATGCCGATGCCGTTGTCCTTGACGCGCATCTCGATCTTGTCCTTGCCGCGCGCGATCTCGAGCTCGATGTCACCTTCCTTGGTGAACTTGCACGCGTTCGACAGCAGGTTGAACAGCACCTGACGAAGCCGCGTGCGATCGACGACGATCGTCCCGATCTTCGGATCGCAGGTGACCTTGAACTGGTTCTTGTTCTTGTTCGCGAGCGGCTCGATCGTCGCCGCCACGGCCTCGACCAGCTCGGCGACATCGACGGTCTCCGGCGTCAGCTCGACCTTGTCGGCCTCGATCTTCGAGATGTCGAGCACGTCGTTGATCAGCGACAGCAGGTGACTGCCCGCCGACCGGATCCGGTTGAGGTCCTTCTTGACCTGCGGATCGGTGAGATCCTCGAGCAACATCTCGCTGTAACCGATGATCGCGTTGAGCGGCGTGCGCAGCTCGTGGCTCATGTTGGCGAGGAACTCGCTCTTCGCGCGGCTCGCGGCGACCGCCGTGTCACGCGCTTGCTCGAGCGCGCGGTTGGTCTGCATCAGCGTCTGGCGGCGCTGGATCTCCTCGGTGATGTCGCGCCGCACGCCCATGTGGTTCGTGACCACGCCGCGCTCGTCGACGATCGGCGTCAGCGTGGTGTCGAAGTGCTTCATCGTGCCGTCGCGCGCCTTCGAGATCAGGATGCCGCTCCACGGCTTGCCGGCGGTCAGGCAGCCGTCGAGCTCCTTCCAGAACTCGGGGCCGTGGGCGTCGCTGCGCACCAGCTGGGCCGGCGTCTTGCCGATCGCCTCCTCGGGCGAGAAGCCGAGCGCCTTCTCGTAGGCCGCGTTGACGTACTGGAACACCGCGCGCGGCGTGGTGATCTCGACGACATCGCTGGTGCGCTCGACCGCGAGCGCCATCAGCTCGTGCAGCTTGATCGTCTGCTTCGACGGCATGGTGACGATCCGGCTCACCCGTGCGACCAGCTCCGCGGCGCTCGCCGAGGCGAAGGCGAAGTCGGTGACCTGCTTGCCGAGCTTGCCGGCGTCCGCCGGCTCGACCACCGCGAGCACGTGCGCCGGAGGATCGAGCTCGCACGCCCTCGCGACGTCGGCGAGCCCGTAGGCGATCACCACATGCGCGGTGGTGGCCGCGTCGGGATTCCAGCGGGCGACGCGGTGACCGGCAGCTTCGAGCGCCGCGGCGAGCGCTGCATCTTCGCGTGTGACGAGCAGTTGCATGAGCGGTTATTCAAGGCCGTCGGGATCGGTCGGATCTTCGTCGGGCTTCGGAAAGTCCTGGAGCACGTCGGTCTTCGAGTTGTGCAGCGGGTTCTTCTTCATCGAGCGCGTCGACGGGCTGAACAGCTCGTCGTTCGCGGTCGGCGGCATGTCGAACCCCGAGCCGAGGCCGAGCACCGGCGCCGCGAACGTCGCCGTCGCACCGACGGGCACGCCCTCGACCGCACCGATCAGGCGCGCCGCGAGCTCCTTGGCCGTCGGCCGCTCGTCGGGATCCTTCGCGAGCGTGCGCAGCACCAGCGCCGACAGCGCCTCGGGCACGCTCGGATCGACCTGCGAGAGCGGCACCGGCGGCTCCTCGGTGTGTGCCAGCGCGAGCGCGACCGATTCGAGCACCGGCCGGCCGACCGCCGAGCGGAACGGCAGCGAGCCGCACAGCATCTGGTGGATCAAGACGCCGATCGAGTAGACGTCGCTCTTGCCGTCGTACGGCTTGTTGAGGAACCGCTCGGGCGCGATGTACGCGGGCGTGCCGACGAGCGAACCGTCGACGGTGATCCGCGTCTCGTTGGCGACATCGCCGATCAGTCGCGCGATGCCGAAGTCGAGCACCTTGGGCACCTCACCCTGCGGGCTGCGATGCAGGAAGATGTTCGCCGGCTTGATGTCGCGGTGGACGATGCCGGCGGTGTGCGCCGCGGCGAGCGCCTCGCAGACCGGCGCCAGGATCTCGGCGCAGCGCACGAACGCCACCGGGCCCTGCATCATCTCGTGCTCGAGCGAGTGGCCGGCGAGCAGCTCCATCGCGAGGAAGGCGATGCCGTCGTCGGTGACCCCGGAGTCGAGCACGTTGAGCGCGTTCGGATGCTGGACCCGGCACGCGTGCATGCCCTCGAGGCGGAACCGGCCGAGCAAGCTGCCGCTCGCATAGCGCGGGTGCAGCACCTTGATCGCGATATCGCGCTGGAGCTCGGTGTGGAGCGCGCGGAACACGATGCCGAAGCCGCCCTCCCCGATCTTCTCGTCGAGCCGGTAGCGCCGACCGATCACCTCGCCGGGCGTGGGCTCGGCGGTGCGCGGCGCCGCGGCGCGCTGGCGGGTGCGCAGCGCGACGCCGATGCGGGCGCACAGCACGGCGAAGTCGATCGGCTTGGTGACGTAATCGTTGGCGCCGAGATCGAGCGCCTCGACGACGTCCTTCGAGTCCGAGTTCGCGGTGGCCATGATCACCGGCGTCGCCGCGAGGTTTGGAATCGCCCGCATCGCGCGCAGCACGTCGAGCCCTGACATGCCCGGCATCATGACGTCGAGCAGCACCAGATCGATGCGGCGCGCCGCCAGGATGTCGAGCGCGACCGGTCCGCTCTCCGCGAGCGCCACCCCGAAACCCTCGCGCTGGAGCCGGCGGCCGAGCAGATCGCGATTTCCCTCGTCATCATCGACGACGAGCAGCGTGCAGTCGGACGGCTTAGTGGGAGACCCCATTCCCCAACTCCCGACCCTAACACGGCCCACAAACGCCTTGGGATACCTGTCGGGCTGGTTTCCGGAGT
The DNA here is from genome assembly GCA_023430775.1 of Pseudomonadota bacterium. Classification (GTDB taxonomy): domain Bacteria; phylum Myxococcota_A; class Polyangia; order Haliangiales; family Haliangiaceae; genus JABFXX01. The sequence continues at coordinate 9,427 of JAEYYY010000266.1, forward strand.
GGGATCAGCGAGCCGCGGCGACCGCGACGGGACCGATCATCCACGCTAGCGCGTGCCGGAACGCGTCGTGCGCCGCCTCGACGACGCGATCCGCGACCGCCTTCGCGTGTGCGAGCTGGTCGAGCTGGCGCCCGAGGTCATCGATCCGCGCCCCGACCACGCCCTCGTATGCGGCGAGGTACGCACATGACCCCTCGAGCTCCGGTATCTGGCGGCAGAGCTCGCGGCGAACCGTGTCGTGCGCGAGGGTGGCGCGCTCGTGGACGTAGAGCCAGCCGAGGGCCTCGGCGACGTGCGCGAACGGGGTGATCATCTGCTGCGGGATGGTCGCGACCTGTGCCGGGCCGAGCCCGAGCGACAGCAGGTCCTGCGCGAGCAGGCCGCTGCGATAGCGGCCGGTCATGTCGACGAGCTGATCGAACCCCCTGGTGTAGCGAAGCGCGGCCTCGAGCGGCGAGTCGAAGCCATACGCCCGGACCAGGCACTGCATGTAGTCGCGGCGCGAGCACGACCCGCCCATCACCAGCCCGAGCCAGAAGTTATCGGCCGCCGCGTGAAAACTGCGGGTCTCGAGATTCAACCTGACCAACAGGCTTCCGATCTGACGCATGGGCAAGGGCTCGATTTCGACTCGAGAACTGCACTCGACATGCCATGCGTGAGTCCAGGC
>JAEYYY010000307.1 GCA_023430775.1 Pseudomonadota bacterium
CCGTGGTGGCCCACGCGACGGTCAGCTACGCGCTACCCGCATCGTGACGGACATCGCGAGTCCTCGGTCAATCGTCACCGGAGCCGGCTGACCCCGCGGTTTTTCGAGCCCGCTTCGCGGCGCCCGCCAGCCGGTCCACGGAGTTACCGACCGTGGCATCACGGCACGCCCATTGAACTGTCGACCCTCGTGCGCGACACCGATTTCTCCTCCATCGAGCTCGAGCTGTTTCGCGAATTCGAACGGTCGGAGCTGCGCCGCCTCGAGACCCGTCGCGGCCAGGGCAAGCGCCCGCGCAACACCAGCGACGATCTTACCCGTCGATAACTCAGGTCTTTCCGACCGGGTGCGGCCAGCGGTTGGCGAGTGAGGTCAGCGCCGGGCCGGTCATCCGGTGCACCATCCAGTCGCGCATCTGGATCGCCCCGAGCGAGGCGTAGAACTTGAGCGAAGGCTCGTTCCACGCCAGCACGCTCCACTCGAACCGGCCGTAGTTGCGTTGCGTCGCGATCCGGGCGAGCGCCGACATCAAGGCCAGCCCGATCCCGCGGCCACGCTCGGCGGGGCGGACGAACAGATCCTCGAGGTAGAGGCCGGGGCGGCCGAGGAACGTCGAGTAACTCTGGAAGAACAGCGCGAACCCGACCGGGCTGCCGCCGACCTCGGCGACCAGCACCTCGGCCGCCGGCTTGACGCCGAACAGGGTCGCCCTGAGCTGGGGCTCGTCGGCGACCACCTGGTCGAGAAGGTTCTCGTACTCCGCCAGCTCGCGAATGAAGCCGAGGATCGTCGAGCAGTCATCCGCGGTGGCGAACCGGATCGCGAGGTCGGTGGGGTAGCTCACGGCGCATTTGACCGCCGCGATCGCTCGAGTTCAAGGCGCGCGCAGGCGATCGAGCACGGCGATGAAATCGGCTGGCAGCGGCGACTCGAGCTGCACCCGCTCGCTGGTGACCGGATGCACGAAGCCGAGCGTCGCGGCGTGCAGGAGCAGCCGCCCCGAGGTCAGGAGCTTGTGGCCGGCGGCCTCGTAGTCGCGGATGTACACGGTCTCGCCGACCAGCGGATGACCGGCCTCCGAGAGGTGGATCCGGATCTGGTGGGTCTTGCCGGTCTCGAGCCGCACCTTGCAGAGCGTCGCCTTGTGCAGCGTCTCGATCGCCTCGACGTGGGTGACCGCGCGCTTGCCCTGGTTGGTGCGCGTGGTCGAGCCGCGCAACCGATCGCCGCGATCGGCGACCAGATACGACTCGATCGTCCGCGACGTCATCGTGCCGTGGGCGACACAGATGTACGTGCGCTCCATCGAGTGCACGCGCAGCTGGGCCGCGAGCCCGAGCTCGGCGCGCTTGCTCTTCGCGAACATCAACAGCCCCGAGGTGGCGCGATCGATCCGGTGGACGACGTGCAGTGGAACGCTGGTGGCAGGCTTACCCATCCGCCGCCAGGCGCCGCGGATCAGATCCATGGCCGTGCCGCTCTCGCGCTCCTCGTACGGCACGCTGTTGATCCCGGCGGGCTTGTCGATCACCACGACGTGGGCGTCGTCGTAGACCAGCGTTCCCTCGCGCTCGGGATCGCGCGGCCGCGGTGCGCCGAGCCGGAGCTCGACGGTCTGGTCGACGGCGAGCCGGTGATCGATCGTGGTCACGCACGCGCCGTCGACGAACACCTTGCCGGTGGTGACGTGGCGCTTCGCCACCGTCCACGGCGCGCCGGTCTTCGCCTTGACGAACGCGGCGAGCGTGACGCCGGCGGTATCGACCATCCACACGGCCGGGAGTGTACGATGCGCGCGTGGCCGAGCTGACGGTCGGGCAAGTAATCGACGGCCGCTACGAGCTGGAGGCGGTGATCGGCAAGGGCGGCATGGGGGTGGTGTTCCGTGCAAAGCACGTGATCACGCACGGCAAGGTCGCCCTCAAGGTGCTGACCGATACCGTCGACGCCGAGCTCCAGCAGCGGTTCCTCGCCGAGGCCCGCGCCGCGAGCACGATCGGCCATCCGGCGATCGTCGCCGTCACCGATGCCAGCCGGCTCCCCGACGGCCAGCTCTATCTGGTGATGGAGCTCCTCGCGGGCAAGGCGCTGCGCAACGTCATGCAGGGCGGGCTGCCCGGCGATCAGATCCGGCGGATCGGGCTCGAGCTCCTCGATGCGCTCGGCGCCGCCCACCAGCGCGGCATCGTCCATCGCGATCTCAAGCCGGAGAACATCTTCGTGCTCGGCGGCACCGGCGCGCTCAAGATCCTCGACTTCGGGATCGCCAAGGTGCTCGGCGCGACCAGCGCGACGGCGAGCGGCTTCGTGCTCGGCACGATCGAGTACATGGCGCCCGAGCAGCTGATCGATGCCGCGTCCGTCGATGGCCGCGCGGATCTGTGGGCGATCGGCATCATCCTCTACGAGCTGATCGCCGGCGTGCGGCCGTTCGGCGGCACCACGCGCGAGGCCAAGTACAACGCGCTCGCGACCGAGGAGCCGATGCCGATCGACGACGTGGTGCCGGTCAGCGCCGACGTCGCCGAGTTCTTCAAGTACGCGCTCGCGCGCGATCGGGCGCAGCGCTTCCAGAACGCGGCGCAGATGGCGGATGCGCTGCGGCGGTTGGCGATGGTGCCGCAGACATCGACCCACGCGGTGCAGAGCGGCGTCGGTGCCACGCTCGGCACCGGCGCGGCCGCGTGGGGTGCGAGCCCGAATCCGCGGATGACCATGGGGACCGGCCAGGCGTGGTCACCGCCGCGGCCGCCGCCGGGCTCGCTGCCTCCGCCGGATGTGCCCGGAGCTCCGCAGCCGCACGCGAGCCTGGCGCTCGCGCCGACCGTCCCGGCCCCGGTCGCGCAGACAGCGTCGGGGAACAAGGTCGCGCTGGTCGTCGTCGGCGTGGTCGCCGCGTTCGCGATCACGTTCGGCATCGTGATGGCGATGCGCGGCAGCAAGCCCGAGGAGAAGATCGCCGCGCAGGATGCCCGCGTGGCCACGCGTGCGGATGCGGCCTCGAAGCCCGACGCGGTGATCGTCCCGGTCGACGCGGCAGTCGTGATCGCGACGCCGCCGGATGCGGGCACGCTGAAGCAGCTCGCGGTGCCGAGGAGCTGCGCGGAGCACTGCCAGGCACTCGCCGGCTGCGGGCTGCGCACGCAGACCTGCATGACGATGTGCGGGAAGGACGCGATCAAGCTCTGTCTCGATCTGGCGACGACGTGCGAGGAGCGCGCCGGTTGTTACTGGAGCCAGCAGTGCGATGGTCGAGTGCTGAGGACCGGCACCGACAGCTGCGCGCAAGCGAACGAGTGCTACGTCAACTGGGATCGAGCGGGGCGTGGTCCCGACATCTGCACGATGTGCATCGAGAGGTTCTCGCCGGCGACCGCACTGCGACGCGCGGTCCTCGAGGTGTGCAAGGACAACGCGAACTACGAGCTGCGCAAGGCGGCCACCGAGGGTCGCTCGTTGGAGCCGAACCCGATGGGGCGTTGCGACAACCTTCAGGTCGAGTGCATCGAGTACTGATGCTATAGACGGCGCCATGGAGCGCACACTCTTCGACGCCGACCACGCCACGTTTCGCAGCGCGTTTCGCACGTTCGTCGAGCGCGAGATCAAGCCGCATCAGGAGCGGTTCCGCCAGCAGGGCCAGGTCGATCGCGAGCTGTGGCGCAAGGCCGGCGCGCAGGGCTTCCTGTGCCCGTGGATGGAGGAGAAGTACGGCGGCGCCGGCGGCTCGTTCCTCCACTCCGTGATCATCATGGAGGAGCTCGCGCGCGCCTACGAGAGCGGCTTCGCGATGGGGCTCCACTCGGACATCATCGTTCCGTACATCCACACGTTCGGGAACGAGGAGCAGAAGCAGAAGTGGTTGCCGGGCTGCGTGTCGGGCGAGATCGTCACCGCGCTCGCGATGACCGAGCCGGGCACCGGTTCCGATCTCGCCGCGATCGCGACGTTCGCGAAGAAGGACGGCGACGACTACATCATCAACGGCGCGAAGACGTTCATCTCGAACGGCCAGCTGTGCGACCTCGTCGTGGTCGCCGCGAAGACCGATCCGGATCCGGCGAACGCGCATCGCGGCATCTCGCTGTTCGTCGTCGAGGCGAACCGCAAGGGCTTCGCGCGCGGCAAGCGCCTCCACAAGATGGGCATGGCGTCGCAGGACACGTCGGAGATGTTCTTCGAGGATTGTCGGGTACCGGCGGCGAACCGGCTCGGCGCCGAGGGCGGCGGGTTCATGATGCTGATGCAGAAGCTGCAGCAGGAGCGGCTGTGCGTCGCGATCGGCGCGCAGGCGGCGAGCGAGCAGGTGCTCGAGGACACCATCGCGTACACCAAGGAGCGCAAGGCGTTCGGCAAGCCGATCAGCAAGTTCCAGAACACCCAGTTCAAGCTCGTCGAGTGCCTCGCGAAGGTCGAGGTCGGTCGCGCGTACGTCGACAAGGTCGTCGCCGAGCACGTGTCGGGCAAGTACCTGGTCAAGGAGTGCTCGATCGCGAAGTTCTGGCTGACCGACACCGCGCAGGAGATCGTCGATACCTGCCTGCAGTTCTTCGGCGGCTACGGCTACATGCTCGAGTACCCGGTGACCCGCGCGTTCATGGATGCGCGCGTGCAGCGCATCTACGCCGGCACCAACGAGATCATGAAGGTGATCGTCGCGAAGCAGCTCGGCCTATAGATCGAGGCACAGATCGCAGCCGGCGACGTCGCTCGTGCAGCCCTTGCCGTCGTCGCACAGCGGGGCGAGTGGACAGGTCGCATCGGTCCCGCACCCACCCTGGGTCGCGCACGCGACGTCACACGCGCAAGCCTGCGGGCAGCTGACGCCGCCATCGCACGAGTCGTTGCCGCAGCTGACATCGCACTTGCCGGTGCCGCACGTGATCGGGCCGGTGCACGACTGGCCGTTCTTGCACTCGATCGTGCACGACTCGGTGGCGGGGCAGGCGATCGCGCCGTCGCAGTTATCTGCCGCGCAGGTGATCACCGAGGTCTTGGCATTGGACTGGATCGATCCGCTGCACGCCTGATTGCCGGTGCACTCGATCGTGCAGGTCTCGGTGGCCTTGCAGGTGATCGACATGTCGCACGAGTCGTTGCCGCACACGACGTGGCACTTCGAGCCGCCGCAGCTGATGTTCTGGGGGCACGACTGACCGCCGGTGCAGTTGATCTCGCACGACGACGCGTCGTCGCAATCGATCGGCTGCGTGCACGAATTCTGGCCGCAGTTGATCTCGCACGGGATCCCCGGCGGGCACTTGATCGGGAACGCGCACTGCACGCCGTCGCAATCGATCACGCAGGTGTTGTCGACGCAGGTGCCACCGGTGTCGTCACAGGTCTCGCCGCAGACCGCGGGAGGTGCGTCGCCGGGGCCATCGTCGGGCACGCCGTCGGGCATGGTGTCGATCGGAGCGGCATCCTCGGGGAGGACGCCGGGCGCGGGTTTGTACTGGCAGCCGACCAGCGCCAGGACGATCAGGTACCGCACGGGCTCAGCGTATCACCGGGGATGGAGGACCGGTGCGAGGTGATAGAGCATGAGGTAAACGATGACCCCGGTCACGGAGACGTACATCCAGACCGGCCACGTCAGCTTCACGATGCGGCGATGCGCATCGAAGTTGCCCTTGAGGGCGCGGCGCAGCGCGGTGATCACGAGCGGCACCAGCACGACCGCGAGGATCATGTGGCTGAACAAGACGATCAGATAGAGGGTCTTGTCCCAGCCCTCGCCGGGATACTTGTGCGCGCCGGTGGTCGCGAACCGGATCAGATACGAGACCAGGAACACCGACGACGCGGCGAACGCCGACAGCATCCGCTTGCGGTGCAGCGCCTGGTCACCGCGCGCGATGGCCATCCGGCCGGCGACCAGGAACACGAAGCACGTCAGGTTCAAGCACGCGTTGATCGCGGGATGAATCTGCTCGACGGTCATCAGCCGCGCCCGTCGAGGACCATGACGGCGAACAGCACCGGCAGGTAGACGATCGATGCGAGGAACACGTTGCGCGCCCACTTGTTGGCGCTGCCGGTGAACACGCCGGGCAGCCCCTGCGCGAGCACGAGGATGCCGAGCAGCGCAGCGGTGATCCCGTAGATCCAGCCGGCGACGCCGAGCGCGACGGGCAAGAAGCTGGTCGCGACCTGGACGACGAGATAGAGCCCGATCTCGCGGCGCGCGCGGTCGAGGCCGTGGGTGCCGGGGAGCGTCTTGAGGCCGGCGGCGTCGTAGTCGCGCTGGCGATACATCGCGATCGCGTGAAAGTGCGGGATCTGCCAGATGAACAGCACGCCGAACACCGACAGGCCGGCGAGATCGATCTTGCCGGTGGCGGCGGTCCAGCCCATCAGCGCCGGCATCGCGCCGGGTACCGCACCGACCCAGACTGCGATCTGGGAGCGCTGCTTCATCGGCGTGTAGACGCCGACGTAGAGAAGCAGGGCGAGCAAGCCGAGCGCGGCGGTGACCAGGTTGGTCTGCGCGAGGATCGGCAGCGACAGCGCGCCCTGGATCGCGCCGAACGCGAGCGCGGTGCGAGCATCGAGGCGGCCCTGCGGCAGCGGGCGATCCTTGGTGCGCACCATCAAGCAATCGACGTCGCGCTCGAGCCACATGTTGAGCGTGTTTGCCGAGCCGACGATCAAGGCCGTGCCGATCAGCATCCACGCCGCATCGGCGAGCGGAATCACGCCGGGTGCGAGGCTCGCTGCGCCGGCGGCCGTGAGCAGCGCCATGATCATGATGCGCGGCTTGACCAGCGCGATCAGATCGACGGCCTTCTTCGCGGCGACCGAGGAGGTCATACCGGTTCTCCGATCACCGACGGTGCGGGCGAGTGCCTTCGGGTCAGCAGCCACGCGCTCATCCACAGCGCCCACAGGCTCGCGGCGCCTGCGAAGTGTCCGACCGCGACCGGGACCGAGCGCATCGTCAGCACGGTGTAGATGCCGAGGCAGATCTGCAGCGCCACCAGCGCCGGCGCGATCAACGCGAGCAGCCTCAGCGCCGGCCAGCTCTTCGCAGCGCGATAGAGCTTGATGGCGGCGACGGTGGTGACCACGCCGGTGACCACGCCAAATCCGCGGTGGATCATGTGCAGGTGCTGGACGCCGGTGTCCGGCCACCAGTCACCGGTCATCGTGCAGCTCGGCATGCCGAGGCAAACCAGCGCGGCCCCGTGGTGACGAACCAGTGCGCCGAGGAGCAGCTGCACCAGCACGGTGGCCGCGGCGATCAGCACCCACTTGCGCGACTCGCCGAGCTCTCGGCGGCGGCGCTCGTGGGTCTCGATCTCGCGCACGCTGGGCGCCGGACGCGTCAGGAACGCGGTGTAGATCAGCACCGCGAAGTAGCTCATCGCGAGCAGCAGGTGCGCCGTCGACACGTACCAGGGCAGCAAGTACTTGACCGTGATCGCACCGAGCCCGCCCTGGGCGCACACCATGAGCAGGAGGAGCAAGGCGAGCTTGCGGTGCTGGGGGCGGCGGCGGAACAGCGAGATGGTGAGTGCGATCTGCAGGAAGCCGACCGTCATCGCGGCGAGGCGATGGCCGTGCTCGTACAGCACGCCGCCGACCATCGGCGGGAACAGCTCGCCGTGGCAGACCAGCGACGGCTCGGGGCACGCGAGGCTCGAGCCCGTCGGGTTGACCGTCCCGCCGATCACCAGCAGGAGGAACGTCGCGAACGCGACGGCTTTGGCGAGGCGATGCTCGAGCATTCGCTGGCAGCTGGGTACCACATTCAGATGCGATCCGACGAGGGTCCGAACCCGCTGCGACAACCAACCGCTAGTCGATCAGGCGCTGACCGAGGCTAGGGATATCAGGTTGTTACCGTTGCTCTGGTCCAGCGCATGGGCGTAGAGTGATCCACGGCGAGCGAATGACCGACTCCTGGGTCGAAACGACGTCGATCGGTACGCTCCGGTCCGAGGACCTCGCGAAGCCGCAGCTCGTCTTTCGCTACAACCGGTACCTCTACCGGACCAACGGCAAGCACCTGTCCAACGGCGGCATGGGCACCGTCTACGAGCTCGAGCGCCGCGACGATGCGACCGGCGCGGTCGAGCGCACGGTCGGCAAGGTCTTCCACTCGAACTACCTCTACCAGCTGCGCACCGACGAGGTGACGCGCCGCGATCACCACAACAACCTCGCCGCGATGGCGCGGATCGCCGCGATCGAGCACCCGAACATCCTGCCGACCTACGTCTCGGCGCCGATCGCCGACAACTACCTGTTCGTCACGCCGCGCATGGGCATGACGCTGCTCGAGGCGATCACCAAGCACAACCTGACGCCGCGCGCGCGCTGCAAGCTGCTCGTCCAGGCGCTCGAGGGGCTGTCGACGCTCCACGCCGCGCGCCTCATCCATCGCGACTTCACGCTGCGCAACATCCTCGTCGACGACGGCGCGAACGTCGCCTACCTGTTCGACTTCGACCTCGCGATGTCGCTCGACGACTCGAGCAACCAGACCTATCGCAGCTACTACAAGGGCCGGATCTTCGGCTCGCCGGGATGGTCGGTCGCGCCGGAGACCATCGATCAGGCGCTGATGGACAGCCCGATCAACACGTCGCTCGACGTCTACGCGATCGGCGGCGCGCTCCACGGCCTGTTCACCGAGCAGCTCCTCTACGGCGCGGCCGACGATATGTGGGCGCTGTTGATCCGGATCGCCGAGGGCGTCGTGATCGGCGGCCGCAGCAAGGTGTTCTATCCCGAAGGCTTCCCGATGAACCTGCGCAGTGTCATCGAGGGCTGCCTCGAGCGCGATCCGGCGCAGCGCTTCCCGTCGGTGCAAGCCGTCGCGCAGGAGCTGCGCGGCATGCTGCGCGAGCTTCCCGACGAGCGGCCGCGCGACTCCAAGCGCAAGAGCTCGATGGCGCCTGCCGATCCGGCCACCGCCGCGGCCACGCAAGCCGCCCAGGCCGCCGCGCAGGAGAAGAAGCAGGAAGCGATCACCAACGCCGATCCTTCGATCACGAAGGAGGTCGTCGCGTCCGCCGAGCGTGCCGTCCACGAGTGGGGCTACGCCGTCGAGCGCTCCCTCGGTCGCGTCAAGGGCCACCCGATCTTCCTCGCCGCGCCACGCCAGGATCTCGTCGCCGCCGGTGCGTTCCCCGACGCCAACGTGTTCCCGAAGCTGGTCACGGTGATCGATCTGACCAAGGTCAAAGATCCGCGGCAGTTCGTCGAGAACTGGCAGCAATACTTCTGGCCGATCCTGAAGCGCGTCCGCCAGGGCCTGCTGACCTCGCTGCACAAGGTCATCTACGACGCCAACACCTCCTCGCTCCTCCTCTTCACGGAGTACGTCGACGAGCCGCGGTTCGGCGATCGCATCGCCGAGCTCGATCTCCACGTCGACGGCGCGCTCGCCCTCGGCTTCCTCGTCATCCGCCAGGTCGCCGCCCTCCACGAGCAGGGCATGGGCCACACCAACATCTCGCCGAACGCGCTCCTCTTCAAAGGCGCCGCCGCCACTCGCATGGTGATGCCGGCGATGATCGGCCTCGTCGAGCCCGCGATGGGCAAGGAGGCGATGGCCGAAGACTGCCGCGCGCTCGCCGGCATGGTGCTGCAGTGGCTGCGCCCGAACCGCGTCGCCGCGCTCCACATCCGCGTCAAGCCGATGTTCGAGGCGATGCGGAGCAAGCTGTCGGCGTGGGCGTTCGACAAGGGCCAGAACACGCCGGCGATCGACGAGCTGCTGCGCCTGATCAGCGATGCGCTCGCGCTGGTCGACTTCAACTTCTCGGTGCTGCGCGACTCCGGTGGTGACCTCCAGGAGTACGCGCTGCTGCTGATCAGCCTGCGCCTCTATCACCTGCTGTGGCCGACGGCGCCGAACGCGGTCTCGCGGCCGTCACAGCCGCAAGTGAAGCGCTGAGCGAAGCACCTCGTTCATCGACGCTCGTTGCGCTGGTGTCATCGCCGAGACTCGTCGTTCGAGGAGTAGTGAAATTTCCAGCCTGAGCCCCCCGCTCGGTGACTAGCCCTTGCCTCGGTCAAGGCCCGCGAGCGAAGGCGTCACCCGCTCGGGTGGACTAGCACTTGCCTCGGCGGGCCGAGCCGCTTCAATTTCCCAGGACCGATCGTCGCGGCGATCGCCGGCTCGTGCGCCCGCGTCCATGCGTCGCGAACCGCCGGGCGATCAACGACGCGTGGTGCAGATCTGGACAGAAGCCTTCGTAGCGACGGCCGCATCCGCGCGGTCGCGATCGGCGAGAGCGCCGCGAATAGCAGCACCGATCCGACAGCACCGGCGCCGACGACTTCGAGTCCGATCACGCGGGGTGTGACCGATTCTTCCGGTGGCTCGAGCTCGTCGCCAGCGCTTTGTCTCGGCGTGACAGTTCCAGCTCGATGGCGCGGCTCGCTGAATGCGCACAGCGATCGATCGCTGACGTTCAGGGCGCCACCGCCTGGATGGCGATCAGGTATCGCGTACGCGGCAGCATCCGATCATCGCGTCGACGAACGCACGTAACACGATCGCTCGCGGCGGCCTTGCTATCGAACGCTCGGAGACAGCCGCGTGTCGTTTTTTCATTTTGCTGTTGACGGGTTTCAACGCGCACAATTTCCTCGGCCCGATGAACGGCGCGCGAATTCGATCGCAGACGCCCCTGCTGCGATCTGCGCGCGCGAATCGATCGGAAGTGATTTCTCGACGAGAAATCGCGAATCGTCGCGCAGAGCGCAAACCACGAGGCCGAAAATTCGCGTGGTAAAGGTCGTGCCTGTTCTCGACGAAGGAGTTGGTCATGCGCGTGCGAACAACGGAACAGATCGAGCAACCGAGCTCCGGCGTGGACTGGAAGATGGTCGACACCGCGTTGCGAACCATCGCGCAGCGCCGTGGCTCCCTCGATGCACTCGAGGCCAAGTGGATCCGCGAGGCGTTGCGCGTGAAGATCTGGCGGGAGGTGGGTTGCGTGACGATGGCTGAGTACCTCGAGCGTCGGCTCGGCTACGCGCCGCGCACCGCTTACGATCGAGTGCGGGTGGCGATGGCGCTGGAAGATCTGCCGAAGCTGGCAGCGGCGCTCGAAGCCGGGCTACCGCACTCCGCGGTTCGCGCGCTGACGCGGGTGTGCACGAACGAGAACGAGCAGAAGTGGCTCGACGGAGCTCGTGGCAAGAGCGTTCACGAGATCGAGAACATGGTCGCCGGTCGCGCGCGCGGCTCCGACCCAGAGGATCCGCCCGATCTGAACCTCGTGGGAAAGACTCTGCCGTTCGAAGGTGTTCGTCCCGCGACCGAAGCTCTCGTTCGCGATGCGCGTCGCGCGTTACAGGAGGAGCGTGCGAACGGCGAGGTGATGTCCGACGATGACGTGCTCGCTGCCTTCGCCCGGTGCGTGCTCGAACGCGGGACCGGAGAGCGCTCCATCGCGCCGTATCAGGTCGCGGTCGGGCTCTGCGAGCGCTGCGGTTGCGGCTGGCAGGAGAGCGGCGGTCGGAAGTTCGCCCTCTCCAAGGCCGACACCGAGCGCGCTTGCTGTGATGCGCAGTGGATCGGTCGTGTGGACGGCGGAGCGCCGGAGCGAGCCACACAGGATGTACCGCCGAGTGTTCGGCGCATGGTCCACCGACGCGCGCGTGGTCGTTGCGAGATTCCAGGTTGCCGTTCGACTCGCTGTCTCGAGATTCATCACATCGTCCCGCGCAGCGTTGGAGGTAGCCACGATCCTGAGAATCTCATTCTCACGTGCGACGGTTGCCACGCCGCGCACCATCGCGGCCTGATCGCGATCCGCGGCACCGCATCGGAGCTAATCGTCGGTCGCAAGCACGAGCTCGCTTACGACATGGTTGCCAACGACGAGAGTGCTGATGACACCACCCTGTTCGAGGAAAGCGAGCCGACTGCCGAGGTGGGCACGAACGTCGCGCCGACCAGCGAGCGCGTGAGCCTCGAACCGAGTGCTCACGTGAGCACGAGCTCGAATCACCAGCCGGAGCAAGTCGTGCCGTCAGGTCGTCTCGCTGCTCCGATCAGCGAGATCCTCGAGCCGAGTGCTCACGTGAGCACGCCCAACGGAACTCGGTCTGCGGCTCGTTCCGAGCCTCAGACCGCCTACCGCGAGAGCTTCGAATCCGGTGCTCGCGCGAGCACTCCCTTCTCGTCAAGTCGTTCGCGCTACGAGCACGAACGCATCCGCTCGCAAGCGCGTCTGGCTCTCACCACCCTTGGCTACCGCTCAGGGGAAGCCGGCCAGGCCGTAGATCTCGCGATACGCAATGGGTACGACACGCTCGAAGCTGTGATCCGGGAAGCCCTGCGATCATGCGTTCGATCTTCATGACCTTCCGCTAACCGGTCGATGCTCGCGTGAGCGATGACCGACGAGCCGTGGCAGCGAATTCATTCGACCGTACGGCTTGCGGTCTGCGATCGCACTGCGCGCGATCGGAGCGACGATCGTCCCTGGATATTGAAGCGGCTCGGCCCGCCGACGAGGGCACTCTCGCCCGTCGCGAGTGCCCCGACCGAGGCAAGCGCTGTCGTCGCGGCCACAGACCACCGAACGTAGTCACGCAACGCTCCTGTTCGACGAGGCGGACTCGCGATTCGGAAAGCAGACGGCGGTCAGCTCGTCGAACGATCGCTACGCGAACCTCTGAGGTGGGCGGGGTGTGTCAGGTGCGCGGCGGATCGCTATCGCGGTTCTCGAGGCCCGCCGACGAAACCTGGCATGGAATCAGGTGCGCGCGCGACCTCTACTGAGCTAGTCGCAGCCGTCGTTCGGGAGGAACACGCCGGTCTCCGGATCCGCGGTTGCCACCGGCTGGTTCTCGATCGCGACACTGCCCGCGTGCGTGCCATCTGCGGCGGTCGACGCGGTGACCACGAGCGTGCCGTCGCCCGCGAGGAACGGGAATGTCAGCACCACGTTCATGGTGTCGACATCCATGCGGCCCGTGCCGGTGAACGACCAGTCGTCGGTACCGCTCTCGATCTCGGCTGCGATCTCGAAGGTGAGGCCCGTCGCGCCATCGACCCACGAGGTGTCAACGGTGGTCGTCGCGTAGACCGGATCGGTGCCGACGGAGGACTCGGCGGAGTAGTGGAATTTCCAGCCCGAGCCGACGCCCGTGCACTCGAGCTGGCTGCACACGCCATCCTCGCCGCAGAACGGCTCGAACAGGTTCGGCGAGCCATCGGTGCAAGGGAACATGAACAGGCCGGCGAAGTCGGCGGGGTGCGCGAGCTCGAGGCGCGGGAACGCGTAGAACCCGACCGCTTCGGTGGGGCCCGGATGCGTGGCGGCGAGACTCGCGGTCGCGCCGAGCGCCGAGACGTAGGCGTCGAGGTCGGCGAGGATCGCGGGATCAGCACAGCGCTGCGCCGGCTCATCGCTGCCGCAACCGACGAGGAGGATCATCGGTACGAGAGACTTCATCTCTCGCAGATTTCATTTCGGTGATCGCTCGTCAACTGCGACTGCGGCGCGACGCGGTTGTCGCGTCCCACCTGAAGACGGAGCGCATCACTGACCCAGGGTCGATGTCGCAAGCCGGCCGTTCATCGGTGTCGCGTCGAGGAGGCGACCGTGGATGCGGCCGCGGATCTCGTCGTAACCGCCGGTGACCTTGCCGACCGTGAGCGAGAGCGAAGCCTCGGGACCGACGGTGATGCCGTAGCTGGATGGGAGGACGGGGAGGCGCAACGCCGGATCGATCGTCGAGCCGGCGAGCACGCGCGTCATCGAGCCGTCGGCGAGCGTGGCGATCGCGAAGTCGCGCGTGCCGGTCGTCGATTCGACCCACGCGATCGCGGTGCCGTCGAACAGCGCGGACTCGATCGTCGGGACGAGCATGTCGGCGAGATCGATCGTCGCGGTGTTGTTGTTGTAGGGCTCGCGCGAGGCGACGCGCTGCGAGATGCCCGCGCCCTCGAGCCGTGCGACGACGAGCTGATCGGCGGCGGTCGCGCCGATGTCGGGGACCGGGACGGTGACGTCGGGCGAGGTCTGCGTGCTCTGGAACAGCGGGAAGCCGCCGGCGACGAGCCGCTTGTCGAGCGCGATGCCGATGTTGGCGGGCGCGTTGAGGGCGCGCAGCGTGGTGTCGCGGTGCTGGCGCACCACCTCGGTGGAGAGATCGATCGTCGGCGCGATCGTGCGGTGGGCGAGGAACGCGCCTCCGGTCTCGTCGACCACGAAGAAGTCGGTCTCGATCCCGCAGCCGTCGAGCTGGATCTCGATCGTCGGCGCGATGCCGACGTTGGCACCGCACGGCGTGATCACGGTGTAGATGCCGAGGCCCTCCTCGGGATCCGGCGTCGGGACCGCGAGCTGGACGGTGACGGGGGCGGTGCCGCGTGCGGTTGGGCTGGTGAGCTCGAGCAGGTCGCCCGGCTTGACGCCGGTGTACGTGAACGCGGTGGTGCGCGCCTGGCCCTCCTCGAGCGTGTTGCGGATGATCGTGACGGAGCCGCCCTGGGGCATGTCGGCGGTGGCGAGACCGGCGGCGTCGGTGACGCGCTCGGCGATCACGGTGTCGTCGGCGGTCTGGAAGATGACATTCAGGCCCGACACGCCGATGCCTGCGTCGGCGACGCGCACGCCGACCTCGACGGCGGGTTCGGGCGGCGTTGGCTCGACGGGCGGAGGATCGATCGGTGGATCTTGTGGCGAGCCTTCGAGCGCGGGGAGACAGCCAGTGGTGAACGCGATGACGACGAACGCGAGACGATGCATGACACCTCGTGGTTCCGGCGAGGCTCGCTAGATCATCGAACGTGCCAGCGCGCGCGCGTGGATCGACGCCAGGTTGTGATCGCAGAGCGCGCTGGGGTGGGATGACTCGCTAGGGTCGAGCGAGCCCACGGCGTGCGCTGGATCCGGTGAGGGGAACAGTCCCGCCCGGGTCAGCCGTCTCCTAGAAGATCAGCAGGAGGAAGCAACCGACGGTGACGAGCGCCGCGAACCCGATCACGGCGATCAGCGTCGCGAGCTCGCGCGCCTGGCGTGCGTCGGGCGCTGGCACGCGCGCGGGCGGGAGTCCGCCTGGGCCCGTCACCCATGCCGGTGCGTGGCCGCGAAGCGTCTGGTGCGGCTGTGGTTCGTCCTCGGCGAGGAAGCTGTCGATGTCGAACCTCGTAGCGGGAGAGGGTGGTGCGGGATGCTCGAGCTCGGCGTTGCGTGCGCGGAGTCGTGCGTTCTCGCGCGTGACTGCTTCGAGTCGAGCAAGCAGGGCGTCTCGATCGTCGCGATACATCGATGCTCGCAACGTGCGAACGCGGGCGACCCCTGGCAACGCGAAATATCCGCGCCGGTCAGCGCGTACGCGTCAGTCCTCGCGGATCAGCTGCGTCGGATCCTCCGGCCACTGGTGGCGTGGATAGCGCCGCGCGAGCTGGTTGCGCAGGCCGGGGTAGTGACGCACCCAGAACCCGGGCAGGTCTTGCGTCACCTGGACCGGGCGCTGGTTCGGCGCCAGCAGATGGAGCACGAGAGGGATCCGGCCGTCGCCGACCGCCGGCGCGCGCGCCAGCCCGAAGAAGTCCTGCATGCGCGACGCGATCCACGGCGGCTTGTCGGCCTCGTAGTGGATCTGCACGCGCTTGCGCCGGGGCAGATCGAGATGCGTGGGCGCGAGCTTGTCGACGGCGCGCTTGTGCTCGCCGAGCCCGGCATCGAGCAGCGACAGCAGACCGGCCTGGCGCAGCTCGGCGAACGAGGTGGCGCCCTCGCAGGCAGCAATGACGGTCTGTACCAGCAGGGCGTCGTCGGCGACCGCGGGGATCCTGGGATCCACCGAGTGTGCGAGCGAGACGCGATTGCGCCACAGCGCGAGCGCGTCGGCATCGATCAACTTGTCGATGTTCGCGAGCGCGTGCCGTGCGAGCAGCTCCGCGGCGGGACGGCCGGCGCGACGCGCGCCTTCGATGTCGCGACTGTCATCGATCGCGAGCCCGTCGTACGTCATCTGGACGATGCGCTCGACGCGCTGCTTGTCGGCGTTCCACACCAGCTCGTCGCGCTCCTCGATCCGATCGAGATACAGATCGAGCAGCCAGCTCGCATCGATCGCGGAAGCGCGCCGGATCTGCACCCGGCTCGCCTGACCGCGCGACCCCGTCTCGGCGACATCGACGGCGACGACCAGCTCGGCATCGATCACCGACGAGCCCGGCGATAGTGTGCCGCCACCGCCTCCGGCGAACACGAAGTCGGCCGAGCGCGGCGCGCGCCGCTTGCCGACGCGGTCCGGGAACCCGGTGAGGATCGAGAGCTGGAGCGCGGCGTCGACCTCGTCATCGGTGGTCGGCGCCGGCTGGCTCGGGGTCGTGTCGCGCACGATCCGATCGAGCTGCTTCGCGGCCCGATCCGCGGCGTGCGCGGTGCCGATGTCGAGGCCGTCGCGGCGCAGGCGATCCGCGCGCAGGCCGTGCGAGCGGGCATCGAGCAGCGCGTCCATGTCGTCGATCAGATCCGAGTGCGAGGCGATGCGTGCGGCACCTTGCGGCCCGCGGCGCTCGAGCCGGAGCTCGCGGCCGCCGAGCAGCGCCGCGATCACGCAGGCCTCCTTGGCGACGCCGCGCCTCTCTGCCTCGACGATCATGCGCGCGAGCCGCGGGTGCGCCGGGAAGCGCAGCATGCTGCGGCCGAGCGGGGTGATGCCGTTCTCGATCGCACCGAGTCGCGCCAGCAGCGCCTCGGCGGCATCGATCGCGACATCGGGCGGCGCCTCGTACCAGCGCAGCCCGCGCGGGCCCGCGATCCCGGCGCCGAACAGCTCGAGCGTGACGCCGGCGATATCGGTACGCAGCACCTCGGGCACCTCGAACGCGCGGCGGGTGTCGTGATCGTGCCTGGTGTAGAGCCGCACCACGCGACCGGGCCGCGTCCGGCCCGCGCGACCTGCGCGCTGCGCACACGACGCGCGACTCACCGGCTCGACCTGCAGCGACGGCAGGCCCGTCCACGGCGAGTGGCGCGCGATCCGCGCGAGCCCGGAATCGATCACGCACACCACGCCGTCGATCGTCACCGACGTCTCGGCGACGTTGGTGGCGAGGATGAGCTTCTTGCGCGCGCCCTTCGCGACCGCGCGATCCTGCTCCTCGACGGTGAGATCGCCGTGGAGCGGCAGCACCGCGAGATCGAACGTGCGCGCCGCATCCTCGACATCCTCGGCGCACCTGCGGATCTCTCCGGCACCCGGCAGGAACACCAGGATGTCGCCATCGAGCCCGTCCTGCGCGACGCGGCGCACGGCTGCGGAGACCTGCTTGCCGAGGTGCCGATCGTCGGGCTGATCGAGATGCTCGATGGTCAGCGGAAACGCGCGACCTTCGCTGCGCACCACCGGCGCGTCGTCGAGGAACTTCGCGACCGGCTCGGCATCGAGTGTCGCCGACATCGCGACCAGCGCGAGCTCGGGCCGCATCGCGCGCAGCCGCTGGACGAGCGCGAGCGCGAGATCACCGTCGAGGTTGCGCTCGTGGAGCTCGTCGATCACGACGCAGCCGACGCCGCGCAGCTGCGGATCCGAGAGCAGCCGGCGCGTCAGGATGCCCTCGGTGACCAGCGAGATCCTCGTCGTGTTGCTGCGCTTGCGATCGAAGCGGACCTCGTAGCCGACCTCCTTGCCGAGCTCGACCCCGCGTTCGCTCGCGATCCGCGTCGCCGCGAGGCGCGCCGCCAGCCGGCGAGGCTGCAGCACGACGATCTCGCCGTCGATCACGCCCGCATCGAGCAGCGCACCCGGCACGCGCGTGGTCTTGCCGGCGCCCGGCGGCGCGACCAGCACGGCGACCTTGCGATCGCGCACCGCCGCCACGAGCTGGTGCAGCACGTCGTCGATCGGCAGGCGCGAGAGCACGAGGCCTTACCCTTGCGCACGGGAAGATATGGCGCACTCATGGATCAACGCTAATCAACTCACTCCACATGGCACGAATCTCTGATTCAAGATTGTTAACATCCAAAATGCGCGAAAGATGCCTGTTGCTCCGACTGTCATGAGTTGGCACCAGCTGTAGGTCAACCTTATACGATTTGTAATATACTGAAACCTGCCCCCAGAGTACCCAAATGGCCCCCAGCCGATCCCCGACCTTGGCCATACAGCTTCCATCATCAAGTGGAGTGGCTCTACAATCAGATTCGTGTTGTCTATAGAATGGATGGGTGCGCGCCGGCGAAATCGAAAGCCCGCCCCTTTCCACTTCGGATCGTAACAGTACAGTCATGCGCTCAGTGAGCCTCACCATCTCTCCTGCGAGCGCAGACGGATATTCGCCGCCCTCAATATCGAATACTATTATGTTCTCCTGCGTGCCAATTATACAGCGACGAGATACCGCGTCCGTCACTCTGCTTGGACTATCGAGTCGTGGACTTCCATGCGTATCACCGGCTGCGGTTCTCTTCGCTGTGAAGGCTGAAGGAGCCCGACAGCTCAACAAGGCAACGGAAATTGATATCGGCAGTAGATGCCTCACGGAAAAACATAGCCTCCAACCTCGGAGCCGTCCTCATTAAACCCATCACAGCATTGCCACTCACTTATATGTGTTGGAGTGCATTTCCGCGAGCATTTGGGAAAGGCGCCATTTGAACCGGTCCCAAAACAATCACACCGGTCATGGCAGCTTTTGCCACTGGCAGCATTCGCCTTACTAAGGCACTTGTTGAGAACACCGAGTCGACAACAGTCTCTATCGAGGCGCGTGCCCCATTTAGCGCAATTCCTCTCGGCAATTCTCTCGCAGTCGCTCTTGCATGCGTTGCATTGGCCACAGTCAAACCAAGGATTGTCACAGCACGAAGCGGTGCAGGAATGGCTTTGACATGCACTTCCATCTTTTCCTGAGGGGCACGTGGGAGTGTTGTTCCCTCCACCTCCGCCGAAGGGCCATGCGCCCCAAGCCCAGCCTTCCCGCTGACCTAGCCCACCAATGCAGAGAGATACCTCGACACCGGAGCCAAAATCCCAGCAGTCACCCCAACTAGTGTCACCAATCTGCTGTTCATGTTTCGAGTCCCAGCCGATCATTAGACCATCCGGATCTGATTTGCCGACTGGATCGCTGTTTACATAGCCATATGAACTCCATGTCGAGTCAACCAGTGGGTCTACTTGAAGGTAGGCTCCGACCCAGGGGTCATACGTTCTGAAACCATTTAGTATGCTAGCCGGCCGTCGGCGAGTCGGAGACGATGTCGCCGAACCGCTGTACGCGGCTGTTTCTTGATCTTGGTATTGCCCCGCGAAGACGATGGGCTGGAAACTGGGAACCAACACCGTGTCGTTGCCCCACGCGTCCGGGTTGATAGCCCATGCGCGAGTGGCGTCGCCCGATGCCGGCCAGGTCATCATGTCGATCGGGCGACCCGACTCGTCGCGACCGACATAGCTCTTGAATGTGGTCACGCCCGGGTAGTCAGTCTGCCAGTAGGCGACGAGCTCTTCGCCGAGCCACATGAGCTCGTATACCGTGTAGTTGGACGGTGATGCCGCGTTCGGTGTGTATCGGATCTCGGAGAGCCGGCTCACCGCGTCGTAGTAGAAGAACCAGGTCGCTGTGTTTGCACCGGCTTTGTACGATTTGAAGACGCGCCGATTCTGAGCGTCGAACGCGCTGGTAACGGTATAGTCGGAGATCGCCCAGCACAAAGGCTGACCGTGGCTGCCGCAGTTCGGCCCTTGATACGTGAAGTATTTTCCTTGGACGGCGATGACGTTGCGTCGCGAGTCGTAGGTGTACGTTCGCTGATCGTTGCTGCCGGTAGTGATGCTGTCATCCGAGCTGCGGTTCCCGCGCGAGTCATACGTGAACCGCGTGATCCCGTAGGTCGGCGTTCCATTGTTCTGGTTGACCTCGTAGATCTGGTGGGTTCCCGAGACCAGGGAGAAGGAGTGCGCCCAGCCCGTGCTGCCCACGATCGGTCGCCACAGCGACTTCCAGTCGCCGGCCGGCGTGAAGTTCGTGGCTCCTGCGCTCGAGTAGTGGTTGTTCTTCTCGCCGCCGTAACTCGTCGGGCACGTAGTGCCTGGTGTCGGGCGCTCGCAGAGCACGCGATCCTGGCCGTCGTAGACGAAGTAGGAATCGACGAGGCCGCTGATATTCGGCGTGTAGTCACGGCCGGTGACCCGGCCCTTGTAGTCCTCGGTGATCGCGACGGAGTGCTGGGTCGCGCTTGTCGCTTGGCTCTCGACGCGGGTCTCGGTGACTCGGTAGGCCAGGTTGTGCAGCACCTTGGTTCGGAGCGCACTCCCCGAGACGCTGTTCATCTGATTGTACTGGCGGAACGGGCCGTACGGCTCGTACAGGATGTTGTCGATGATCGGCGTGGCCGTTGTCGTTCGCCACAACGCGGCGACACGATCCGTGTCCGAGTTACTGCCCGCCGAGCCGAACGTCGATCCAAGCACCGCGCCCGATGGTAGCGTGGTCTGCGCGAGCGCGCCGTTCTTCGTCCAGGTGTACTGGTGATCTGCGGTCCGGTTGTTCGGAGCAGCGGCGACATCGTCTTGAATGAACTCGCGGATCACGCGACCCGCCGCGTCGTACTGATAGAAGGTCTCCTGCTCGAGGGTGAAGTCGCCGTCGGGGCCTCCGCCACCGATAACCTGGGGCAGGCACATCAGCTTCACCTTGACGTAGACCAGGCGGCCAGGTCGATCGCAGGCGCCGCTACCGAACGGACACGTGACACCGCCGGGGATGGTGTCGTAGGCGCGCACGATGTCGGGTACCGGATAGAGGACGCCGAACGCGTCCTGACAGCTCCCGGAGTAATCGGCCTCGAGCGGGCGACCGAGGTTGTCGAACGTGAAGAGATGCTCCTTCATGCTCGCGCCGCCGACCGATTCGCGCAGGGTCACCAGCCGGTTCGCCTGGTCGTAGACCCGGAGCGTCGGATAGCCGCCCAGATCGGGGCTGCCGAGCACGACCACGCGCCCGAGGTCGTCGCGCGTCGACGAGGTCGTCTTGCCGTCGCCGTCGGTCACGGACGCCTGCCCACCGATCCAATCGAAGACCAGGTTCCAGGTATCGAACACGCTGGTCGACGCGTACCGCGTCTCGCTCGCGACGCGACCTTCCTCGTCGTAGGCCCACGAGGTCTTGCCGAGCACGGTCGCGCCGTCGAGGGCTGCGATCGTCGAGACCAGACCACGTGCCGTGTACGTGATGCCGGTCCACTTCGCGGTGTTGACCGGATTGATCATGTTCTCGATCCGGCGGCTATCTCGATACGTCATCTCCTGTCGCTTCGTGACCGTGTTGCCGGCATCGAACGTCTCGATCTTCACGAGCAGGCCGTCGTCCGAGTACGTGTACTCCTGCCGGTCGCCGCTCGATGCCGGGTTGCAGTCGTCGCGTCGCTTGGTCTTCGAGAGCCGGCCGCGGTTGTCGTACTCGTAGATCAGGCACGAGCCGTCGGGGCGCGTCAGCTGGGTCAGCCGCAACGCCGTGTCACGTGCGTAGGCCGTCACCAGATCCGCCGCATTCGCGGTGCAATCCGTC
>JAEYYY010000533.1 GCA_023430775.1 Pseudomonadota bacterium
ATGTCGACCTCGTGGCCGGACGCATCACGGTGCGGCGCAACGTCGTATGGGGTCACCTCGGCACGCCGAAGTCGGGTAAGTCGCGCGAGATCCCGTTGTCCAACGACGCCCAGAAGGCGCTGAAGGAACACCGGCATCTCCGTGGCGCGCTCGTGTTCTGCGATGCCGGCGGCCACATGCTGACCGAGGGCGAGGTCCGGCACCCGCTGTGGCGCGCGTGCAAGCGGGCGGGGCTGCGGCCGATCACCTGGCACGTGTGTCGGCATTCGTTCGCCTCGCACCTCGTGATGCGCGGCGCGCCGATCAAGGCGGTGCAGGAGCTGTTGGGCCACTCCACGATCTTGATGACGATGCGGTACGCCCACCTCGCGCCGGAGGTCGCGCGCGAGACGGTGCAGCTCCTCGATCTGGAGGGACCGATCGCTCTTGGGCAGAGTTTGGGCAGAGCAGCCGCGAAATCGGGCTAACTCCGCGAAATAATGGTGGAGGCGGCGGGAGTCGAACCCGCGTCCGAGAATGCTTCAGACCGAACGTCTACGCGCGTAGGCACGTCATTTCAGGTCTCGCACCCGCCGACGACGGCCAATCTGCGGGTGCAACAAGTCGACTGAATCTCGACCTTCCTACGCCGACAGCTTGGAGGTCCAGCCTGATTGTGGCGGTGCTTCGCAGCTACAGACGGAAGCTGCGGGCACCGTCGCTACCTAATAATTAGGCGGCGAGAGCAACAGCGTTATCGTTCGCAGTTGCAGGGTTTGCCCATTTTTACGTGGCCATGGGCGCCACGACGCGCAGTCCGGACGTCGACATCCCCGTCGAAGCCGGTACGCCCCCGAATTGTCAAAGACGCTCGCACTATGGGGCCGGACGACCGGCGGGTCAATCCGAGCTTCTCGGTCCCGTCAGGAGGATGGTCTGGCAGTCTTCTCGCCACAGCGGTCGATCGCGACATCGGCGGCAGCGAGGGCGCGCGGCCACGGCGCGTTCCACAGGAAGGCCTCGATGACCGCGTAGATCTCGCGCATGCGGCTGACCTCGGAGCGGGTCGGCACGGTGGCGAGCTCGTAGAAGAGCACTTCCTCGAGGATGTCCGGATCGCCGGCGGTGAACTCCTGGAGCTCGTCGGTGCGGGCCTCGCGCCAGGCGGCTTCGTACTCGGCGTAGGCGATGCTGCACGCGGATCTGGTTGGGGCGCCGGCGGTCCTGATCGCGGTGGGTGGCGTTGCCGGCGTGGTCGGCGGCGGTGCGCCACAGGCGACCAGCGCGAGCAACGCGAGCAACGCGGCGGGTCGCATGCTCACCCGAACATCCGCACGAACCGCTGCCGCTGCTCGTGGGTTCCCACGATCAGGAGCTCGCCCTTTTCGGGGACCGGCGTGGAGGGATTGGGGTTGGGGTGGATCTCACCCTCGTGCTGGAGCGCGATGATGTTGACGCCCGACAGCGCACCGATCGCGCACTCCTCGAGCGTCTTGCCGACCAGGCTTTCGGGCACGGGAATCTCGAACAGCTCGACGCCGGCACCGAACATCATCACGCCACGGCCCTGCAGGGTGGAGAACACGGACTCGGCACCGAGCGAGGAATAGCTGAGGACGAAGTCGGCGCCCGCGCGGTGGACTGCCTCGAGGTTGCTCTCGTGGGTGATGCGGCTGACGATGCGGAGCTCGGGGTTGAGACGGCGGCAGTAGACCGAGAGGTAGATGTTGATGGAGTCGTCGTTGGTGGTGAGGATGACGGCGGGCGCCTTCTCGAGGCCGGCCTCGGTGAGCGTGTCGCGATCGGCGGCGGGACCGACGACCACGGCATCGCAGACATCCTTGAGCTTCGCGGCGACCGCGGGATCGTGCTCGACGATGTGGACGCGCAGGCCACGCGCCTTGAGAGCGGAGGCGACCGCGCGCCCGACCTTGCCACCGCCGATCACGAGCGTGGCCTCGTAGTTGGTGTCGTAGATGACGAGGAGCGTGTTGAGCTCCATGATCTGTTCCTCGGTGCCGACGACGACCGGGACCGACGATGCGGTGAGCACGTGATCGGGCGTGGCCGCGGTGAACCGACCGCGCTCCCAGACGCCGACGACGCTGACGCCGAGCCGGCGGCGAAGCGCGAGATCGCGCAGCGTGCGACCGACGAGCGGCGTGCCGTGCGCGGGGAACTCGCCGATCACGAGGTTGCGGTAGGTGCCGAGCGTGTGGACCTCGGCGTGACCGGCGTTGACGCGGTTCGCGAGCTGCTCGCCGAGCCGGTGCTTGATCGGCATCACGTGGGTGGCGCCCGAGAGCTGCAAGAGGTCGATCGATTCTTCCTGCTCGGCGGTCGCGAGCAGCTCGATCTTGGGAGCGAGGTGGCGGACGGTGAGGACGATGTTGGTGTTGTGCGCGTCGTTGACATTGGCGATCACGGCGCGCGCCTTGCCGATCCGCGCGGCGGTCCAGGTCGCGGCATCGTTTGGATCGCCGGTGATCACCGGCACGCCCGCGGCGTGGAGGTGGGCGGCCTGGGCCGGATCGGACTCGATGGTGAAGTGCGGGACGTGGGCGAGCTGGAGGCGCTCGCGGAGCTCGGGGGCGATCGCGTCGTTGCTGCAGATGATGACGTGGCCGGTCGCGGTGTCGGGAATCTCGCGCGGCGCGCGCAGCTTGAGCTGGGCCTCGATCCACGGCGCGTAGAAGAAGCGGATGAACGCGAACGGCAACACGATCAGCAGCATGAAGATGCCGGTCAGCAGGACGAGGATCGTGAACGCGCGCCCGAGGTCGCTGTGGAACGTGATGTCGCCGAAGCCGAGCGTGCTCATCACCGTCAGCGTCCAGTACACGCCGGTCAGCCACGAGTGGTCCTGCCCTTCCCGCTCCATCAGGATGTGGAACAGGACCGAGTAGGTCGCGATCATGCCGAACAGGATCAGCAGCAGGCGCGACAGGCGCGCGAGGTTGTCGCGAAGCAGCGGCTGCTTCAGCAGATAGGTCAGCTGACTGACGACGAACTTCAACCCTGACCTCTGCAGGGCAAGCACGCGCCGGCGACGACTGCCCATCCTGGGGTCACCCGGCCATCGTAGACGAGTTTGGCCCGGGCCTCAGTTTTCGCACTGCTCGTCGTTGCCGCGCGGGAACCGATAGAGGATCGAGAAGCACATCTCGGTGGTCGAGCTCTCGCCCCAGCCGATCGTGTTGCCGGTATCGTTGAACCACGTGCACTCGGTGGTGATCTTATCGCCGGTGTTCATCTGGATCGGTTCGAACGAGCGCACTTCCTGGTGCTCGAACTCGTAGGCCTCGTCGTGCAGCACCTGATCGACGCCGCCGATGTTGAGCGTGGTCTTGAAGTGCCTGCCGAGCTGGTGCATGTGCGGGAACAACGCGAACACCTTGTAGGGCTGCTTGACCGTGCAGGTGCCCGCCTGCGTCTGCATGCCCGCGCCGATCGCGAGATCGGTGGGCCCGGGGAGGAACATGTCGACCTCCTCGGTGACCGTGCTCGGATCGACCTCCAGCATCTCGATGCCCGAGGTGCCCGAGAGGGGCTCGCTCGAGACATTGAAGATGTGGAGCTGGAGACCGATCAGCGTGCCCTTGGGGATCCGCATCGCGGTGCCGGGCGGAAAGATCAATTCGCCGGTGCCGACGCCCGAGGCGTAGATCGCGTTGGTGCCGCTCGCCCCGCGGAACAGCAGCGTGTGGTGTGTCCCCACAGGCGACAGTGGGCGGAGACCGCCGATCACCAGGTCGCGCTCCGTGGTGTCGATCGCGAGGTCGGAGGTCTTTTCGCTCTCGGGCTCGAGCTGCCAACCCTTGGTAAGGAGCGGCGTCCAGCCGTCGGGATCCGGTCCGGGCCCATCCGGCGTGGGGTCATCGTCACCTGCAGGCCCGCCGCCACCACCACATGCCAACACGAACACGAGTCCCGGAATGGCCGCTCTCATCGCCGGGCATCCTAACGTCAGGCGTCGTCCGGAGGGGAGATGTTTTCCGCCCGTCACGAGGTGGCGCATGAAATCCCGGGGACGGCGCGTTATCACTAACCAATGAGGGTCGCGATCACCGCGTGTCTGCTGGTCTGTGCATGTGCTCACAACGTCAAGCAAGACAAGGCCACGTCCGCCGATGGCCGGGTCAAAGGAGCCAAGACGCTCGAGCTCGAGAACGGCGTCGCCGAGGATCACG
This sequence comes from Pseudomonadota bacterium, assembly GCA_023430775.1. Taxonomy (GTDB): domain Bacteria; phylum Myxococcota_A; class Polyangia; order Haliangiales; family Haliangiaceae; genus JABFXX01. Next base: position 4,170 of record JAEYYY010000533.1, read on the forward strand.
ACATCGTCACCTATCCGGGTGGCGATCGCGTCGACTGGAAGAAGATCGAGCTGCCCGAGAAGCTGCGCGGTGATCTCGACGTCAAGCTGACGTGGGTGACGCCGCGGCCCGGGCTCAAGCTGTCGTTCGACGTGTTCGACGCCTACAACGTTCCGGTCGCCACCGCGAAGAAGGTCAACCGCCTCGCGCGCCGGGCCTCGATCAAGAACGCGAAAGGCACCTACTTCATCCGCGTGTTCGCGGTCGGTCGCGGTGACGCCGGTCGCTACAAGCTCGGCGTCGAGTTCGATGGTCGCGAGGTCGGTCCACTGAAGCCGATCGAGGTCAACGACCCGCCGAAGCTCGCCGACCTCCCCGACATCCAGGCGACGGCGAAGTGCGACCTCGTGAAGTTCGACTTCCAGAACCCCGACTGCTTCGACAAGTGCCCGCTGCTCAACCCGCCCGCGAACTGGCAGGGCTGCGCGAAGACCTGCACGCTGAGTCCGCCGAACGCATCGGTCCCGGCGTGCGCGGCGATCATGGCGTGCCCGCCGGGCGGCGACATCCGCGTCAAGAGCTGTCGCGAGGAAGACTTCGCGCCCTGCCCGAACCCGCGGCAACCCGATCCGACGAACCTTCGCTGCCTCAACTTCAAGTTCGCGCCCGAGGTCGCGCGCATCGTGAAGAAGGAGGTGATCGGCAACGAGGTCGAGATCGTCGTCATGATCGGAGCGAAGTCGAACGTCGACACCAAGTGGACGGGCAGCGTGCTGCGCGGCTCCACCGACAAGCTGCTGCCGGGCGGCAAGCTGACGATCAGGAGCGTCGACACCGCGGCCGGCACGGTGACCGCTCGCGTGCGGCTGACCGCGCAGCAGGTCGAGGCCAACACCGCCGTCGTGTTCGCGCCCCCACCGAAGGTCAAGTAGGTCAGCGCATCGGCGACGTCATGGCGTCGCCGTGATCGAGGAGGTCATCCTCGTCCGCGGTCCGAGATCGCGCGCTCGCCCCGATCAAGCCGCCGATCACCGCGGCGACGAGTGCGAGGATCGCCGCGATCAGCGAAGTCCACAGCGGTGAGGTCTCGGCGCGCTGCGGAGTGGCCAGCAGCGTGCCGATGGCGGTGGAGACGACGAGTGCGACCGCCCAGGTCATGAAGCCCGCGGCGACCGCGCTCGCCTTGTCCTCGGCGCTCGATGCGGCGGCGACCGCACCGCCGATGCCGAAGGACACCAGGTAGACGATCACCATCCAGAACGCGTAACCGGTCTCCGCCACACGGTCGCCGACCGTGCCGGCGATCGCGAGGCCGAACAACAACAGCACGGTCTGGATCGCGAGGGCGACGAACACACCGCGCGCGATCGCTCCCCAGCTGGTAGCCGAGACGAGACGAGAGCTTCGAGAGAGTGAGTAGGCGTTCATGGCCGCTGGGATTGCAGTCGCGATGCCGCCCTTGACGTCGGTCGCGGTCCAGCGTAGAACTGACACGTCAGTTCCGAGCGTTTGCTATGAGTTATATGCGTTCCGAAGCTCGGCAGCGGCAGATCCTCGCGTGTGCGAAGCGGGTGTTCGCCCGGCACGGATTTCACGCCGCGAACATCAGCGACATCTGCGAGGCCGCCGGAATCGGGCGCGGCACGCTCTACCAGTACTTCGCGAACAAGCGCTCGGTGCTGCAGGCGATCCTCCGCGAGACGCTCGATCGCGTCCGCGCGTTGATGGCGCGCCAGGAGCAAGCGCTGCTGGTCACCGGGTTCGCACCGCCGGAGAAGGTCACCCGCACCGCGGCGATCGAGTTCTCCGCGCGTGGCCTGCGCGAGGTGCTCGAGGTCGTGTTCGCCGATGAAGACACGCTGCGCATCCTGCTGCGCGAGGCGGTCGGTCTCGATGTCGACATCGAGAAGATGCTCGGCGAGATCGACGAGGCGCTGATCGCGATCGTCGAGCGCTCGCTGGTGGCGTCGCAGAAGGCCGGGTTCACCCGCGAGCTCGATGCGCACGCCGTCGCGATCCTGGTGGTCGGCGGCGTCGAGAAGCTCGCGCTGTCGGCGCTGCGCAGTGCCCAACCGAGCGATCTCCAGAAGATCGATCTCGAGAAGCTCGCGCTGGAGGCCACCCGCCTGCACGCGATCGGCGTGTTCTCCGACCGACTCAAACCCGAACCTGGAGCGACCAAATGACGAGTCTCACCGAACGATGGCTGCGGCCTTCGCGCCCGCGTACGCAGTTCCCGCCGTACGAGCTCGGCGATCCGGGCATCGTCGGCATCGCGCAAGCGCGCACCGATACGATCGCGCGCATCTATCACAAGGGTCACGAACAGGCGTGGGATGGTCGGACGGTGCTCGACGAGCTCGTCGCCAAGCACGGCGGCATTCGGTTTCCGGAGGACAAGCGAGATGCGTTCGGGCGCGTCGCGTCGGTGTTGCTATGGGGCGAGCTCGCGGCGTGGTCGATCAGCGCCGACCTCGCACTCAAGCTCGAGGACACTCCCGCGAAGATGGCGGCGTCGAGCCAGGTGTTCGACGAAGCGCGCCACTTCTACGTGCTGCGCGATTACCTGTGGCGCGCCGGGCTGCCGGTGCAGCGGCTCGGTGGCTGGAGCCGGCGGTTGCTGGTCGAGCTGCTCGAGACCGACAACCTCCTCTACAAGGTCGTGGGCATGCAGCTCCTGGTGGAGAGCACGGCGGTGGTGATGTTCCGCAAGATCGCCGAGGCCAACCTCGAGCCCGTGCTCACCGAGCTGCTCTATTACTTCGAGCGCGACGAGGCGCGGCACGTCGGGCTCGGCGTGCTGACACTCCCGCAGGTGCTCGAGGGGCTATCCGACCGCGATGCGCTCGCGCTGTGGTGGTTCCAGACCCGGATGCAGCTCGAGATGATCGCGGGAGGGATGACGATCAACCCGGCGTTCGTCGAGCTCGGCATCGATCCGGCGGCGATGAACCTCGAGGGCTTCAAGTACCACTCCGAGATTCTCCGGCGGATGAAGCGGACCCGACCGGACCAGGGCGTCGATCAGAAGTCGGTGAAGGGTCTGTTCAAGATGTCCCGCAAGGGTCAGGACGCGTTCCAGGAGCTGTTCTTCCCGAGCAAGCCTCAGCCGGCCTGGAAGCGATCCCTGTTGAGTGCGATGACAAAAGTAGCGGTGCGTACCGACGAGTGGCTCGCCTCGCGCGCACCCGGGTAGTGATGGGGTATCGACGGTGATTGGGTCCCCATGAATCGTGGGACAATGCGCCTGATGCGTCGAACGGAACGTGGGTTCACCCTCGTGGAGCTGATGATCACCATCGCGATCATCGGCATCCTGTCTGCGATCGCGATTCCGACGTTCATCGGTTTCATGAGCAAGGGCAAGAAGGTCGAGGCCACGCTCGCACTCGACAAGCTGACGAAGAACATCCGCGTCTACCACGCCGAGAAACGCACGCTCCCGCCGTCGACCAACATCATGCCTCCCACGTCGGCCTGCCTGAGTGGCACCGACAAGACCCCGGTCACGCCGCAGCCCGTCTGGTACGCCGACCCGGGCTGGAAAGAGCTCGAGTTTCACACCGACGAGCCCGGCTTCTTCCAGTACCAGTGGACGAACACGACCGGCACGGATGGCAGCGCTCGCGCGATCGGTGACCTCGATTGCGATGGTACGCTAGCGCTACTCATCATCGACGTCTCGATCCTGACCGGTAACGTCTTCGAGGCGATCTCCTTCGACTTCACCGACTAGCAAGACCTGATGGCCGCCACTCCGCCCGCCACGTTGATCGACGTGGTTGTTCTCGTGTTCGCTCGCTCCGAGCTGAAGGCGCTCGTGGGCACCGACGCGCTGCGCACCGTGCTCAACGGCAGCCAGCGCGCGCTGTTCCCCGAGCCGGGGATGATGTCACTCGAGCCGGTGTGGGAGCTGATCGAATCGCAGCCCGGATTCGATGCCGAGAAGGCCGTGCCTCCGATGTGCCGGCTCAAGACCTGGGAAGGGCCGCTCAAGGTCAAGATCGAGATGCCCACCGCCCTCGCCGACCTCGATCTCGCCACCCGCGAGAAGAAGGCGATGGAGTGCAACGTCGGCGACGACGACCTCAACAAGGTCCTCAAGCCCGAGGCACCGAAGAAGAAGAAAGAGGTCACGCGGGTCATCGAGAGCTCCAGCGATGACGACAAGCACAAGCCCAAGGCCTCGATGGGCCCGAAGATCGCGATGGTGTTCGCGCTGCTCGGGGTGGCCGCCGCCGGCGTCTCGGTCTACTTCACGGTCTATCGCAAGGACACGGTGACGGTGAGGGTCGCCGCCAGCGACATCTCCACCGAGATCCCGCTGAGCAGCGTGCGGCGCAACGGCACGTACATGGTCGGCGTGGTCAGCGATGCGAACGGCTGGCTCGCGAAACCCGAGGCCGAGCGTCGCAAGCAACTGGAGGCGGCGGTGCCGAAGATCCGCGCGCAGCAGGCGAACGGTTTGATGCTGGTCGATGCGCAGGGGCTCGTGATCGCGATGATCAAGCTCGATCGCGCGCAGCAGATCACGTTCCCGCGCCACTAACCTCGCGGCTTCGCGACCAGGATCTTGATCGCGACCGGAGTGCCCGCGCGCTCGACGCCGATGGTCAGCGTGGTGCCGGGGCGATGGTTCCAGGCGAGCATCATCGCGGAGCTCGGCAACAGGCCCTCGACCGACGCGCCGTCGATCGTCATCACGCGATCGCCGGGCAAGAGCCCCGCGGCCTGCGCCGGACCGGTGGCATCGACGGTGGCGATCACGAGCGGCAGCGTCAGCGGCTTGATGCGGAAGCCGACCTCGCTCGGCGGCGGCACCACCTTGACCGCGGCGAGCTCGATCCGGCCCGGCGTGCCGGAGGCAACCTCGACATCGCCACCGGCGACGCTGTACGAGCCGTCCTGCGAGAAGCACATCACGCGCGCCTTGCCGATCGGAGCGGGCACCGTGAACTGGCCCTTGGCATCGGTGGTGCTGCCGGCCTGCGCGGGGCCAGGGCTGATCTCGCCGGACTGACCGCCCATCGACTGGGCCGCGACGCAGTTCATGCCGGGGAGCGGCGCCTTCGACGTGAAGTCGTGGACCAAGCCCTCGACGCGCCCCTTGCCGCGGCTCTCGAGCCTGACCTTGACGACCTGACCGGATCGGATCTCGACCGACTTGCCATCGTTCTCGTCGCCGGCGAGCGCCTCGACGACGTACTTGCCCGGCGTCAGCCCGGTGATCGTGAACACGTTGCCTTCGATCACCGCCTCGTTGCCGAGCACGAGCGACTGCGTGACCTGACGCGCGTGCACGCGAGGCGGCGTGGTGAAGCCGACGAGCTCGCCCTGGATCGAGCCCGGCCGGACCAGCTTGACCTCGACGCCCGACGAGCCCGACGCGATGTTCGTGATCTCGGCCTCGCTGCCGTCGCCGGCGTGCGCGTGGATCGTGTAGACGCCCTTCGCGAGGTTATTGATCACGAACGCGCCGTTGGCGTCGGCGCGGATCGACGGCAACAGCGCCGTGATGCCCGGGCCGCCGCCGATCGCCTCGACGTGAACGTCGGCCACCGGCATGCCCTGGTCGTCGATCACGCGGCCGGAGATCGAGAGCGGGGCGTGCTCGATCGCGATCCGGACGTCCTTGACCACGGTGTTGCCGTCGGCGACGGCGACCGTCTGCGTGCGACCGCTCGCGAGGGCGAACGGCACGCGCGCGGCGGGCGACGGGAACACCGAGACGCGGTAGTCGCCGCCGCCCAGCATCGAGGTGCAGACGAAGGCCCCCTTCGCATCGGTCATCGATTCGCCGAGATCGCCGCGACCGTCGATCATCAGCACGTAGACGTTGGGCACCGGCTTGCCGGTCTCGTCGACCACCGTGCCGTGGACCTCGGCCGCACCGGTCAGCTCGATGTCGTGCTCGGTGAGCTTGCCGGGCGCGAGCTTGACGGTGGTGAACGGCGAGAACGCGTTGGTGGCGCCGAACACCTGGGCGGTGACCTGGATCTGATCGCCGGTCAGACCGCGCATCTCGTAGGCGCCCATCGCGTCGGAGCGGGCGGTGATGCCGAGCGAGCTCTGGATCGCGGCGTCGGCGACCGGCTTGCCTTCGCGCAGCACGCGGCCGCGCAGGGCGGCGAGCTCGGTGACCTCGATGATGACGTCCTCGACCACCGGCTTGTCGACGAGGATGTCCTTGATCGCGGTGACCTCGTACGGCTCGGCGCCGAGGCGGACCTTGCCGAACGGGACGCCCTCGAGCACGAACTTGCCGTCGGGCTGCGAGTACGCGCCGCGCGCGAGCAGCGAGCGGACCTTCGCGTTGACGTGCGCGCCCTGCACCGGCTGGCCGTTCATCAGCACGCGACCGCTGATCTTCGCGTGCTTGCCCACGACCAGCGTGATCTCGTGACCGGTGCCGGGCGTGGCGATCGCGGCCTTCGGTGCGGTGCTACCGAAGCCATCGGCGGACGCGGCGAGCAGGAAGTTGCCGGGCGCGAGGTTGGTGATGCGAAACCGGCCTTCGGTGTCGGCGCGGGCGAAGCCATCGCCGATGAAGTGCGGCTGCTCGCTGGCCTGCGGAACCGCGACCACGCGGGCATACGGCACCGGCCGCGCCGTGTCGTCGACGACCACGCCGACCAGCACCGACTCGGGGACCAGCTCGAAGTCGTGGCGAAGCTCGCCGACCAGATGGATCGGCACGTCGATCGCCCCGTAGCCATCGGCTTCGACGCGAACCCGCGAATCGCCCATCGGCACGCAGAGCGAGTACTCGCCGCCGGTGCTGGCATCGGCGCCGCCGAGCCCGACCACGCGCAGCCGCGCCTTGGCGATGCCACCGCCGGACGAATCGACGACCGACCCGAACAGTCGCGAGATGCAGCCGCCGAGCTCGAGCGTGATCTGATCGGGGCGCGCGGTCGGATCGGCCGTCGCGATCGCGACCGAGGCG
>JAEYYY010000577.1 GCA_023430775.1 Pseudomonadota bacterium
CTGCAGAACGGCGAGGTCACGCCGGTCGGCAGCGACTCCGTCGTCAAGGTCGACATCCGCCTGGTCACCGCGACGCACCGCGATCTCGATGCCGAGGTCGCCGCCGGCAAGTTCCGCGCGGATCTGCGCGCGCGCCTGCTCGGCTTCGCGGTCGAGCTGCCCGCGCTGCGCCGGCGTCGCGAGGACCTGTCGATGATCGTCAGCGAGCTACTCGATCGCCACGCGCCCGATCGCACCGTGACGTTCTCCTCCGACGCGGTGGCCACGCTCTACGCGCACGACTGGCCGCTCAACGTCCGCGAGCTCGAGCGCTCGCTGCAAGCCGCCCTCGCGGTGGCATCCGACCGGATCGAGAGCGGTCACTTCCCGCCCAGCGTCGGTGCCACCGAGCCGATGGATCAACCGATCTATCGCGAGGCCACGCCCGAGGAGAAAGGGCTCAAGGATCAGCTCGTCGCCGCGCTGTCGCGCCACGAGGGCAACATCGCCGCCGTCGGCCGCGAGATGGGCAAGGACCCGACGCAGATCCGCCGCTGGATGAAGCGCTTCGGCCTCAAGCGCGAATGATCAGCGGTGCTGCGCGAGCCAGCGCTCGGCGCTCGCTCGATCTACTGCGCGACCGAGACGCGTGAACCCTGCGACCGCGCGGGTCGCGAGCCGGCGCGCGCGCTCGCGATCGGATGCCCACAGCAGATCCGCGAGCGCGAGCTCGATCACCGGTGTCATGTAGCCGAGCCCCGGAAAGCCGTTGTGCCAGATCGACATCGTCGCGAGGCCCTCCTCGAACACGACGCGCGCCCCGGTGACATCGCCGGCACGCAGGCGCGCCAGCCCGAGCCAGCCATCGAGCTCGGTCAGATCCGTCTGGCTCTCCCAGATATGGGGTGCACCGCGCGCAGCCTCGAGCTTGGTTCGCGCCTCTGCCCAGCGATCCAGCGAGGCGAGCACGATGCCGGAGTACGCCAGCGCCGACTTGTCGCTCCGGTAATCGCGCTCGAGCACCGCGAGGTCCTGATCCACCGTCTTGCTGTCGAGCACGGCGAGCCAGCGTGAGAACCGGATCCAGTCACTGCATGGTGAGCGCTCGCAGCGCTCGACGACCACCCGGGCATGGCGGGCCATCGCCGCGCGATCGCCTCGCTGGAACGCGAGGATCGCGCGGTGATCGTCGAGGCGATCGTCGTCGCTCATCGCCTGCTCGACGCTGTGGGCGTAGAGCTCGAACATGCCGGCGCGCCGCACGGTCGCCGGGCCGTCGGAGTTGTGGAGCGGCGGCGTGGTGCCGACCAGGTGCTTCAAGGTCTCCACGGTGGTGGGAGACCGCCGGCCGAGGCGATGCTCGACATCGAGCCGGTACGCCTGTCCCCAGATCTGCTGATAACCATCGCCGTGCTGCAGCTTCTCGAGCTGACTGCGGGCAGCCAGCGACGCCTCGGGTTCGCCGGCCGCATCGAGCGTCATCACGTGCGCCAGCAGGGCGCCGAACGCGATCGGGTGCCGCTCGCCGTACCGGCGCCTCGCGTACCCGTACCAGGCTTCCGACTCCGTGGTGGCGGCGCGCGCATCCCCTGACTCGACGAGCGCGTGGAACAGGAGGCGGTCCGTCGTCGAGCTCGCCGAAGCCGAACACGCTCGCGATGCCCGGATGCTCCAGCCGGCTCATCGCCCGCGCTTCATCGACGAAGCGGTTGAGGGCCGCCTGGTCGTCGCAGTACTTGCGATCGAGCACCTTGAGCGCGACCTCCTTGCCCAGCACCGACTGCGTCGCCCGGAACACCTCCGAGAATCCGCCGACGCCGAGCCGCTCGCCGACGAGGTAGTCGCCGACGCGCGTCCCCACCGTGAGCGATGGTTCGGGCATCACTTGCGAGTCTCGCATCGAGACACCTGTCTGTCCTGATGTCTGTCCTGTCTGCGTCGGCCGTGCTCGTAACCATGCGAGGTTGGTCGACCACGGGGTGGCACGGGACATGGTGAGTAGCTCGGAGCATGAAGCTCGCCATGATCGTGACCGGCATCATCGCCGTCGCATCCGCGCTGGTCCTCCAGGTCCCGGAGCAAGTCGCGACCTCGGGCAACGGGTCCTATGCGCCCGAGTCCTGTATCGTGACGCCATGTCAGTCGTCCGCGTCGTCGTCTTGCTCGTGCTCGCCGCTGCACCCGCCCGCGCGGATCAGATCCAGGCCGACCTCGGCCTCTCGGTGATCGCCGGCGCGTACGAGAAGCAGACGTCGACGCGCACCGCGGTCGCGATCGAGGGCGGCGTGTTCGGCACCTACTTCTTGCCGTGGTTCGATGTCGGCGACAAGACGGTCGGCGGCATCGGTGGTTTGCGCGCGACGCTGTTCGCGCAGAGCGATAACCGCGGGCTCTACATCACGCCGTACGTTCGCGCCGGCTACACCAAGGGCGAGGACGAGGACACCGGGATGAAGGGCGGCGGCTTCGCGATGACCGCCGGGTTCTTCGTCGGCTACGTGTTCCGGCCTGCGAGCTCCCTCGATCTGCGCATCGGCGGCGGCGCGCAGTACATCTACATCGACGGCGACAACGGCGTCGAAGCATCCACGCCGTTCGTCGCGCTCGACTTCACCGTCGGCTACCGCCTGTAGGCGGCAAATCTCCCCTGATCGCAGTTTTTCGAGTGGGTGCGAGACCCTCGCGGAGTCGGGGTCTCGAGTAGTCAACGCGCGATCGCCAAGCCGGCGAAACGGCGTCGTCGTGACCGCGCACGCGAGTTGCTGGAGACCAGCGCATGTTCAAACCGCAGGTCGACAGCTGGTTCGGCCCGGAGCCCGTGTCGTCGGCTCCGTCAAAACTCCAGGTCTTGCCAGAGGACCAGCTTCGTACCGCCATCACTACCAAAGGCTCGATCGCGGTGGTCCGCGTTACCGAAGCCGTGGTCCGCGCCGAAGGTGCGGGCAACGAGCAGGTGTCGATCGCGGCTTCCGTCGAGCGCATCCTGTTCGGCCGCGCCGTGATCTCTCTCGAGATGACGCGAAGCGGCCGCTATCCCGGCGTGACTCGCGGCCAGCGTTACCTGGTCGCGGTGTCGGGAAGCGGCGAGCTCGTGGGCTACGTGCCGGTGGCCGGCGATGCCGAGCGAACGTTCGAGAGCCACCGCCGGCTCGTCGAGCGGCTCGTGCTCGGTCGCTGAGCTACAGCGTCATGTCGCCGGGCGTCGTCTGGTTCTTGGTGACCGTGATGGTCTTGGTCGCCGTGGCCGCGCCGGACTTGACCGACAGCTCCCACGAGCCCGCGGTCACGGTCGGCAGCGTGTAGTTGCCGGCCGAGTCGGTGAACGTGGTGAACAGGCCGCGGTTGATCGAGACCTCGGCGCTGGCGACGCCCTGCGATTGCGCGTTGACCACGCGACCGATCACCGCGCCGGCACCCGGGTCGGCGCCGATGTTGACGCGGAAGTGACCCGCCAGCTTCGAGAGCCGGCCCTGGGTGTCGATCGACACCACGTGCAGCACCCACACGCCCTCGGGCACGCCGCTCTTGAGCAGCTGCTTCTGCGACGCCGGCACCTGCGTGTCCGACGCGCTCGGCACGGTGTTGCCGAACTGATCGAGCACGTAGTAGGCGCCCGCGACGTTGTCGTCACCCTGCGGATACTCCCAGGTGAAGAACGGGTTGGTGTTGCTCGTGAACACGTTCGGGTTCGGGTGGCTGTCCGAGAACAGCGACGGACCCTGCGTGTTGATCTGGACGCGGAACACGGTCTCGACGGTGCCGATCGAGGACTGCGCATCGACCGAGACGACGTGCACGAAGTTCTCGCCGTCGATGATGTCGTTCGGCGAGAACGACACCTTGTCGACCTCCTGGAACTGACCGTTGGCCGCGGTCGGCGGGCTGTTCGACGTGGTGTCGAGGCGGACGTAGTAACCCTGGAGGTTCGGGAACGCCTTGCTCCACGACACGTCGAAGCTGAGGAAGCCGTCGTTGTAGATCCGCGCCGGATCCGGGTGCGAGGTCGAGCGCAGCGGGATCGGCGGCGCGAGTCCCTGCGTCAGCACGCCGGCGACCACCGCACCTTCGGCGACCTCGACGTGCGAGCCGTGCAGGATCTTGACGCGGCCATCGCCGCCCTCGCCGCCGAACGGCGTGAGGCCGCAGTTCGTGTTCGTCGGGCCGCCGAGGCCGCCCGCGGCGGAGATCGATCCGGTGACCGTGATGTCATCGCCGGCGAGCAGCACACCGCCGCCCGAGCCACCGCCGCCACCGACGGCGCACACCTGCGTGTTCGAGCCGCCGTTGGCGCCGTTCGCGGTGATCTGGCCCGCGATCACGATCTTCTGCGCGAGCAAGCGGACGACGCCGCCGCCGAGCGCCGCCGGGATCGGCGGAGTCAGCGCGATCATCGCGCCGCCCTTGCTGCCTGCCTGGACATCGGAGTCCGTCGTCGAACCCCAGACGCGAACCGTGCCGTAGCCGCCGCCGCCGGGGACCGCCGAGCTCGAGAACGCCGAGGTGCCTTGCCCGTCCGGCGATTCACCGGTCGGCGCCATCGAGATCGAGCCGCCCTGCTCGACCGTGATCGAGTCGGCGGTGATCGTCAGGTTACCGGTCGGCGACGACAGCGTCGCACCGGCTCGCACCGTGACGGCGCCGGCGACGAGGATGTTGCCGTCGAGCTGCATGTCGCTCGCGACGTCGAGTCCGTCGAGCGCGCACACGCCGTCCTGGCAGAACGTCTCGCACTCCTCGAGGGTGTCCCAGTGATCCCCCGCCTCGTTGCACTGCTGGGCGGTGTCCCCGTTGCAGCGCAGCGCACCCGGAGCGCACGGCCCGTCGTCGGGCAGCGGCGTCGGGTCGTCGGGACCGTCGTCGTCACCATTATTGTTGTTCGTCCCCCCACACGCAGCGAGCGCGAGAAGCGCGGCGATGGCGTAGTATCCGGGGCGAAGTGAGATGGCTGATTGCGATCGCGAGCGTGTGGACTGGATGTTCATACGAGGTCTCGTTCGAAGATTGCGAGGTCAGTTGTCAGACGTCGGATTCATGTCCCGACGGATTCACGTGCAGTGAGGGCGTGTGCCGCGTCGAGGGGTTCGGCGGAACCTGCGGCGCCGGTGGCACCACGCTCCGGCAGACCGTCGACGACAAGGTCGAGCGCAGCCTCGAGTTCGGCTGCACCAACAGCGACGGCACCACGCCCGATACCAGCTGGTACCGCGTGTTCTCGCTCGCCGACGAAGGTGTCACCACCGACTTCGACGTCGAGTCGGTCGGCGTCGGCGTGTGCTTCGCCGTCGGCACGCCGGAGATCACCGTCAAGATCGGGACGCTCGCCGGTGCTCCCGGCACCACGCTCGACCCCGGCGACATCACGATGCTGAAGAGCGCGAACGTGACGGTCCAGGCGACGGAGATCTCGAAGGTGATCGACGTACCGATCCGCACCACCGTTCCGGCGGGCTCCCAGCTCGTCGTCGAGGTAGCAACTCCGGATCAGCTCGGAACCGGGCAACAGATGACCATCGGGGTGACCGCTTCCAACGAGGAGCGGCCCGGCTTTCTGCGGGCGCCGCTGTGCGGCACGGCGAGCCCGACGCAGACGACGACCGCCGGCATCCCCGACGCCCACGTGGTCATCACCGTCACCGGGTCCCGTTGAATCACACACACGACTTCAGACGACGACCTTCGTCTGAAGTCGCGTGAGCACGGATCAGTCACTCGAAAGCTTCCCGGCGCCGGCCGCCTCTGTTGTCACGACCGGCATGCAGGTCGGGCGCTATCAGCTGGGAAAGAAGCTGGGCCGGGGCGGGTTTGGCGTGGTTTTTCAGGCCCATGACACGAGCCTGGACCGCGACGTCGCCCTCAAGTTCCTGCACGCTGAACATACGGCCACCCCCCAGATGCTGAGCCGGTTCCTCCAGGAGGCCCGGTCGGCGGCCAAGATCCAGCATCCCGGGATCGTCACCGTCTTCGAGTGCGGGCAGGTCACGGGGACCGGCGGTGCCGCCGATGGCTCCGCGTTCATCGCGATGGAGCTCTTACAAGGAGAGAGCCTGACCGATCGCCTCGCGCGCTGCGGCCGGCTCGATCCACCGGCGGCGATGGAGATCGTGCGGCAGGTCGCGGCGGCGCTCGAGGCGGCGCACCGTGCGGGCATCGTCCATCGCGATCTGAAGCCCGACAACATCTTCCTGGTCCCCGACTCCGCGGTGCAGAACGGCGAGCGGATCAAGGTGCTCGATTTCGGCATCGCGAAGCTGTCGCGTGCCGCGGCAGGCGTCGAGACGCAATCGATGACGGTGTTCGGCACGCCGCGCTACATGTCTCCCGAGCAGTGTCGATCGGCGGCGCACGTCGATCACCGCAGCGACATCTACACGCTCGGCTGCATCCTGTTCGAGCTGGTCTGCGGCAAGCCACCGTTCCACGGCGCGGCGGGCGAATTGATCGCGCAGCACGTGCTGGTCGAGCCGCCCACCGCTGATTCGATCGATGCATCGTTGCCGCCGGCGCTGGTCCAGCTGATCGCGGAGCTGCTCGAGAAGGAGCCCGAGGATCGGCCGCAGACGATGGCCGCGGTGATCCGCGCGCTCGAGAAGTGTGGCGCGTGGTCGCCCGGCGTCGCGCCGACGCTGTTGCCGGATGCGATCGCGTCGAGCCCGATCGTGTTGCCGCCTTCGCTGCAACCGCGCTCGCGCCCGAGCGGTCGCGTGCGCGCGCTCGGTACTTCGCACCCGACCACGCTGCACGCGGCCACCGGGGTGTCGGTGGTGCAACCGCCGGCGCCGGCCCGCAGGCGCTGGTGGATCGCGGGCGGCACGCTCGCGATCGGTGCCGCGGTGGTCGCGATCGTCGCGACGCGCGGTGGCGGCAGCGGCGAGTCCGCACCGGATGCACCCGCCCCACAGGCCGCGGCGATGACGCCGACGCCCGTCGAGAGAGCGAAGGTCGAGCCCGAGCCGGAGAAGATCGACACCGACAAGATCGAGATCGAGCCGCCGGCCAAGCCGGTCGCGAAGGTCGACAAGCGCCCCGAGGTCAAGGCCCCGGCCCGCGCCACCGGGCGACTCACGGTCGGCTGTCGCAACGTGCCGTGCACGGTGTCGATCGACGGCGGTCCGGCGATCCGCTCGCCGATCCGCGGCCTCGAGCTCGCGGCGGGACGGCACCAGATCGCGATCGTCAATCGCGAGCTCGGCATCGACGATCGGTTCACCGTCGACGTTCGCACCGGCTCGGCGCAGACGATCCTCAAGGACTACGACAGGCCGGCGCCTCCGGAGCCCAAGCCCGAGCCGCCACCGCCGGAGCCCAAGCCGGAGCCCAAGCGCGACAAGACGATCAATCCGTTCGCGAAGCCGGCCGGCAAGTAGAGGTAGGATGCGGGCGATGAGTCGTGCCGCAGTCCTCGCCGTCGTGCTCCTCGCGCGAGTCGCGCGCGCCGACGACACCAGCGACGCCGAGCGCCTCTATCAGGAAGGCCAGACCGCGTACGACGACAAGCGCTACGAGGACGCGATCAAGGCGTGGGAGCAGAGCTACGCGAAGTCGAAGCTCCCCGCGCTGGTGTTCAACCTCGCGCAGGCGCATCGCCTCGCCAACCACTGCACCGAGGCGGTCGAAGCGTACAAGCGCTTCCTGTCGCTCGATCCCACCTCCGCCGAACGCCCGAGCGCGGAGCAGTTCCTGAAGGAGCTCGAGCCGTGCCCGGTGACGGAACCGGTCAAGCCGATCGAGCAGCCGAAGCTGGTCGAGACCTACAACATCGTCGACCGCGGCGGCAGCAAGCGGACCGCGGGCCTGATCGTCGGCGGCACCGGCGTCGCGCTGTTCGCCACCGGCGTGTTCTTCGGCAGTCGCGCCACCTCGCTCGCCAACGAGGTCGAGGACGCCTGCGCGATGGGCTGCGAGTGGGCCACCGTCGAGGACAAGGACGCGTCGGGCCGGCAAGCGCAGACGCTGCAGTACGTGTTCCTCGGTGCCGGTGCAGTCGCGATCGCGAGCGGCGCGCTGCTCTACTTCATGGGCCACAAGCAGCGCGAGACCCGCGTCTTGACCTGGGTCGATGCCACCGGTGGCGGCGCTGCGGTCAGTGGCCGCTTCTAACGAGCGGTGACCGACTTCAACCACGCAGGGATCGCGTCGACGGTGCTCTGGCGCCACTCGCTGTCGGTGAGACGCTGGAAGTCCTTGGTGATGATCTCGGCGTACGTCGACACGAAGCCGCGATAGCTCTGCGCGTTCTTGCCGCCGTCGTGCTCGAGCCGCACGACCAGCATGCGCGGTGACTGGGTGCCCGCGTGAAGGACATGGCCGACGCGGTCACCATTCTCGTCGTCGGGCTGCGTGTGGAGATCGGCGATCACCGGCTCGTGGTTGAGGATCTTGCTGCGATCGAAATACAGATCCGCGTACCAGCCACCGGGCTCGCGCGCCGGTCCGCCGCAGCCGCCATAGCGGCCGTCGACCGAGACCATGCGATTGATGAAGTCGAGATCCTTCGTTCGCAGCGGCTCGTTCGCGCGCTGGCGTTCGGCGATCTCCTCGAGCAGCGCCATCGTCTTCGCCATGCCGTCGAAGTACGCCGTCATGCGTGCCGTCGATGGCGAGGCGAACGCTGCGATCATCGCCTTGCCCTTGGTCGCGAGCCGGCCCATCGCCTGGTAGAACGCGGGATACGGCTCGACGTACGCGTCGGGGTACTCGCACGACACCTCCGCCGTGTACGACGGCTTCGCGTACAGCAGGTTGTCATGCCGGAGCTCGGCCCAGCTCGCGAGCTGCGTGCCCATCATGCGGCGGCTCCACGCGTCGCTGGTCAGCGGTGCAGGCAATTTCGAGTCGCGTGCTTTGTCCGGTGACAGCTTGCCGATCGCGTCGAGCCAGCCGTGATAGAGCGTGCCTTCCCACAGTGCGGGATCGCGCTTCTCCGCCGCCGCCGCTGCGAGCGCCTTGCGATACGGCTCGCCATACTTGTCGAGCTCGCTCTTCAGCAGAGGCAGCGCCGCGGGGTTCTTGAAGATCGCGTGGGCGATGTCGAGCGGGTTCGGCATCATCCGCGGTGGCTCGGTGGCAAGCGAGCCGTAGACCAGATCGCTGAACACCTTGCTGTCGGCGATGAACCGCTGGCCGAGGGTCAAGAACCCGATCGTTTCGCCACCGGCGTGGATCAGCTTCGAGCGGATCTTCTGCTGCGATCGACCGCGAAACGCAGCCACCACCTCGGCATCGGGCGCATCCGCGTTGCCCTTCAGCGCTGCCATCGCCGCCATCAGCCCGTCCATCGACATGTTGTCCTGCGGGCCGACGAAGCCGCCGATCGTCTGATCGAGCAGCGTCCACTGCTCGCGTGGCGTGCCCTCGAACAGCGAGGAGAGGAGGTTGGCGCCATGCAGCGCGCGGCGATTGACGACCCAGGGCGAGCCCGCCTCGTGCTTTCGCGCGATCTCGATCTCGACGCGGCCGAGCCACATCATCGCCCGGAAGTACTGCTGGAACTGCGGCCCGAGCTCGTAGTGACCGCGCGGCTTGAACTGCGAGAAGTCGATGCTCGGCGACGCCCCGAACAGCTCGAGGCTCGCGGGCACCGCGTCTTTTCCGCGCTGCACCATGCTGGCGATCACCGCGGGGTCCCCACCGGCGACGGGATCCGCTGGCTTGTCGTCGAGGAACGACAGCGCGATCGCCAGGTAGTTATCGACGTCGGCCTTGGTCTCCGCACGGGCGGTGCTGTCGGAGAGCTTGCGGCGAAGCTCGCCGAGCATCGCGCGCAACGTCGGGATCAGGTGCTCGCGCTCGATGGTCTGGAGGATCTGGTCGTACGAGCTGTGCCACGCATAGAGGATCGAATCGGCCGTGACGTAGACCGGCTGGTGCTGCTCGAACAGCGCCGTGTAACCGCCATGAAAGCTCGTGGTCTCGCCACGGGCGACGATCGCGAACCCGTTCTGCTCGACCAGCCGCTGCTCCGTATCGTTCAGCCTGGCCTCTGCGATCGCGAGGTCGCGCTGCGGGAGCAGCCTCGAGGTCTGGGACCTGCCCGAGCACGCGGCGGCGAGGAGCAGAGCAGCAGCGGTGATATGCCTCATCGCCCCATAGGACGATCGGCGAGGTCGAACGGGGCTTGCTCCCGCTAACAGCGGCGCGCCGCCTGCGAAGCTTGCGTTGCGCCTCAGGTCCCGACCAGCTGCGCGGCGCGCGATCGCACGGTCGGATCCGGGTCCGTGGTCAGCGCGGCGAGCGCGGCCCGCCTGTAGGGCGAATCCCCCGCGATGCGCCTGACCTCGACGGCAGGATCGATGCCACCGCGAAACACGTCTCCCTCGACGTGCGGTGCCTCGAGCACGCGCCGTAGCTGGTGCTGGAGGATCGCGGTGGCGAGCGCGTCGCGGCGGCGCAGGGTCTGCGACTCGTAGAGCGACGTATACAGCATGCCGACGTTCGCCGCGTGGAGGTCGTGGTTGGTGAACGTGTGGCGGCGATCGCTCGAGCGCTGCGAGCGGGTCTTGATCGAGATCTCGCCAAGCTCGTCGAGGCGCGCGAACGATCCATCCTCGAGCTGCAGCACGCCGGCCGCCGGATCGACGTACAGCTGGTCCTTGCTGAACGAGCCGAACAGCGCGCGGCGAAACCACATGAAGCTGACGCCGTAGCCGAGCAGCAGCATCAGCTTGTACTCCGGCTCGTACGACAGCTCGCGCAGCGTCGTGTGCGACTCGCCGATCGTCACGCCGACGAGCATCGCGAAGCCGACGAGCGTGAACAGGAACAGCCCGATCGAGCGGTGGTACGCGAGCCGGCGCAGCCGGAACAGATTCCTCGGCCCGCGGCGTATTAGGGACTCGATCATCCCGCGCACCTGCCGCAGATCAGCCGCCGACGACATGTACAGCGGCGTCTTCGCACTGGCGGCGCGCAGCTGCGTCCCGGCGATCGACAGCTCGCCGAGCTCGTCGAGCGGCAGCACCTCGCCGCGGCAGGTCTTCAGCTTGCGGTTGTCGAGGTCGACGCGGACGACTCGCCACCACTCGCCGTACAGCCCACGAAACGCGCTGTACGCGCCGAGGGCCACGAGTAGCAAGTAGACGATGCCGATCGGTTGGAACTGTCCGCGCCAGAACTTCGCCCCCGCCGACGCCTGCGCGCCGCCGAAGGCAAAGATCATGATCGCGATGCCGATCCAGACGGCCATCGGCGATCGCCGAACGCGCAAGCGTCTGAACGCCACGACCGCAGGGTAGCTCAGAACTTCTTGCGAAGCCGCGCCTCGGCGATCGCCGTGGCATCGAAGCCGGTCTCGCTGCGGATCGCGTCGAGCATGTCCTGCATGCCGGCCGCCTGGTTCTTGTGCTTCTGGTAGAAGCGGCCGATCACGCCGTCGAGCACCTCGGCACCGACCTCGTCGGCGACGTCCTTGTAGAAGAAGGCGCCTTGCATGTACGGCAGGTTGGTGAACAGGTTGTCTTTGATGATGTCGATCTGGTTGCACCCCTCCGGCCACGCGGGTGCGCCGCCGTCGGCGATCGCCGCGTCGAGCTCGTCCTGATAGCCGCGCCAGATCGCGGCTTCTTGCGTCGGGTCCGCGATCGACAGCGCGCGCGCCGAGAGGTAGCTCGTCGTGCCTTCGGACAGCACGAAGTCTTCCCAGCAGCGGATGCGCACGCCATCGCCGAACCAGCCGTGCGCGGCCTCGTGTGCGTGAGTGAGCTCGTCACCCATCGCCTCGCGCGCGACGTGCCAGTACGGATGGTGCTCCATGCCGCCGAAGAAGCCCTCGCCCCAGATCACCGACACCGAGCCGACCTCGTCGCCGAACGTGTACGGCCCGAGGTTCTTCTCGTACCAGTCGAACACCTGCACGAGGTGCGCGGTGCCGCGGCGCGCGACCGACTCGCCGTTCGGCAAGTACGACGTGAACACCTTGGTGCCGGCATCGGTGGTGCCGAGATCGATCCGCTGGTAGCTGCCGACCGCCCACGCGAGCTGGTACGGCGGCGCGTCGTTGTCGATCGCCTCGGGAAAGATCGCCGTCTTGTTCTCGGGAACGCCGGTCAACGCGAGCGTGAACCTCGTGCCGTCGGCCGGCTTGCTGTGACAGGGGAACAGGTTGCCGCAGAAGTACGGCCAGATCACCGTCGAGCCGCCGGGCAGCAGGCCGTTCGCCATGTCGTGACCGAGGAACGAGTAGGTGATCGTCATCGCGCCGCGGACCTGCGAGACGCGCAGCTTGCCGTCCTCGGCCTTGAACCTGCGATTGCCGCGATCGTCGACCACCGAGTCGATCGTCAGGTCACCGATCTCGAGCTCGACGTTGCCGTTCTTCTCGAGCTCGATCGTCGCGACCGCCGTGTTGGTCGAGATGTCGACATCGAGATGCGTCGCCGCGACATCGACCGCCGACGCGCCGTCGCCCTTGCCGTCGAGCCAGTCCTGATCGTCGGCGTCCCCGGCGTCGGTCGCGCCGCAGGCCATGAGCAACGGTAGGAGCCAGCGGGCGCGCATGTCCGGGACACGCAGCAAGGCCAGGGCCAGCTACCGGACAGCGCCGGACAATAGATCCCGCGATCTTGAGCGCCGAGTGGCTAATCGACTCGCCGGCAGAAATAGGGGTCGGACCCCATTTTCGTCAGCGGAAATAGGGGTCGGACCCCTATTTTCGCGTCGCGCCGGCAGAAATAGGGGTCCGACCCCATTTTCGTCAGCGGCAGAGAAATAGGGGTCGGACCCCATTTTCAGCGGCCAGAGAAATAGGGGGCGGACCCCTATTTTCGCGTCGGGCAGAAATGGGGACGGACCCAGTTCAAGGTCGGACGCGATCACGCGCCGCTTTGCGATCCAGCGGGTTCGGACCGACCGCGGTGGTCGCTTCCCACGCGAGCTGCTTGACCTTCATGGCGCGCTCGTAGTCGACGAGCGCCGTGTGTGCGCGATCGTCGAGCAGCCGCCACGCGATCCCGAGCTCCCGCTGGGTCATCATGTCCGGCTCGATCTCGACCTCGCCGAGGATCTCGTCGGCGACCGACACGATGCCGTCGTACGTCTGCGCGATCAGCGCGGCGTACTCGATCGCGAAGTCACCCCAGCGCGCCGCCGTCTCGATCGTCACCACACCCGCGAGGTCTCGCACGAAGCGAAGCGTGCGCGCATCGTGATCCCACAGCCGCAACTCGGAAGCCGGCGCGACGGTGAGCGTGGCGATCGGGCACGTGGCACCGGCCAAGCTCGCAGGCGACTCCCAGCACCCGATCACGATCGTCAACCCCGACATGGCCGCCGGGTTACCACGAGTCGATCGTGGATGCCCTTACAAAATCAGTGCACCGCCGGCCAGCCTTTTGCTTTGGCGGCCAGCCGCAACCAGCTGGCGCGTCTACGCCGCCTCGCGATCCGCGAACCACCCCATGCCGCGACCATCACGTGCACGCCGTGACGCGAGTCGTGCGAGATGCCGCGGATACTCGGTCCACGCGAGATCGCGCGGGTGCGCGGGGAACGCCGCCTCGCAGTACGCGGCGAGATCGACGAGGCTCCAGAACTCCCGCGGGAAGCTCGAGCCCTGATCGGTCGGGCCCGGATACTCGAAGCGCTCGGCACGCGCGATGTAGCCATCGGCACCGAGGAACTGCTCGAGGTAACCCACCGGATCGAGCAGCAGGCGATTCGCGATCGCGCGCCGCCGCTTGCCGACGGGAGTGGAGCCATCGAGCGTCTGCTGGATCGCCGCGCGCAGCTGCTCGAGCCCGTCCTCGTGAGTCTGGATGACCTGGAGATCGAACACCGGCATGCCGCGATGAAACGTCAGGATCAGGTGCGCACACACCGAGTCGAGCTTGGCGCCGAGCGCGCTGCCGGTGCGCAGGTGATCGAGGCCGACATGGCGAAAGATCGCGAGCTGGCGGACCAGCGGATGGGCCGCGAGGTGATCGCGATAGCCCTCCTCGGCGGTCGCGTCGGTCGACACCACGTAGGGCGTCATCTCGAGCTCTCCCTGCAACAGCTGCCAGCGCGTCGGGACCCTGACGAGCAGGCCGGCATCGACGAAGCTCTGCAAGCGCGACGCGAGTGACATGCGGGCAGCGTGCGATCGGTCACCCGCCGGCACCACTAACCGCGCTTGTCAGAAGTTGGCCGCCCACAACTTCGCGAGACGCGAGTCGTTATCGAGCGCGCTGCCGATCGCGTGGAGCTTCGGTGCGTGCTTCTCGAACCACTCGCGCCCCGGCGTCCACCGGGTCATCGCGGCGAGATAGAGGTCGATCGCGGAGAACGTGCCGAGGAACGTGGTCGGTCCCTGCGCGACGCCATCGAGGTATTGCCAGAGGCGCTTGCGGTGCGCGAGCGTCGACTCCTTGAGTGCCGGCCCTGCATCGCCGACCCACTTCGACGGCTCGTCGCCGTACGTGAACGTCGGGTAGATCGCGGTGACCAGGAACGTCAGGTAGCGCAGTGCGGTCGGGCGCAGCGGATCGCCGACCTTCGGGATCAGCCTCGCCTCCGGCTTGATGTCGTTGATGTGATGGATCAGCGCGAGGCTCTCCGTCAGCTGCGTGCCGTCGGCGAGGATCACCGTGGGCACCTGGGCGAGTGGATTGAATTGCAACAGCCGCTCGCGACCTGCTGGCGTCGAGTAATCGGCCTCCTCGCGATCGTAGGGAATCCCCGCGATGGTGAGCGCCGACTCCACGATCACCGAGCCGCAGCCTTTGCATCCGAGTACCAACCAGTTCTTCGTCGTCATGCGATCTGTCTACCGTCGCCGGCGCGCCGTGACTTGCACCGGATTGCGATCAGAAGTCCTTCGTCGGGCCGCGCTCGAGCACCTCGAGGCACATCCGCTTGAGCGTGTCCGACATCTCCTTGTCGCGGCGCGCGAGCCCGATCAGCCCGTCGACGAGCGACTCCTGCGGGATCGCCGACAGCGCCTGCTTGAGGACGTGGATGCCGGCCTCGGCTTCCTTGCGCTGCTGCTCGAGGTGATGCAGCGCGATCGCGACGGTGTGCTTGCAGAACTGACGGCGCAGCCCGATCGGACACGTGCACTCGTAGGCGAGGCCTTCCTCGCGCATCCAGATGCGAACCAGGTACGGCGCGCCCGCCTCCGACGGCTTGACCGAGCCCTTGAGCTCGCCCCGCCCTGCTTCGACCTTGTCGACCCGTCCCGACGCGAACACCTTCTCGCCGCGCTCGAACGTCTGGCTGCCGACGATCACCGCGATCGTCTCGCGGTGCAGGATGTTCGCGATTCCACGTGCCTCGATGTCCATGGCGCGGCGAGTCTTGCACGGACCGGTGCACGCTCGCGAATCGCGCGTCTTGCATGCAATTGCGGTGGGATCCCGTACGAGTTTCGCGCTTGCCGATCGCGACGCCGCCCGCGATCCTTTCTCCATGCCGCAGTTCGAGGTCACGCAGCTCGCTCGCACCCGCGAGCTGTCCGCGATGCGCGCCCGCTGCGATGGCTGCGATCCGGCGCGGCCGTGCGACGAGCACGCGCGCGGTGCCTCGCTGTGGTTTCTCACCGCCGGCGCGTTCCAGCTCCGCGATGCCACCGGTACGCACGCACTCGATCCGACGCGCGCGCTGCTGATGCCCGGCGGTCATCCGTTCGTGATCCGCCATCCCGCCGGTCCCGATACCTGCGTGTCGTTTCACGGTCCGCTGATCGAGCGGCTGGTCGGCGAGCGTGCCCGCATCACCGCCCTGCCCGCGACCCGTGCAGCCCGGCTCGCCGCGGCGGTCGCGGCCTGGCGGCGCGGCGAGCCCGACGAGCTGGCGATCGCCGAGGAGCTGACGGCGATCGCGAGTGACGGGGCGCCTGGTGCCGATCGCGGTGTGGTCGATGCGATCGCACACGTCGTGCGCCTCGACTTCGATCGCTCCACCGCGCTCTCCGAGATCGCCGATCGCGCGGGCTACTCGGTGTTCCACGCCTGCCGCGTGTTCCGCAGCGCGACCGGCACCACCATCCACGGCTTCCGCCGCGAGCTGCGGTTGCGCCACGCCCTGGCGCGGTTACTCGACGGCGACGAGACGCTCGCCGAGATCGCCGGCGCGTGTGGCTTCGCGAGCCAGTCGCACCTGACGAACCTGTTTCGCGCGCGCTACGGCATCACGCCCGCCAAGGCGCGCACGCGCGATGGCCTGCGGCGACTGG
>JAEYYY010000429.1 GCA_023430775.1 Pseudomonadota bacterium
GGTTGGATGGGCCGAGTCCTCCCCGAGTCAGCCCGCGTTGGCTGACGGACATGA
Source organism: Pseudomonadota bacterium (assembly GCA_023430775.1). Classification (GTDB taxonomy): domain Bacteria; phylum Myxococcota_A; class Polyangia; order Haliangiales; family Haliangiaceae; genus JABFXX01. Next base: position 55 of record JAEYYY010000429.1, read on the forward strand.
CCTCGCCAGTCGCAGGAGGTGCGGGCGTTCAGCGAAGGAGGTGCGCGTTGGCTGACGGACATGACCTCGCCAGTCGCAGGAGGTGCGGGCGTTCAGCGATGAAGGTGCGCGTCGGCTGACGGACATGACCTCGCCAGTCGCAGGAGGTGCGGGCGATCCGGCCGTGTGCTGATCCGATCGGCCTGACGGAGATCGGCCGCTCACGATAGCGCTTCTGACTACACGCTCACCGTGTCCTGCGTTACTGGGGAGCTTCCGGTCGTCGGCTCACCGTCGACCGGACTTGGGCGTTCTGCACACCACTCCGCGGATCGTCGGACTCTTTCGACCAAATCCTTGGCGATCCTTGGCGGACCTTGGCGACTTGGCGACCCTCTGAATACGCACTGCAGAACACGCACTGCCAGAACGCACTGCAGAACACGCACTGCCAGAACGCACTGCCAGAACACGCACTGCCAGAACACGCACTGCCAGAACGCACTGCCAGACAGCCGTGCGGCGAATATGGATCGAGGAGGATCGACCGCAGGGCTCGAGCCGAAAAGTGCTCAGCGCTTCTTCGCAGGCTTCTTTGCAGCGGGCTTCTTTGCAGCGGGCTTCTTTGCAGCGGGCTTCCTTGCAGCCGGCTTCCTTGCAGCCGGCTTCTTTGCAGCCGGCTTCTTTCCGGGCTTCTTTGCAGCCGCCTTCACGGGCTTCTTCGCCGTCTTCGCCGCGGCCTTGGCCTTCGGCTTCGCCGACGCGCGCTTCGCACTCTTCTCGACGGGCTTGAGATCGAGCGTCGGATCCGACGGACCCGCGACTCCGCCGGCACCGACATCGGTGACCTCGATCGGATCGCCGACCGGCAGGATGCCCATCTGACGCTCGTCGCGGCGGCCGCGTCCACCACCACCGCCACCGCGACCTCGTCCGCCACCACCACCACCACCGCCGCCACCGCGGCGTCTAGATGACCCACCACCTTCGTCATCGCGATCGCGACGCGTCTCCATCTCGGCGGAGATCTCGGCGTCGTCTTCGGGCGTCAGCGCCTCCTGGGCGATCTGGAACAGCGCGTCCTCGCGACCGACGTGGACATTGTGCGCTTCGGCGAGCGCCATCGCGGCATCGAGGAGATCCTTGCCGGCGGACGGGCGGGTGCCGCTGTCGAGGTTGCTGACCGCGGCGGCGACCCGGGCCTGGAGCTCGACCTGCGTGGGGTGCTCGGCGGAGAGGGCGGCAAGCTCGGGCGCGAGCTCGGGACGGCGCGTCGAAAGCCGCGGGAACACCGAGCCTTCTTCGTCCTTGAAGTGGCGCGTGACCGAGCGTTCGAAGTACGCGACCGCGTCGCGGACCAGCTCGAGATCGGTGTCTTCGGGACGGCCGGCGGCGAACCGGCGCGCGGCCTCGAGCAGCCCCGCCATCACGTCGTCGTGACGGCGATGACATCGCTCGAGCTGAGCGAGGCTTGCAAGCTCGACTTCCATTCGCGGCGAGAATTGCGCAGAACGGCAAGTCGGACAAGCGCGCGGGAACCCAAAGCAGTGCTAAGTGAATGTGGTCATGACCATCGAGAACGTCGTCATCATCGGTTCTGGTCCCGCCGCCCACACCGCGGCGATCTACGCGGCACGCGCGAACCTGATGCCCGTCATCTTCGAGGGTTTCATGGCGGGAGGAATCGCGGCCGGTGGTCAGCTGACGACGACCACCGACGTCGAGAACTTTCCCGGTTTCCCCGACGGCATCATGGGACCGGAGCTGTGCGAGCGATTCCGCGCGCAGTCGACTCGCTTCGGTACACGGATCTTCACGGAGACGATCACCAAGCTCGATCTCTCCAAGCGGCCGTTCCGCTACTGGAGCGACGAGCAGGAGGGCGCCGCGAAGACGCTCATCATCGCGACCGGCGCCACCGCGAAGCGCGACGACATCCCGGGCACGCGCGACAACGAGCTGTGGCAGAAGGGCGTGTCGGCGTGCGCGGTGTGTGACGGCGCGCTGCCGATGTTCCGCAACAAGCCGCTGTTCGTGGTCGGCGGTGGTGACTCGGCGATGGAGGAGGCGAGCTTTCTGTCGAAGTTCGCGTCCAAGGTCTACATCGTGCACCGCCGCGACGAGCTGCGCGCATCGGCGATCATGCAGGAGCGCGCGCGGAAGAATCCGAAGATCGAGATGCTGCTGTCGCACAAGGTCGTGCGCGTCGAGGGCGGGCAGGGCGTCGAGACCGTGACGGTCAGCGATCTCAAGACCAACACCGAGAAGTCGATCGCGTCGGCCGGCCTGTTCTTCGCGATCGGTCACGTGCCGAACACCGCGTTCCTCGGTGGTCAGCTGGCGACCGACGAGCAGGGCTATCTGATCACCACGCCGGGCACCACCAAGACGTCGATCGACGGCGTGTTCGCGGCCGGCGACGTGCAGGACAAGAAGTACCGCCAGGCGATCACCGCCGCGGGAACCGGCTGCATGGCAGCGCTCGAAGCCGAGCACTTCCTCGCCTCGCACTGAGCCGAAAGCGTGCGCGATCCCGCGCGCCTAGCCGGGCGATGGGGCGGGTTGGTGAAGGGAATTTGAGCGGGCCAGCTCCCGGTACTGATGGCACGTCCGGAGGGTCTTGCCATGTCACAATTGCTCTACCCCGTGAACAGAGAGCCACCACCTCCCTATCGATCGAGCGAGTCGCACATGACCAAGGTGCTCGCGGTGCTCCTGCTCGTTGTTGCAGGTGCGCTGGTGTTCACCGTGATCAAGACCCGCGGCATGCAGCAGACGCAGCAGAGCATCGCGTACGAACCGCGACCGATCGCGCAGCGTCCGGACGACAAGCTCGGCGCCGACGAGAAGGCGACGATCGACGTCTTCAAGCAGTTCTCGCGCTCGGTGGTGCACATCACCAGCCTCGAGTCGCGTCGCGATCGGATGACCCTCGACGTCAGTGACATCCCGCAGGGCACCGGCACCGGCTTCGTGTGGGACAGCAACGGTCACGTGGTGACCAACTTCCACGTCATCCAGCACGGCAACCGCGCGAGCGTGACGCTCAACGACGGCACCACCTACCCGGCGAAGATCGTCGGCAAGGCGCCCGACAAGGATCTCGCGGTGCTCAAGATCGATGCGCCGGCGCAGAAGCTCCAGCCGCTGCCGGTCGGCACGTCGTCGAACCTGCAGGTCGGCCAGAAGGTGCTCGCGATCGGTAACCCGTTCGGTCTCGATCAGACCCTCACCACCGGTGTGATCTCGGGCCTCGGCCGCGAGATCAAGAGCGTCACCCAGCGCTCGATCTTCGACGTCATCCAGACCGACGCGTCGATCAACCCCGGTAACTCCGGCGGCCCGCTGCTCGACAGCGCCGGCCGGCTGATCGGCGTCAACACCGCGATCTACTCGCCGTCGGGCGCCAACGCCGGCATCGGCTTCGCGGTCCCGGTCGATACCGTCAACGCGATCGTCCCGCAGCTGCTCAAGGACGGCAAGCTGACCCGCCCCGGCCTCGGCATCAACATCCTGTCGGATCAGATCGCGGCCTCGCAGCGCATCGAGGGCGTCGTCATCCTCGGCGTGGCGCCGGGCGGCGCGGCCGACAAGGCGGGCATCGTCGGTGCCCAGCAGGCCCAGGGCGGCATGGCGCTCGGCGACATCATCACCAAGCTCGACAACGTCGACATCCGCCGGTCCAGCGACCTGTTCCGCGCGCTCGACACGCACAAGGTAGGTGAGGAAGTCGAGCTCGAGCTGATGCGAGACGGCGAAAAACGCAGGGTCAAGGTAGTATTGGAAGCGCTTCCGTAGCGCTCGCCGGTCAGGCGCGCCCCGGAGCAGAAAGCGCCGATGCGAAGCAGTACCGCCGAGACCGCGCCAGATCCGATCATCGACGAAGCCCCGCGCCCGTATCGCGCCACCCTGTGGCGACGCGCGCGATCGTTCGCCGCCTCGGCCTTCTTCGAAGGGCTGTCAGCGGCCGGCCGGATCCATCCGGCGGCGTCGCCGAAACGTCACGGCGTCGAGGTCGAGCGCGATCTGGTGTACGGCCCGGACCATCGCTGGCACCAGCTCGACATCTACCGACCGGTGCACCGTCCCGGGCCATGGCCGGTGGTGTTCTACGTCCACGGCGGCGCGTTCCACCTGCTCTCGAAGGACACCCACTGGCTGATGGGCCTGGTGTTCGCGCGCTACGGCTACCTGGTCGTCAACATCAGCTACCGGCTCGCGCCGCGCCATCCATACCCGGCCGCGATCGAGGACACCTGCGCCGCGTACGTCTGGCTCGCCGAGCGGGTGGCAGCGCTCGGTGGCGATCCGACGCGCGTCGCGGTCGCCGGTGAGTCGGCCGGCGGCAACCTGATCACCTCGCTGACGCTCGCCGCGTGCCAGCGCCGCAGCGAGCCGTACGCGCGTGCGGTGTACGACTCGAACCTGGTCCCGCGCGCCGCGCTGCCGTTCTGCGCGATGCTCGAGGTGTCTCGCCCCGAGAGATTCGCCGAGCGCAGACAGCTGCCGTTCTGGGTCGATGGAATGATCCGCGACGCCTCCGCGTCGTACCTCCATGGCCACCCGCGAGGGCCAGGGCCGCACACGGCACTCGCAGATCCGCTCCGCGTGTTCGAGGAGCGCGCCACGTTCGATCGTCCGTTGCCGCCGTTCTTCGCACCGGTCGGCACCAGAGATCCTCTGCTCGACGACACCCGCCGCCTCGAAAAAGCGCTCTCCGCCCTCAACGTGCCGTGCGAGGCGCGTTATTACCCCGGCGGGATTCATGCGTTCCACGCGATGGTCTGGGATCCGGCGGCTCGCCGGTGCTGGCGCGACGCTCTCGCGTTTTTGGACCGCGCGCTGCGCAGCTGATACAGAAGGGCAGGAGCCCTCGTGATCCCAAAACTCGGCCTGTGGTCCGGCGTCGGGCTCGTGATCGCGAACATGATCGGCGCGGGCGTGCTGATCTCGACCGGCTTCGCGGCGATGGACCTCGCGCCGTCGCACATCCTGCTCGCCTGGGTGGTCGGCGGTATCGCCGCGCTCGCCGGCGCGCGTGCCTATGCCGCGGTGGCGCAGGCGATCCCGCGCTCCGGCGGCGAGTACCGCTATCTGTCCACGCTGTGGCACCCGATGCTCGGCTACATCGCCGGCTTCACGTCACTGCTCGTCGGCTTCTCGCAGCCGGTCGCGCTCGATTCGCAGCTCGTCGGCTACTACGCGAACACGCTCGGCCTCGACCTCAACTGGCGCGTCGTCACGGCCGCCGTGATCGTCGGCGTCACGCTGCTCCACGCGCTCAACCTGCGCGCGTCGCGGGCCGGCCAGAACATGCTCGTGATCGTGAAGTTCGCGCTCGTCGTCGGCTTCGTCGTGGTCGGGCTGGTCGCCGGCTCCAACGAGTGGCCGACGTGGAGCCCCGAGGGAGCGAAGGACGGGCTGCCGCTCGAACCGTTCTTCGGCAGCCTGGTGTTCATCGCGTTCTGCTACAGCGGCTGGAACGCCGCGATCTACGCCAGCGAGGAGTTCTCCAATCCGCGCCGCGACGTGCCGCGCGCGATGCTGATCGGCTGCGCGACCGTGATGGTGCTGTACCTGCTCGTCAACTGGGTGTTCGTCGCGAACCTGACGCCCTCGCACTTCGGCGCGTGGATCTCCGGCGATCACGATCGGATCACGCTCGGCCACTTCCTGATGAACGATCTGATCGGCAGCGCCGGCGCCAACCTGATGGCGGTGTTCATGATCGTCACGCTGATCGCCGCGGCGAGTGCGATGACCATGATCGGACCGCGCGTCTACTCGGCGATGGCGCGCGACGGCTACCTGCCGAAGGTGTTCGCCGCCAAGGACGACGGCCGCCCGCCGGTGTGGTCCGTGCTGCTCCAGGGCGGGATCGCACTCGCGGTCGCGATGACCACCGACTTCATCAAGGCGATCCAGACCGTCGGCACGATCCTGACGCTGATGGCAGCGCTGACGGTGCTCGGCGTGTTCAAGCTGCAGTTCAGCAGCAAGTACACCGAGAAGCCGGGCCCGGCGGCCCTCGTCGCCGCGGGGCTGTTCGTCGCGCTCTCCGGCTGGATGCTCTACTTCGCGTTCACCAGCCCGATCCTCAACTCGGGCACGTTCCCGGTGATCGGGAAGGTGTCGCTGCCGCTGATCTGGTTGGTGTTCATCGGCGTGCTGAGCGCTGTCTACGCGGCGTGGACCGCGCGTCGCAAGCCGCAAACCGGCGCCTCGAGCGACTCGTAACGCCGGATCGGCGTATCGTCCCGGCGATGCGTCTCCTCGCACTTCTCCTGTTCGCGGGCTGTATCGCGCAAGCGCGCGCCTCGCTCGATCCACCGGCCACCGGCGGCGGCACGCTGACCTGCCGGCAGATCGCCGAGCAATGCGATTCGCAATGCACGAATCCGATGTGCGTGCGCGCCTGCGGCAACCAGGGCACGCCGGAGGCTGCGACGCTGCACAACGCGGTCGTCGATTGCGCGCAAGCCCATAGCTGCATGGACGAGGAGTGCATCACCACCAACTGCAACGCCGAGTACGTGGCGTGCCGCGGCCCGGAGCCCGAAGGCGAGCCGGAGCCGACGGCCGAGGAGCCGCCGCCGCTCGCGCCGGTCGTGAAGTTGTCGACCGGTCAGATTGCCCGGTCAATCGACGGCCGCGTGAAGGCGCGCCCGGTGGTGATACGGTCGGCGGATGAAGAGGATCGCCATCGTACTCGCGTCGCTGTTCGCGCTGCCGGCCCACGCCGAGCTCACGAAGCTCGGCGAGTGGCGCATCGGTGCGCCGATCGTCAAGCAGCCGTTTATCAAGTCGACCACCGTCCTCGGTTGCACCGGCAGCCTTCGACAGAGCGGCGACAAGCAGCGCAAGGTCAACGCGGTCGTGTTCTCGCCCGACAGCAAGTGCGACAAGAAAGCGCTGCAGGCCGCCGTCGAGAAGGAGTACGGCGCGAAGCCGATCGCGAGCACCGACAAGACCGCCTGGCTGTGGGAAGGCAAGACCACCTCGGTGCTGATCAGCCAGGGCCTCAGCGGTGACACGCGCGTCACGCTGTTGCCTCCGGGGCCCGGTGCGAAGCGCGCGTGCTTTGCCGACGACGGCTTCGCGGCGTTCTTCAAGACGTTCGTCGCGGCGATCGACAAGCCGGACGCAGCGGTCGCGACCTTCAAGTTCCCGATCAAGGACTTCGACGACACGGTCGTGGCGAAGGATGCCAAGGCGCTCAAGAAGAAGTGGGCGTCGCTGATCGACCCCGAGGACAAGAAGGAGCTCGCGAGCGGCAAGCTCGGACCGACCTGTGATGTCGGCACAGCCACGTACAACCTCCGCCTCGGCAACTCGAACGTGTCCTTCGAGGCGCGTCAGGTCGGAGACAAGTGGATGTGGGTCGAGATCAACGACGAGGCATCGGGCTAAGGACAGCCGAACCGGGTCGCGATCGCGACCAGCTCCGCGCGGGTATCGCGGCACTGCTGCTCGACGTAGGGCAACGTCGCCTCCTCGGCCGTCTGCGCCGCGCTCGCGATCGCGTTCGCAGCCGCCACCGCCGCGTCCTTGATCCGCGGCAACACCGACGAGCACCGCGAGATCCGCGCCGCCGCCTGCGTGAGGTCGAGGCAAGCGGGCGAGCGCACGCCGATCTTCGGATCGGGATGCGGCGCGCAGCCGGCATCGATCAACGTGCGCTCGAGCGTCGCCGCGCGCTTCGCACAGCTCGTCGCGTCGGCCGGCTTCCACTTCGTCGCGAGGAGCTTCGCGACATCCTCGCCGCGCGCCGCTTGCTTGCTGCAGCTCGCCTCGACCCGCGCCCAGCCGATCAGCGCATCGCACGCCGCCACGCCGGTGGACGCGCGGGTCAGCCGGCCGCGCACGAGGCAGCCCGAGTCGAGCTCGATCGCGAGATCGATCGCGCCGGCGCGCGGGCGCGTGAGGGTCACCGCGACATCGCCCTGGCGTCCCGACCAGCCGGGCTTGTCGTCCTCTTCGACCAGCGTGATCGAGCGCAGCCCGGGGCGCGCCGGCGTCAGATCGATCGTCGCGACGCCGTCGATGAAATCGATCGGCAGCGCGACGGTTCTCGCGCCGGCGACCGTGCACCCGGACCACGTCAGCGAGCCGCTGTAGCTACCGGCCCAGTCGGCCCAGGTCGCGGCCTTCGGCGTCGGTGCAGCATCCAGGGCGGTGATCGCAGCGAACAGGCTGACCGCGACGAGCAACATCCGCATCGCTGACACGATGCCACGCGATCGCCGACGCGCCGCGAAAAAGGGGGCGGACCCCATGCTGTCCGGCTCAGAGGACGTCGAGCAGGTAGCGGACGCCGAGCACGAAGAAGTCGGTGTTGGCGACGTCGCGGTTGGCGAGCTCGAAGTCGCCGCGCGCGAAGATGTCGACCACCGAAGACCGCGGCTTCTTCGACATCATCGCGTGCAGCACGACCTCGGCACCGGCATAGAAGCTGGTGTCGGGATCGGTGAACGCGGCCGACAGCGAGGCACCGAGCGTGATCTTCGAGATGCCGATGCCGCCTCGCAGGCGGACGAACCAGACCTCGGAGTCGAACAGGCGATTGCCCTCGAGGCCGATCGAGGCCTTGGGCCGCTCGAGCGTCCTGGCGCGGTAGTTCTCCATCTCGCCGACCTCGGCAAGCACGTCGTCCCAGACCTGCTTCGTCAGTGCCTCGACATCACCGATCTGCTGCGGCTGCTCCTTCAGGCGCTTCTTCGCACGCTCGATCGCGAGTTGCTTGAGGCGCTCGGGGGTCGGCAGGATCGGCACCTTGAACAGCTCGACCCCGATGCCGAACGTGATCGCGAAGTCGGACTGCGACGCGTCGGGGAAGTAGCCGGCGAAACCACCGACCGTGGGGCCGATCGAGACCGATCGCCGCGCGCGACTGATCGCATCGCCGACACGGCCACCGATCTGCGCGGTGGCTCCCTGGCCGAACCATCGATCGACCTGCTGTTCGAGCTTCGCCTCGAGCGTGGCCTCGTCCGCGGCCGGCGGTTGTGGTGGTGGCGGTGGATCTAGCGGCGGTTCCGCCGACGGCGGGGGCGGATCCGTCGGCGCGGGTTGTGCGTATGCCACCGACGTGGAGGCCGCGATCATCAGTAAGACGCGAGCGAGCATCGCCTCGATCGTAACCCGAGCAGGTAACGTGGAGCTCATGAGGGCTGGATGTTTGCTCGTCGTGCTGGCGATCGGATGTGATGGCGGTGACGCGTTGACCTGCGACCTGCTGGCAGATGACGGCAACTGCTGGGCGCGCGCGGCGGATGCGCTGGCGGCCTGCATGCCCGCGCGCGCGACGCCGGCGACGCTGGCGCCCGATCGCGGATCGTGCGCGTTCTCCGACGGCGTCGTCGTGGTGTTCGACGATCCGTTGCCGAACGACACTCTCGACCTCGAGCGCCTGGCGTTCTCGGTCGAGGTCGATGGTGTCGAGTGCGGCCGCTTCGTGGACACCTTCAACAACCGGATGGAGCTGACGGGCGGCGGCGAGACCGTGGTGTCCGAGCTGCTGGCAGGCAGGGACTTCCATCTTCGCTGCGACGACGGCGACTTCAGCTCGGACTTCGATCTCGTGTTCGATTGTGCGGCGGAGGGCATTCCGGCACCGACCGACGGCTTCGAGGTCACGCCCTCGACGTTCGTGTTCACGGTGACATCGGTGACCACGCCCGGCGAACTGTTTCGCTGCGAGCTGTAGATCCTCCTCTCGAGTCATGCGCTGATCCGTAAGCAGCGCACCGGATAGGGCGTTGTGGGTTCGCGAAGGCATGCTCGGAAAGGATCCCATGATCAAGAGACTCGGACTGGCGGCGGTGCTCGCAGCGCTGGCCACGCAGGTGCACGACGCGCACGCGTTCTGCGGCTTCTACATCAACGGTGCCGGTGGCGAGATGTTCAACAACGCCACCCAGGTGGTGCTGATGCGCCAGGGCACGCGCACCGTGCTGGCGATGCAGAACAACTATCAGGGGCCACCGGCCGACTTCGCGATGGTCATCCCGGTGCCGGTGGTCTTGAAGGAGACCGACGTCAAGACGCTGTCCAAGGAGGTGTTCGCGAAGGTCGACACCATGGGCGCACCGCGTCTCGTCGAGTACTGGGAGCAGGACCCGTGCATGCCGGAGCGGCAGTACGGCGCCGTGCCGACGGCACCGATGGCGGACATGGCGCCCGCCGAGGCCGGTGGACCGCCCGCGAGCTATGGCGTCAAGGTCGAGGCGCAGTTCGCGGTCGGCGAGTACGACATCGTGATCCTGTCGGCGACCGAGTCGACCGGTCTCGATCGCTACCTGCGCGATCAGAAGTACAAGATCCCGGCCGGTGCCGAGCCGTTGCTGCGGCCCTACGTGGTCGGTGGCTCGAAGTTCTTCGTCGCGAAGGTCAACCCGAAGAAGGTGAAGTTCGAGAACGGCATGGCGCAGCTGTCGCCGCTGCGGTTCCACTACGACACCGACGAGTTCTCGCTGCCGATCCGGCTCGGCCTCGCGAACGCGAAGGACAAGCAGGATCTGATCGTCTCGATCCTGTCTCCAGGGCAGCGCTACGAGATGGCGAACTACAAGAACGCCACCATCCCGACGAACCTCGACGTCAAGGACGAGGTCCGCACGCGGTTCGGCGAGTTCTACGCGGCGCTGTTCGATCGCACCGTCGAGCAGAATCCCGGTGCCGTGATCACCGAGTACGCGTGGGATGCCAGCACCTGCGATCCGTGCCCGGGCCCGCAGCTCGATCAGGGCGACTTCCTGACGCTCGGCGCCGACGTGCTCGGCAACGGTCAGGACGGCTATTACAACTTCGTGCTGACGCGCTTGCACGCGCGCTACGGCAAGGACGGCGCGCCCAACGATCTGGTGTTCAAGGCCGCCGGCCCGATCGTCGGGGGGCGCGAGGAGCGCGACGACAAGGGAAGGCTCGAGGAGCGCGCGCGCCCCGAGAGCGGCGGCTCGAACAGCTTCCAGGGCCGCTACGCGATCCGCCATCCGTGGACCGGACCGGTGACGTGCGAGAACCCGCGCCGCGGGATCTGGGGCGGACCTCCGGACGGCAGCGAGCCGACGAACCAGGTCGCGACCGATCTCGCGTTCGCGCCGCGCGGCAAGATCGCGCTGCCGAACGTGGTCGCGCAGGACATCCCCGAGATCGGGGTCAAGGCCGGCCAGCCGCTACCGGGCGGCGCCGGGTTCACCACCAAGCCGCAGGGCTGTGGCTGCCAGGGCGGTGGCAGCGAGGCGACCGGCGGGCTGGCGCTGCTCGGGCTCGGACTGCTCGTCCGGCGCCGGCGTCGCCGTTAACGATCTCGGTGGGTTCGGTCGGCGCACGGGGCACGATGTCCTTAGATCATCGGCCCATCGGGCACGTTGAATCTCCGAAGGCATGACGTCCAGGAGAGACTCATGAGACTGGGAATTGCGCTCGGGGCGCGATCCTGGAGCTTCGCGAAGCCGCCCGGTGGATCCAAGGCGATGGGCCTCGGTGGCGCGCCGGGCATCTTCCTGGGTAGGCTCGCGATGCGGAGGAGAAAGTAGCCATGCGCTGGCTCGCTGTGTTGCTCGTCGTCGGATGTGGTGGGGATCCCAAGATCACCGTCGACAATCCGCGTCCGGAACCGGTGGCAGTCGCCGCGCGTCTGCCCAGCACGCCGGGCGAGCACGCGCCGAGCCTGGTGCAGATCACGGGTGCGAAGACCGAGCTGTCGGACGGCGACATGCTCGCCGATGCCGACAGCTGCGGTTCGTGCCACCCCGACGCGCAAGCGCAGTGGTCGACGAGCGCGCACTCGTTCGCGTCGTTCGGTAACCCGATCTATCGCTTCAACGTCGAGGAGGTCCGCAAGGAGCTCGGCAAGACCAACAGCAAGCACTGCGGCGGCTGCCACGACATGCCGCTGGTCGTCGACGGCATGATGACGGAGGGCGACATCCCGGCAGACGATCTGCGGTCGCACACCGGCGTGTCGTGCCGGCTGTGCCACGGCATCCAGAGCGTGACCAAGGACGGCAACGGCTCGTACGTGTGGTCGCGCACGCCGATCGACGCGCCCACGCTCGGCGACGCCGCCTCGATCGCGGCGCACAAGAAGCAGGTCGCGATCCCGATCGCGAACCTCGGCACCGAGCTGTGCGTCGGCTGCCATCGCGGCTTTCTGTCGAACGACATGAACATGCCGGTCCACCTGTCGGGCCTCGACGAGCCGGGCATGTGGCGCAACAGCGCGTACACCGGCAACGGCATGGGGCGGATCGACAAGGTCGAGAAGCAGACCTGCATCGATTGCCACATGGCGCGCGAGACCGCCTCGGCGAACGAGCTCGGTGCGAAGGTCGCCGGCGGCAAGCGCACGCTGGCGTCGCATCGCTTCCTCGGCGGCCACACCTGGATGGCCGGCATGCGCGGCGATGACGAGCACCTGAAGCTGACGCAGGCGCGCCTCGAGGGCGTGGCGTCGATCGATGTGGCCGGCGCCCTGATCGCGCAGCGGAGCGACGCTCTGATGACGAGCCCGCAGTGGCACCTCCCCGCGGACGGTGCCCCGATCGCGGCGGGATCGAAGGTCGCGTTCGATGTGGTGATTCGCAACCTGCTCGTCGGTCACCGCTTCCCCGGCGGTGTGCTCGACATCCAGGACACCTGGATCGAGGTCGAGGTCACCGACAAGCAGGGCAAGCGCCTGGTCGCCTCGGGCCTCCAGCACGAGACGGATCCGGACGACGTCGATACCCACGTGCTGCGCACGCTGGTCGTCGACGACAAGGGCGAGGTGCTCGAGGAGCACGAGATGGCCAAGTTCCGCACGCAGGTGCAGACGCAGACGCTGGCGGCGCGCGAATCGGTGGTCGTGCGTTATGCCTTCGACGTCCCCGAGACGCTGACCGCCGCGCAGCAGCCGCTGACCGTCTCGGCTCGCCTGCGCCATCGCAGCCGCACGCTCAAGCTGCAAGCCGCGGTGTGCCGCGAGGCGAAGACAGCCGCCGGCAAGGAGTTCATCAAGGGTGCGAAGGGCGCGCGAGCGGTCGATCTCGATCCGTGCAAGCCACAGCCGATCACGCTGATCTCGGCGAGCCGCGTCGAGGTCGGGCAGGGAGCACGCCTCGGGACGGGACGCCCGGCGTGGGAGCGCGCGTACGAGCACGGCATGGCGCTGGTCGCGACCGTGACCGAGCGGCTCGAGGAAGCCCGCGCGGTGCTCGACTTCGCGCTCGCCAGTGCGCCCGACGCGAAGTCCAAGGCGATGGTGCTCGCACAGCTCGGCTGGGTCGCCAGCAAGCAAGGTCGGGTCGACGATGCGCTCGCGCTGGTGACAGACGCGAGGCGGCTGCTGGCCACCACGGCACCCGGCAAACCCGCACCGGCGCCGCCCGTCCTCGACGCGATCGAGGCCGATGCGCTGGCGCGCGTCTGGCGCTGGGAAGAAGCGGTCGCGCCGGCGAAGGCGTGTACCGAGCGCGCGCCGCAGAATGCGATGGCGTGGGTGGTGTACGCGCGCGTGCTCGGCTCGATCGGTGACAACGCCGGTGCGCTCGCCGCCGCGACCAAGGGGCTCGAGCTGGTACCTCGCGATCAGGACCTGTTGCGCAGCCAGGCCACCGCGCTCGCCGCGCTCGGTCGTCCCGAGGCGACCACGGCGCTCGCCGCGTTCGATCGCTTCCGGTCGCCGGATCAATCGGCCGATCTACGGATCGCGTGTGCCGCGGGCTCGGTGCGCTGCGCGCGCGATCGCGAGCTGGGACACACGATGATCCTGCGCCCGATCAAGGCGCGCTGACAGCCAACGTGTGGTCAGGCGCCCGGTGTGGCGCTCAGGTGGCCGGCAAGCTTGCTCCTCGGCGTCGCGGCCTGCGCGAGCGCGACCGATCTGCGGAGCGAGGACCGTCGAACCGGCTGACCGTGATCTCGGCGGGGACGCTCGGGACGGACGACGTCTGCGGACGAAGATCAGCCGTTCGGGCAGAAGCCGTAGTTGGTGCCGCCGACGATGAACGCCTCGTTGAACCCCTCGCAGGCGCCGGCGGTGCAGATGCCGGCTCCGCCGACGATGCAGGTCTTGCGGCAGATGTTGGTGGTGTTTCCTCCGCCGCTCGTCGTCACGCAGAGGTGGTCCTTCGCGCACAGCCCGTCGTTGGCGGCGCCCGCGGTCGTGCAGTCCTGACC
>JAEYYY010000685.1 GCA_023430775.1 Pseudomonadota bacterium
CGACCGCGAGACCGCCGACGCGAACCTGCTTGGTCTGGCCGAGCGTCAGCCTGACGCGGTTCCTGGCCACCACTTCGCGAATGCCGCCATGCTCGACGAGCACCGAGCCACTCTGATCGGGCATCGGCCGTGCCGTCGAGCCTTCGGGCACCGCGTGGCGGACGACCTCGCTGCCATCGCCGACCCGGAGGACGAGGACCTCCTTGCCGACGACGCGCGTCCCGTAGTTCGAGTGCGGATCGGTGACCAGATCGGGCTCGCGCTTGCGCGGCTCGACCGCGGGATCGGTGGACAACAAGTACGCGCCGTCGGCGGTCATGATCTCGACGATGTCGGGCGCCGACCACTGCATCGACTTGAACGTCGCGGCCGTCTTCCACGAGCGCACGTCCTGGCCGGTCGCGATCGACGTCAGCGACACGGTATCGGTCGACAGATCGATCGACGCGATGTGCGAGCTCGACGGCGACTCGACGGGCAGCTCCTTCGTCGGGATCCGCGTCCGCTTGCCATCGCGCGCGACGCGGTGGACGGCGGTGTCGATCACGATCAAGCCTCCGTCGCGATCCTCGATCGCCCGCGCGGCGATGCCGATCGGACCGCCGTCGACGAGCCGCGCGCCCACCGCGTGGCCCCACACCAGGCAGGCATCCGATTCGGCCGCGAGCAGCGGGCGGAGCTGGCGTACGGGCAGCTCGCCGGTGGTGGTGTGGCGATAACCTTCCGGCGGCACCACCGCGAGCCCGGCCGCGAGCTCCTGTTCGTCGACCAGCAGGCGCGCGCCGTTGTCGAGCGCGAGCGTGGCGTGGCGCTCGCCGCCGACGCGCGACAGGCAGCGCTCGGGCGGCTCCGAGGGCACCAGGTGATCGACGAGCGCGTAGCGCACCTGATCGCCATCGAGCGACAGCGCCTGCCAGTCCGGACCTTCGAGCGTCAGGATCGCACCGCCATCGACGAGGCGCGCCGGCGGTCCGAGGATGCTGGTGCGCGGCACGATCGAGGTCGACGAGCCGATCCGGATCTGCGGCACCAGCGCGGTGTCGGCCTTGTCGTGCGGGCCGGTGCGGATGACCTGCCACTCGATGTCGTCGCCTTCATCGCGGATGTTCAGATCGGCGTCGTCGGGCGCAGGCAGCTTGCCTTCGCCGCGCAGCTCGTTCTTCGCGAGGTCCCACAGCCGCACCGACTCGCCGATCGCGATCAGCTTGTCGGTGCCGGCGAAGTGCAGGATCAGCTTGTCGGCGTTCTTCCCGCTCAGGATCCTGGTCGCGGTGCCTGTCTGATCGAAGAGCCGCACGTGATCGGTACAGGCGATCGCGAGCCGCGCGCCGCCGGGGGCGATCGCCATCGCACCGGGACAATCGGCCGCCGAGCGCGTCTCGGGCTTCGCGCCGAGCAGCTCGATCTGATCGTTGCGCCGGATCGCGATCGCCGAGTCATCGGCCGCGAACGCCAGCGAGCGCCGCCGCAGCTCCTCCGCGCCACTCCAGCTCGCCAGCGCCTTGCCGGTGGCGAGGTCGCGTAGCTCGAGCGTGGTGTTCGGCTTGAGCACGAACTTGTCGTCGTCGGCGATCATGATGCCGCACGGGTCCTTGGTGCACGCGGCGACGAGCGCGAGCTTGCCGCCCGGCGACAGCGCGGCGATCTTGCCGAACCGCGCGGCGGTGATCCCGCCGCCGTCGTAGGCGTGGCGCGCGAGCTCTCTCCCGGTCAGCGCGTCCCACGCGACGATCGCGCCGGGCTCGGTGGCGACGAAGCGCGTGCCGTCGGCGGAGCGCAGGGCGAGGCCGACGTCGCGGCCGAGCGCCATCGCGAGTCGCTGGTGGGCCTTCCAGATCAGTCCGCCCTCGCTGACGGCGAGCTCGCGCGAGGCGGCCGGCGCCTCCGGGCGGGCCAGCACCCGCAACACCGCGAGCTCCTCCGCCGCGTGGCCGGTGGCCGCGTATTGCCGCGCGCGCACGAGCAGCGCCTGCGCGATCGCCCGCTTCTCGTTCTGGGTCGCCAGCGCGGCGGCCTCCTCGGCGCGCTGGCGCTCCGTGTAGATCTTGCGGACGCTCCAGCCACCGTAGACCGCGAGGATGATCAAGGCGGCGGCGCTGACGGCGAGGATGCGGCGGTGCTTCGCCACCCAGCGGCGGAACCGCTCCATCCGGGTGTACGTCTTCGCGCCGACCAGCTTGCCGTGCTGGAACTTGTGGAGGTCCTCGGATAGCTCCTTCGCCGACGGATAGCGATCCTTCGGTTCGCGCGCCATCGCCTTGGCCACGATCGCGGCGAGGTCGGCGGGGATCCGCGGCTCGCGCTCGCGCAGCGGCATGATGTCGCCGGCCATCACCTTGACCAGGATCTCGTCGAGCGTCTTGCCGCCGTGCGGGGCGACACCCGAGACCAGGAAGTACAGCAGCGAGCCGAGCGCGTAGACATCGGCGCGCTCGTCGACGTTCTCGCCGGCGGTGGCCTGCTCGGGCGCCATGAACGCAGGCGTCCCCATCACCGCGCCGTCCATCGTCTCGGTGCCCGACATCGAGGCCTTGTAGGGACCGGCCGACTCGGTCAGCTCGGGATTGTTGAGATCCTTCGCGAGACCCCAGTCGATCAGCACGGTCTCGCCGAAGTCGCCGACCAGCACGTTCTGCGGCTTGAGATCGCGATGGATGATCTTCTCGCGATGCGCGTACGCCATCGCGTCGCACACCGCGATCACGCTCGGCAGCAGCGCCAGCCGAGCGTCGAGCGTCCGGGCATCGGCGATCGCGTCGGCGAGCGAGCGCCCGTCGACGAGCTTCATCGAGTAGAACGGCCCCTCGTCGGCGTGCCCGGCGTCATAGATCGGCACGATCGCCGGGTGCTGGAGCCGCGCCGTGATCAGCGCTTCGCGCACGAACCGCCGCTGCGACGACTCGGCATTGTCGAGCAGCTCTTTGACGGCGACCTGGCGATCGAGATAGATGTCGCGCGCCTTGAACACGCGGCCGAGTCCGCCGCGGCCGACCTCGCCGATGATCTTGTAGCGAAGGCGATCGATCGCGGGCAGCGACTGCGAGGCCGACGGCGCGGTCGACGGGTCGGCCTTGACCAGGCCACCGCTCGAGCGGCTCTTCTCGCCGACGGTGGCGACGGCCGGCAACCGCTCCTTCGACGATGGCGTCACCGGCGCGGCGAGCGTGTCCTCGGTGCCGAACGGTGCGGGCGCAGCCCCACGCTCGGTCCGATTCCCCGCGTCATCGCTGCTCATCGCTGTCTCGCCGAGGATACTCCCTGTACGGTCGGCGAATGCTGCGGACGGTCGCGATCACCTCGTGTTGACGAGCGAGACGCGCTGCCCCGGCTGAAGTAAGGTCCGCGTGTGGGTATCCTGTTCGGTGTCGGCGCGCTGGTAGTTACCTGGTGCCTGCTCGTGGTCTGGATCGGCCGCACCGCGATGGCGCGCGGGCGCAGCACCGCCGTGTGGTGCCTGATCGGCGGTGTCTTCGGAGTGCTCGGCGCGACCGCCGGCTTCATGCTCGCGAGACGCCTGCTCGAGGCCGGCGGAGACGAGGTCAACATGATGGCCGCCGTCGGTGCCTTGTTCGCACCCGTCGTCATGCTGGTGGTGCCGATGGTGGTCGTCCGGACGATCCTGCAGCGCGAGCCGATCCACGTCGGTCGCCGCTCCGCGTGGAGCGTCACCGTGATGGGGAAGGGCACCGGCACGATCTCCGTCGCCGGCGATACCATCCGCTTCGACCTCGACGGCGCCAGCCGCACGCTCGACCTCGGCAAGGTCGAGGCCGATGGCGAGTGCGTCCGCCTCACGCTCGCCGACGAGGAGCTGGTCGCGATGCCGCTGGGCAAGCCCGAGACGCCGGCCGGCCGCAAGCAGCAGAGCCTGCTGCTCGCCAGGCAGCTGCGGCAGACAAAGTCGCTACACTAGCGACCGATGCCGCCTCGGATCATCGTCATCGTCGGACCGACCGGCGCCGGCAAGACGCGGCTGTCGCTGCGACTCGCCGAGGCGGCGGGTGGCGAGGTGGTGTCCGCCGATTCGCAGCAGGTCTACGCCGGCATGGACATCGGCACCGGCAAGGCCACCGCGGAGGAGCGCGCGCGCGTGCCGCATCACCTGCTCGACGTGGTGCGCCCCGACGAGGAGATGACGGCGCAGCGCTTCGTCGAGCTCGCGGATCGCGCGATCGAGGACATCGTCTCGCGCGGCCGCACGGTGATCGTGTGCGGTGGCACCGGTCTCTACGTGCGCTCGCTGTTGCTCGGGCTGTTCGCCGGACCGCCGGCGGATCCCGACGTCCGCGCGGAGCTGGCGAAGCTCGGCTTGGCCGGGCTGCACGCCGAGCTGACGCGCGTCGATCCGGCGGCGGCCGCGAAGATCGATCGCAACGACGAGAAGCGGATGATCCGCGCGCTCGAGGTGTTCCGGTTGACCGGAGAAACCATGAGCTCGCACCAGGCGCGCCACGATCACAAGACGCTGCCGCGCCGCTACGAGGCGCAGGTGATCGGGCTGTCCCCCGAGCGCGAGGCGCTGTATCGCAACATCGACGCGCGCGTCGATCAGATGATCGCCGACGGCCTCGAGCGTGAAGTCGAGGCGCTGCGCGCGGCAGGCTACCAACCGCCGCTGCGCTCGCAGCAGGCGATCGGCTACGCCGAGCTGCACGAGCTCGCCGACGGAAAGGTCGCGCGAGAGCGCGCGATCGAGCTGATCAAGCGCAACTCGCGCCACTACGCGCGTCGCCAGCTGTCGTGGTATCGCGCCGACACCACGATCACCTGGCACGACGATCCCAGCGCCATCGCGCTCGACGCGCTCGTCGGCTGGATCACTCGGTGACGCTGACGTAGCGCTCGGTCTTCTGGGCATCCGGCGACCGATACGAGTGGCGCCAGCCCTTGCCGGGGTAGGGCGGGGCGAGGTCGATCGACAGCCCGGCCTCGCGCAGCCGCGCCAGCCCGTCGGGCGTCAGACAGTTGTCGTGGACGACGAGCGACTTCAGCCCGGCGAACGCCGAGCGCTCGGCGATCAACATGTCGGCGCCGTCGTCGGTCAGCGCGCCGAGCGAGAAATCGATCACCTCGAGCGGATGGCGGCGCGCGTACGCCGGCAACACGAGGCACAGCTCGTCGGTGAACTCGCAGTTCATCAGGCGCAGGACACGCAGCTTCGGGAGCTGGGCGCGCTCGAGGAACCGGGCGACGTCGTCGGGGCCACACGTGCAGCCGTAGTCCTCGGTGCCGGTCCACAGCTCGAGCTCGCGGAGCTCTGGCCACTCGGCATCACCGATCGAGGCGACCGTCTCGGCCATCAACCCGCTGGTCTGGATCGCGAACCGCTGACAGTGGCGCAGCGCCAGACCTTGCAAGCCACCGGCCCTGCGCGCGTTGTCCTGGGCTCCGATCAACCGCCCCTTGAGAACGACATCCTCCAGCAGCGGGTACTTGTCGGACAGGTACGAGAAGTCGCCGAGCCACGCGCGCGAGATGTCGATGTTGTCGATGTTGGAGTCATCGAAGTCGGCGAGCACCAGCTTGCGCAGCGGCGGCGTCGGGCCGGCGTGCAGCAGGAACGTCGTCATCAGCTGGTTGTCCTGATCACCGAACGCGTGACAGCCGATCACCAGCTCGCGCAGGAACCGCGTCGATGGATGACGCAGCACCTCCCACAGCAGCTCCTCCGCCGCGGGCGCGTAGTCCATGCCGTCGATCCGGGCGGCATGCACGAAGCCGTTGCGCCACGTCAGATCGACGCCGAGGTGATAGCTCTCGCGACGCTTTCCGATCGGCCCCAGCAAGCGCTCCTGCTCGCGCTCGAACAGCGCGATCTCGGCGCCGCGCAGCACTGGATCGTCCGGTTGCTTCGCGAGCGCGATCTGGATCGCGATCAGCTGGCCGCGCGGATGCTGCCGCTGCTGGTACCAGTCGGCGTAGACCAGCGCGGCGGCCTCGTCATCGTTCGCACGCAGCGCGGCCTCGAGCGTGGGCTCCGCCGGCTCGGTCTCGACGTCGACCTCGCGCTCGGGATCTCGGACGCGGTGCCAGCCGGACTCGAGCCTCTGGACCAGGATCTGTTTGATGTCGTGATTCGAGTAGCCGCGCGGCGTGTCGAGCTGTTCGACCTCGCCGCCATCCTCGCGGCCGAACATCTGGTAGGGGCCGTCTCGTCGTTCGAGCCAGACGTCGAACGTGTGGCCGTCGCGAACCAGCCGCACCATACCTTCGGGGACCACGTAACGCGGCGGATTTCTTGGACGAGCAGGCCGTTGACCAGGTGCGCGGAGAGCGGTACCAAGCAGGGCCTCTCATGGAAGCACCGCAGCTCACCGACCGCATGATCCTCGAGTTCGAGCGGCCGATCATCGACCTCGAGAGGAAGATCAGCGAGCTCCGCGGCCTGTCCACGGAGACCGTCGATTTCTCGCAGGAGATCCGCAAGCTCGAGACCAAGGCCCGCAAGCTCCAGAAGGAGATCTTCGCGGACCTGTCGGCGCAGCAGAAGGTCCAGCTCGCGCGTCACCCGGCGCGGCCGTACATGCTCGACTACGTCAATCTCCTGATGGACGACTTCATCGAGCTGCACGGCGATCGCAGCTTCCACGATGACCCCGCGATCATCGGCGGCATGGCGATGTTCGACGAGTGGGAGGTCCTGGTGCTCGGCCACCAGAAGGGCCGCAACACCAAGGACAACATGCACCGCAACTTCGGGATGGCGCGTCCCGTGGGCTATCGCAAGGCGACGCGGCTGATGCGGCTCGCGTCGCGCTACAAGCGCCCGATCATCTGCTTCATCGATACCCCCGGCGCCTATCCAGGCCTCGGCGCCGAGGAGCGCGGTCAGGCCGAGGCGATCGCGAAGGCGCTGCAGGTGATGGCGTCGCTCGAGTGCCCGATGATCAGCGTGGTGATCGGGGAGGGCGGCTCGGGTGGCGCCCTCGCACTCGGTGTGACAGATCGAATCCTGATGTTCGAGTACTCGATCTACTCGGTGATCTCGCCCGAGGGCTGCGCGTCGATCCTGTGGCGCGACCCGGCGAAGATCGGCGAGGCGGCCACGCAGCTGAAGCTGACCGCGCCGGATCTCGCGCAGCTCGGCATCTGCGACGAGATCATTCCCGAGGCTCCGGGTGGCGCGCATCGCAACGCGGCGGTGACCGCGGCCAAGCTGCGCCGCGCACTCAAGCAGCACCTGCGCGAGCTGGTCGACATGCCGGCCGCCGAGCTGGTCGAGCGCCGCTACCAGAAGTTCCGCAAGATGGGCGCGTTCGTCGAGCAGCCGGCGTAGCCATGCTCTACGAGTACGCGCTGATCTCCGTCGTCATCGCGAGCGGCTACTGGGGTTACTTCTTCTTGCGGCACCAGCCGCACGGCACGCTGACGTTCGGGATGATGCAGTTGACGGCTGCGTTCCTGTCGGGGCTCGGCATCATCGGCCGGTCCTACGAGCAACCGATCCTCGGCATCTGCGGCGCGGTCGGGCTCGGCATGGGCATCTGCCTGCTCGTCGTCGGTCCGCTGATCCGTGCGATCGCGCGCCGGTTCGCCGCTGCGGAGCGCGTCGGCATCGCCACCCGCCTGCTCGATGTCGTCGAGATGCTCGCGCCCGGCTCCGGCGTCGCCGAGGAGAAGGCGCTGCTCGCCGCGATGAAGGAGATCCGCGAGGGGCGCGTCGAGCAGACCGTCGACGCGCTGACCGCGGCCAAGCACCAGGCGCCACCCGAGGCGCGAGTCGCGATCGACGAGCGGATCGCGATGCTCTATCTCGCCGCCTATCGCTGGCGCGATGCGATCGACTACGCCGAGCAGCACCTGATGCCGCTGGCCGCCCGGTCACCCGCGACTCCTGTCGCGGAAATGCATCGTCACAGCAAGGGCCTGTCGCTGCGCGACGAGCTCGGCATCGCACCGCCGGTGTGGATCGAGCTGCTCGGTGCGTACGGGCGCACCGGCGATCTCGATCAAGCCGCGCGGATGATGGCGCGCCTCGAAGACGCGTGCAGTGGACGCGAGGACGCGTCGCTGTGGCTGCATCGCGCACGGATGATGTTCCTCGCGCTCGCCGGTCGCCCCGATGCGGTGCGAACCCTGGTCGAGCCGCGGCGGTCGCGCCACATGACCCCGGCCGCGCGCACCTACTGGCTCGGTGTCGCCTTGCAGCACAAGGGCGATCGCGACGCCGCGAGTGAAGCGCTCCAGCGCGCGCGCACCAAGTCGCGTGGCCGGCCACGCGATCTGATCGACGAGGCACTGGCTCGCCTCTCCGACACGCCGGCCGTGCAGCTGTCGCCGATCGCGACCGAGGTCGTCGCCAAGGTCGAGGCCGCGCCGCCGCCCGCACCGATCCGGTTGCCGCAGCAACAGACGCCGTGGGCGACGTGGGGGCTGACCGCGAGCGTGGTCGGTGTCGCCGCCGCGATCGCGCTGTTCCTCGGACCGTCGAGCGATCCGGGCGTGTTGATGCGCGCCGGCGCGATGGTGCGAGGCCGCGTCGACGACGGCGAGTGGTGGCGGCTGGTGTCGTGCGTGTTCGTCCACGTCGGCTCGGTGCACCTGATCGTCAACGCGATCGGCATCTACTTCCTCGTCAAGGTGCTCGAGGACGTGTTCGGCACGGTGCGGACGATCGCGATCTTCCTCGGTGCGGGCATCGCGGGCGCGTTCGCGAGCTACCAGATGTCGCCGATCGGCGTGTCGGCCGGCGCGTCGGGCGCGATCTTCGGCGTGCTCGGTGCGCTGTTCATCGAGCTGACGCTGCACAAGTCGCGCTATCGCGCCGCCTGGAAGAGCGGGATGTGGAGCCGGCTGGTGCTGGTCACCGTCGCGCAGGCGGGCATCGGCTTTCTCTATCCGGTGATCGATCAGTGGGCGCACGGGGCAGGGCTCCTCGGGGGCGTGGTGTTCGGTGCGCTACTGTCGCCGAGCTGGAAGTGGACCCGAGCGACCACGTGGCTCGGCCGCGGGCTCGCGCTCGGCCTCGGCGGGCTCGCGATCGCGGCCGCGATCCAGATCGGGCGAACCTCGATCGCGGACAGCCTGACGAAGCGCCCCTGGGTCTCCTACGAGCTACAGACGGTGACGCTGGCCGCACCGCACGGGTGGCGCACGCAGAAGCTGAGCGACGAGGCGATCGGAGCGAACGAGCTCGTCGATCCCGACAACCTGGTGATCGTGGTGGCCGAGTTCACGCCGACGATCGATCCACTCGTCACCCTCGAGGCCTGGATCGCGGCCACCGAAACGGAGATCAAGAAGCGCGAGGCGTTCTCGACGACCAGGCCCGCCACCGATCGCGTGCTGTTGCCGCTCGGCTGGCTCGGCAGCGAGCTGATCGGCAGCGTCGAGGATCCGCTCGGCCACACCATCGAGTGGCGCATCGCCGCGGGGCTCCGCATGATCGACGGCGGCGTGGTGATGGTCCGCGTCTATGCCCCCGATGGCATGGCGAAGGCCGCCGCGGCGCAGTTCCACGCGCTGGTCAGTGGGGCCGGGCCTCGCTAACAAGTTGCCCACCGGGCACAGGCGCGTACGCTCGGGGGCATGCGCGCGTTGCTGATCCTCGCCGGGCTGCTGGCTCCTGCTGTCGCCGAGGCGAGCCCCGACTCGTGCAAGCAAGAGCTCGCGGCGCGCCGGGTCAGCTGGAAGGCGGCGAAGCTACCGGGCATCGCGAATCCCGTCGAGATCACCGGGCCGCTCGGCGGCATCACGTACAGCTCCTACGACCGGCCGCTGATCATCGACTGCTCGCTCGCGGTGTCACTCGACGAGGCCGGCAAGTACATGGCGGCGCTCGGCTTCGACAAGGCGTTCTTCTCGAACGCGTACTCGCGGCGCACCGTGCGCGGCACCAACCGGCCGAGCAAGCACAGCTTCGGGCTCGCGATCGATATCCACTGGTTCACGATGTCCGGCGTGGCCGGGTCGCCGGCGGGCACCGACACGCTGCGGATCGATCGCGATTACGAACAGGGCCTCGGCGACGACGTCGACTGCGTCGGCAAGCCGCTCACCCAGGGCGGCGCCACGCTCAAGATCCTGCAGTGTCAGCTGGTCCGCTCGGGTCTGTTCTTTCTGGTGCTGTCGCCGGATTACGACGACGCTCATCACGATCACTTCCATCTCGAGGTGAAGCCTTGGGACGCGCGAACGGAGCTACGTTCGCCAGCGCCCGCGATCCACTGAGGCGCAGCGCGACGTAGAGCACGACGAGCGACCACACGAGCCAGACGCTGGCCCACAGCCACAGCGCCCACTGATCGGTGGTGCCGAACGTCGCGTTCGCCATGCTGTGCGCGTCGGACTCGGTCGGCCGGCCATTGACGATCTGCTGCGGGCGGAACAGCACGCGGATGTCGAGCAGTGCGTTGACGCAGGACTGGGCGGCGATGAAGTGGGCGACCGCGACACGCCACCGGCCCGGCAACAGGATCGCGCACGCGGCGACCACCGCGGCCATGCCACCGACGGCCCACAGGCCGAACGCGTCGTCGGGCGGCGTCGCGATCACGAAGATCGCGCTGATCGAGAGCAGCGCCGAGAGCACCAGCAACGCGGTTCGCGCCGCACGCGCCGTCGGCGTCACCACCAGCAGCAGCGCGCCCCACAGCGACGTTCCCATGTAGCCGGCGGCCGCGATGAACGCGAGTGCCGTCGGGCCCGCTTGATCGCGTGCGTGGGCGAGGCCGCTGGTGTCGCGATAGATCACGACGCTCTTGAGCCCGTTGCCGGTCACCAGCATCAGCAGGCCGTGCGACATCTCGTGGAGCCACGTCGCGAGGAGCTTGAACGGGTAGAGGAGCAAGCCGCCGAACGGCAGGTTCCACAGCAACAGCGAGGCGAGGAGCGCGATCGCGACCGTGCGCAGCTCCAGGCGATCGGCCTTCGACGTCACGCGCCGCCGGCTCCGTCTGACTTCTTGGTCGGCTCCTCCGGTGGCTTCTCCACCGCCGGCTTCTCCGCCGGTGGCTTCTCTGCCGGCTCGAAGATGCCGTCGAACAGCGTGCTGGTGCGCGTGCGCAGCGCGGTGCCGAGCTTGACGATGTCGCGCGGGTCGAGCAGCTGGCGGAGCGCGCCGCTCGGGCGGCTGACGGTGAGCGACCAGACGTCGGCGAGGCCGACCGCCGAGGCGCTGCTGCACACGAAGCCGATCGCGAGCCCGCACACCGCACCGGGCACCAGCCCGATCGCGGCGATCTCGACCCAGCCCATGCGATCCGCCGGCAAGCCGCCGTGGGGAATCGTCGCGATCAGCACCAGGCCCGCTCCCGCGATCGCGTGCGCGCGCGCCGCCTGGAACAGCGCTCGCTTGCGCCCACGCTCGACCACCACGTGCGCGGCGAGCCGCCCGATCCCGCCGGCGGTGAACAGCGCGGCGATCCCGATGAAGATCGCCGTCAGCCACATGATCCGGAGGAACCCGACGTCGGGATCACCGATGCCCAGCTGCTGTGCGACCCAGACGCCGAACGACATCGCCGGCACCTCGATCGCAGCGCCGACGAGAACTCCCTTGGAGAACGCCCAGCGTGGCCTTTCGACCGGGATCTCCCTGGAAGATCGAGTGCTTGCAGCCGGAGATTGCTTGGATTCCATCACCCGCGCGTAGGAAGGGACAACGCCTGGCAAACGTAGCATGTCCCGACGTCGCGCTTCGCACGGACCCTCTCCGGGCCGTGTAGAATCGATCGTCTTCGCCATATGCCGAGCCAGCAACCTCGTTCCTATGCGGCAGCGCACTTCGCGCTCGAGCTCGACGGCAAAGACGAGGTCGGGCTGTTCAAGTCGGTCGAGGGCGGGTCGATCAAGACCGACGTCATGACCTACCAGAACGGCACCAGCTTCGACCGCTGGCGCCAGCTCGGGAAGCCCAAGTTCGAAGACCTGAAGCTCCAGGTCGGGCTGTCGATGAGCAAGCCGTTCTACTCGTGGCTCGATCAGTTCTTCCAGAGGAAGGTCGAGCGCAAGACCGGCGCGATCGTCGCCGCGGATTTCTATTACACGGAGCGCGCGCGCCGCGAGTTCAAGGAAGCGCTGATCAAGGAGATCGTGTTCCCGAAGCTCGACGGCTCGGACAAGAACTCGGTCTACATGGGCGTGTCGATCGCGGTCGAGGAGATGGTGTTCAAGCCGGGCGCCGGCAAGAAGATCACCAAGCCCGCCGGCTTCGAGAAGCAGAAGCAGTGGACCGCGAACAACTTCCGGTTCCGCCTCGACGGCTTCGAGTCACAGTGCTCGCGCGTCCCCAAGATCGATTCGTTCACGATCAAGCAGAACATCATCGAGTACCACGCAGGTGGGTTCCGGGCGCCGTTCAAGTCGTCGAGCCAGGTCGAGTTCCCGAACATCACGTTCTACGTGCCCGAGGTCGACTCGCAGGCCTTCGCCGAGCACTTCAAGAAGCGCGCGGTCGACGGTGAGGTCCCGGGCCGGATGACCGGCTCGATCACCACGTTCGACAGCGAAGGTACCGACCTGTTCGAGATCTCGTTCGATGGAGTCGACATCTGCAACGTGCAGCCCGACAAGCTCGATGCCGGTAGCGAGGACATCAAGCTGGTCAAGGTCGACATCTACTCCGAGAGCATGAAGTTCAAGTATCTCGGTTGATCACGGCACGAGCTGGTCGTAGTGGTCGAAACCGCGCGCTTCCCCGCGATCGAGCGCACCGCGCACCTCGAGCGTGAACTCGGGGAGCTTGATGGTGATCCGATCCGCCGGGATGCCCGCCGCGCGGTACGCCTCGATGTCGCTCGCGCGGTTGCCGTTGCCGAGCGCGAGCTCGAAGCCGTCGAGCGCGCGCAGGACCTCGGTCTTGTAGGCGACCGTCGAGCTGCCCGGTAGCATCACGCCGTCGGCGAGGCGCAGCGGGCCACGCGGCATGCCGTGCTTGTCGAGCCAGGCGCGCGTCTCCTCCGTCGACCGGCGCGCTCGCGCGGTGAGGTAGACCGGCACGTGGCCGCGGCCGGCGAGCTTGTGGAACGCCTCGGGCGCGCCGTCGTGGATGCCGGTGTCGATGCCGAACTTCTCGATCGCGAAGGCCGCCTCGAACTGCGTCAGCGTGCCGTCGACATCCGAGATCGCGAGCGGCGTGCCCTCCGGGGCGACGACCGCGAGAAACCGCGTGCTCGTTCGATCGCCGGGCACCGACAGGAACATGTCGCGCATGCCGATCGGCAGTCGCGCGTCGTCGTGGAGCTCGAGAGCGAACGCGCCGTGCTCCACCGTGGTGGCCGTGCCGATCTGCTCCCAGGCGCCGGCGCGGCACGCGAACAGCTCGACGTCCTCGTCATCGATGCCGTCGTCGAACACGCCGTAGGCGAGCTCGCCGGCGATCACCTGGGTGCCGCTCGCGGTGGTGATCAGATCGATCCCGCGATGCTGTGGACCGCCGAGCGCGGCCGTCACGCGGTTGTGGCGATGGCGAAACTGGCTCTTCGCGGCGACCACGGGATCGTCCGCGCAGCGCACGTCGGGCATCCCGCCCCCGTCGGCCTTGGTGTCGTCGGACTCGGCAGGGTCGAAGCCGACCGGGTCGATCTCGGTCGCGCAGCCTGCCAGCAACATGAAATAGACGAATCGCATGCCCCGCCGCTCAGCAGGGGATGTGCCACTCGATCTCCGCGACGACTCGTTCGTCGGTGGCAGGCCGAGCAGTCGCTCGGCGCGAGGTGTTATCGAGCTGCAACAGCGCTGCAACAAGCACCGGCGGCTCGGCTAGCCACGTCAGTGACGGCGATCTTCGTCGCGCAGCAGCTGCCAGCGTTCGATCGCCTCGGTCTTGGCCGCCCCGAGGATCTCGGCCACCGCCTCGATCTCGTCGGGGTCGTTGGCGAACGCCGCGATCGGCGTCAGCACGAACGCCAGCACGTCGAGCGCGCTCTTCGGATCCGGCTGATAGGTGCTGCTGTACAGCGTCTCGCCCATAGCCGCAGACTGGCTGCCGCGGATCGTCGCGGCAACTTTTCGGATGCCGTCCGGATCTCCCCGGGAGCTTCTCCTCAGTCGAACTGGCAGGGGTTGCCGTCGCAGGCGATCTCGAGCTGGGCGGTGATCTCCTCGGTCTGCTGGCACTGATTGGCCACGATCCCGGGCATCACGTCGGTCCGCACGCGCAAGCACTCGAGACACCGCGCCTCCTCGTCGGGCGTCAGCAGCTCGCGTGCCCGATCGAGCCGGACCAGCTTGTCGAGGATACAGTCCTCCTGCGCCGCGACCGGCACGCACGCGTTCTGGCAGGTCGCCTCGGCGAACCGGACCGCGCGCACGTCCCAGATCTCCCCTCCGCCTTTTCCGTGCTCGGTGCACGCCATCACGAGACTCAGCGCCGCCAGCCATCGCATGGCCTGCATCCTATAGGATGCGCGCATGGCTCGCTCGAAGGTCGCGGTCGTTCGCGTCCGCCCCGATACCGTCCTCGAAGACATCGATCGTCTGCACGGCCTCGCCGAGGTCGACAAGGCATTCACCGCTGGGGCACCGACGATCCTCAAGGACAACATCTCCTGGCACTTCCCGTTCCCCGGCGCGAACACCACGCCGTGGCAGCTCGAAGGCACCGTGATGGCGCTCAAGAAGCGCGGCTTCACCGATCAGGTCTGCGTCCAGAACAAGACCGTGGTGACCGACGCGTTCAAGGGTGAGGACTTGAACGGCTACGTCCCGATCTTCAAGCGCTACGACATCCCGGTTCGCTACAACTTCAAGCCCGAGGACATGACGTGGTCGGTCTACAAGCCGAAGGCGCGCATGCGGGTGCTCGACACGATCTTCCCCGAGGGGATCCAGATCCCCGATGCGTTCCACGGCGCCAACATCGTTCACTTGCCGACGACGAAGTGCGTCGCCGGCGACACGCGCCTCACGCTCGGAGACGGCTCTTCCGTCACGATCGCAGAGCTCGTCGAGGGCAAGCTTCGAGAGGCGCGGCTGCTGCCGGTGCAACCAGACGGGACTGTTGCTGTGAGCGGTCACGCGGTCGTGATGGCGATGACCGCCGATGGCAACGTGCGGGCGATGCCGGCGACTCGGTTCGCCCGGACGACGCGCCGTGATCGCAGAGTCCTGCGTATTGGAATGAAGTCTGGCCGGACGATCACTGCGACGGATGATCATCCGATCTTCACGAGCGCAGGGTGGCAGGCTTGCGGCCAGTTGGCGGCCGGAGATCGCGTCGCCATCGCTCGTCGTGTGACGGTCCGCGCGCGGCCCCAGCCACTTCCGCGCACGCACGCAGCGAAACCACTGGAGCCCGTCGTTGCTCGTCCGGGCAGGTACTACAGCCAGGAATTCAATCAGGGTGTGCTCGACGAGTACCGCCAAGGTGCGACGGTGACCGCGATCGCAGCCAGCCACGAAGTTCGCTGGCAAGTCGTGCAATCGATCCTGAAACGCCACGGCGTCCCGCTCCGGCGAAACGTGGTTCCGATCAAGATTCCAGCGCAAACCTCCGAAGCGTTCTGGCGATGGATGGGGTACCTGGTGGCCGAGGGATGCGCCGAAGACCTCGAAAAGGGGGCAGGCAAGATCTGGTGGACCAACACCGACCCCGAGCTCCGGACGGACTTCATCACTCTCTCTCGGGAGTTGTTCGACGTCGACGCACGTGAGCGCAACGAGGCACAGATCTCGATCTACGGGCGTGACCTCGTGCGGTTTCTCTCGGAGCTTGGATTGCCGGTTCCATTGAACTCGGGCAACAAGCACGTGCCCGAACTGCTGTATCGATGTTCCGAACGAGAGATCGCCGCTTTTCTTGGGGCGTACCTCGATGGAGACGGCACGGTCTCCGCTTCGCAAGCAGAGGTGTCTGCGGTCTCGAAGAGCCAGCGGCTCGCCGACGACGTCGTGGTGTTGTTCGCGCGGCTCGGGATCGCTGCGTTCGTCAAGCCGGTCCAGATCATCCCGCCGAATCACAAGGTCGCGCGCACCTACTATCAAGTGGTCGTTTCTGGAACGTCGATCATTCGTCTCGCGGAGGTGATCGACCTTCGGCATGCCGAGAAGGCGCGCCGCCTCGCCAGCCATGTCGCGCGTCTTGGCAACAGCAAGCAGCCGAGCAACTGGGACACCGTTCCATTCTCACCGGAGGTGGTCCGCCGTGTGCGCGAGGGGCTTGGTTTCACCCAGGCAGCGACGGGGCTCGCGAGCTCTGTGAACAACATCGAGAACGGCCACACGAGACCGACAACCCGGATCGCGCGTCAGTTGGTGGAGCTGTTCGATGAACATGCGAATGGTCGATTCGAGGACGATCGCGCAAGGCTGCGAGCTCTCGCCAGTCCCGACCTGGCGTGGGACCACGTCGAGATCATCGAAGAGGTTCACGGAGACTTCCCACTTTACGACATCACCGTGCCAGAGGCCGAGTCGTTCATCGCGAACGGCATCGTCGTACACAACTGCCACATCTACACGACGACGACGGGGGCGATGAAGAACGCCTTCGGTGGCCTGCTCAACACCAAGCGCCACTACACGCACTCGTGGATCCACGAGACGCTCGTCGACCTGCTCGCGATCCAGAAGGAGATCCACGCGGGGCTGTTCGCAGTGATGGACGGCACGACCGCCGGTGACGGACCGGGGCCGCGCACGATGCGGCCGGTGATCAAGGACGTCATGCTGGCGTCCGCCGATCAGGTGGCGATCGATGCGGTCGCGGCCTCGATGATGGGCTTCGATCCGATGACGCTGCCGTACATCAAGCTCGCCGACGAGGACGGGCTCGGCAACGGCAAGCGCGAGAACATCGAGATCGTCGGCGATACCGCGCTGGCCGACGAGCGCTGGGGCTTCTCGGTCGGCGACAACGGCGCCTCGATGGTCGGCGACGTGATGTGGTTCGGGCCGCTCAAGCGGTTCCAGAAGCTGTTCTTCCACACGCCGCTGGTGAACCTGTTCGTGATGGGCTCGGAGGCCTATCACGATTACTACCGGTGGCCGCTGCGCGACCGCCGCGTGTTCGAGCAGTGGAAAGAGACCACCCACTGGGGCCAGCTGTTCGACTACTACCAGTCGCACGGCACGCTCGCGCCGCAGGACAGCGTCAAGGCGGGGTAGGGCGCAGCGAGGCCCGGCCCAGGGTGAGGGCCGCGAGCGCGACCAGACAGCCGGCGCCGGCGAGCGTGTGGATCGCGCCCGCGTGCTCGGCGATCAGCCCCTCGAGGAACGCGCCGAGCGGCATGCCGCCGTTGTTGGCGACCGCGTACATCGACATCACCCGCCCGAGCATGTGCGGCGGCGCGATGGTCTGGATCAGCGTGTTGGTCCCGGCGAGCTGGATCATCAGGCACAGGCCCATGACGAAGATCAGCGGCGCGGCGATCCAGGTCGCGTGCGCGAGCTCGAGCGCGATCATCGCGACGCCGAGCAGCACGCGGCAGCGCACGATCACGGCGTGCAGACCGGCGGTGGTGGCGCGGCGGGCGAGGTAGAACGCACCGGCGAGTGCACCGCAGCCACCGGCGGCCATCAGGATGCCGAGCGTGTACGGACCATGCCCGACCTGCTCGGCGGCGACGGCGGGCAGCAGCTGGAGATAGGCGCCGGCGAGCAGGCTATTGATCGCGAGCTGGATCAGGAGCTCGCGGACCTCGGGTGTGCCGCGGGCGTAGCGCCAGCCCGAGGCCATCTCGTCGCGCACGCGGCCCGGCTCGGGTAGCGCGAGCGGGCGCACGCGCATCGCGAGCAGCGACGCGACGACCGCGACGTAGCTCGCGGCATCGACCGCGAAGCACCAGGCTTCGCCGAACAGCCCGACGAGACCGGCGGCGACGACCGGGCCGACGAGCTTGGCCGCGTTGACCATCGCCGAGTTGAGCGCGATCGCGTTCGGTAGATCGGCGGGCTCGTCGATCATCTCGCGCAGGAACGCCTGGCGGGCCGGCATGTCGAACGCGTTGATCAGGCCCTGCGCGAAGCCGAGCGCCATCAGGTGCCACACGGTCATCCAGTCGGTGAACGCGAACACCGCGAGCGCCGCCGATTGCAGCGCGGCGAGCACCTGCGTGATGACGATGACCCGCCGGCGATTCCACCGATCGACGAGCACGCCCGCGAGCGGTGCGAACACCGGTGTCGGCGCGTGGGTCGCGAACGCGACGAGCCCGAGCATGAACGCCGAGCCGGTCAGCCGGTAGGCCATCCATGCGGTCGCGAACTTGGTCAGCCAGGTGCCGAACAGCGACGTGCCCTGACCGACGAAGAACAGCCGGTAGTTGCGATGGCGAAGCGCGCGAGTGAGCGCCACGGTGGCAGCGTAGCCCGCGCGACGCCGGCGGCTCGCGCGTGAAGTGTTTCTTCACATCGAAGACGACTACTTCTTCGGCTTCTTCGGCGGCTCGGCCTTCGCGGTCGGCTCGACGGGATACTTCGCTTCCATCCACTTCGTGATCGCGGGGACCAGCTTGTCCGACGACGCGGTCAGCTTGCGCGGCGTGACGACGAACGCGTTGTCGTCGACCGGCGCCTTGCCGGTGAGCGCGAGCACGAGCGGATACTTCTTGCCGGCCTCGACCTTCGCCGGTGCGCGCACCATGAACAGCTGCTGCACGCCCTTGATCAGGATCGAATCGGGGATGTCGCGCGGCTCGTAGCTCGCGATCGGCCCCTCCCACGCCGCGGCCTTCGGCAGCCGAGCCTGCGCGCCGGCGAGATCGGCGAGCAGCTCGCCGCGCTCCTTGGCATCGAGCACGCGTGGCCGGCCGCGCTCCTCGATCCGCGTGTAGAGATGGCCGACGGTGAGCAGCTTGCCGGCGTGGATGTAGAGCTTGTCCTGCGCGGCATCGCGCACCGGGTGCCAGAACTGATCGAAGTAGATGTTGCCGGGGCCGTAGTGCATGTACGCGCCGCGGTGGACCTCCCACGGGTGAGGGCAGTGCGCCTGGCTGCCCATCACGAACGCGGGGCCGGCCTCGGCGACCTTGCGCAGATCGCGAACGAGGCCCTGCGGCGGATCGTGCTTGTAGACCTCGTCGTGCTGGATCGAGACGATCGGCACGTAGCCGCGGGCCTTGAGATCGCGGATCTGCCACTGCAGGCGCGCCATGTCGCACGCGCCGACGTCGGGCTGCTCGGTGCGGATCACCTTCCAGTCGGTGTGCGGCATGTTGCAGCCGATGAACGCGAGCTTGTTGCCCTTGTGCTCGATCAAGAGCGGCTGCGTCGCCTCGAGCTGGTTGCGGCCACCGCCGAAGAACTTCCAGCCACGCTTCTCGTACATCTCGATCGTGTGACCGAGCCAGTCGTGACCGTAGTCGTGCAGGTGATTGCCGGTGAGCTCGACGATGTTGACGTGCGACTTCTCGAACAGCTCGATGTAATTCTCCTTCGAGCAGAACGCCATCGTCGGCTTGCCCGTGCCGGTATCGCACTTCGGCAGGAACGACACCTCGTTCGAGATGTGCACGAAGTCCGCCGCCGCGAGCCACGGCTCGAGGCCCGGCGACGACAGCGGATAGAGGACGCCCTTCTCCTCCATCAGCTTCGACATGAAGCGCGTCGCCGCGGTGGTGCCGGTCATCACCAGCACGGTGAGCTTCTCGGGATCGAAGTTCGACGCGATCTTCTGCGGCCCGCACAGCGGCACGGTCAACGCGGTCGACTTGTTGTCGAGCGGATGCTGGCCGTCGACGCTGACCAGCTTCCAGTTCGGCACCAGCTCGTCGGCGGGGACGATCGCCCACTGCGCGTCGGTGACCTCGGGGCGCGCCTTGTCGGCCAGCGTGGCGGCGGCGCCGGTGCCGAGCTGCGTCGCCAGCGCGGCGATCGTGTCGGCGGTGGCCTGCACGCCCTTGTCGCGCTTCCACAGCGCCTCGAGCTCGGCCCTGGTGATGTCCTCGGTCTTGCTGAACGGCGGCGCCGCGATCGCGTAGCGCCACTCGCCAACGCGATCGGTATCGCCGGCCTTGCAGACGCGCAGCGAGACGCCGGGCTTGCACGCGCGATCCGGAACCGCGGCATCGCAGACCGCCGGTGCGTTCACCGCGGGTGTCGCCGTGGTGCCCGGCGCTGCTCCGATGGTGGTGCCCGGCGCTGCTCCGGGCGTGGTTCCCGACGCGGATGTTCCCGCGGGTGGCGACGTGCCGTTACCGCACGCCGCGAGCAAGACAAGCCAGACCCCTCGCATAGAGCGGCAGTATCGCCCCCTGCGCGGGCCGGCTCAAGCCGACGTCCAAAATCGCTTCGTGCAATCTCGCGTACTTCGCGAACAGGTCTCCCACCGGACTCCTCGATCGCGCTGCGTACGAACCACCGTTCGTATCGCGCGTACGAATGGTGATTCGTATCGGCACAAACGAGGTGCCTCGGTCGCGCTGCGTACGAACCACCGTTCGTATCGCGCGTACGAATGGTGAACGAGGTGCCACTATCGAGGCCCTCCGAGAGAGGTGCCACTATCGTTGCCCTGTCCCATCAACTGTCGTCGACGAGCTTGCGTAATCGATCGACGGCCTGGGCGTGTAATCGACTCGCCCACGACTTCGAGATGCCCATCTCGGCACCGGCCTCGAGCAGGTTCTTGCCTTCCCAGTAGTGCTTGGTGAGCAGCTCGCGCTCTTTGTCGGGGAGCTTGTCGATCGCCTCGCGCAGCCGCTTCGACAGCACCTGCGTGTCGAGCCGCTCGCCGGGCGCGACGGTCTCGGCGGCCGGCTCGAAGCCCTTCTCGTCGCGCAGCGTCTCGAGCGAGGTCAAGTACATCGTCCGGATCGCAGACATCGCCTGCTTGATCTGGGCGAGTGCCTCGGCACCCTCGGGCGGCTGACTGCCGCGCGCCATCGCCCCGGCATCACGCTCGACGCGATTCTCCAAGTACTCGCTGGCGGCGCGCAGCGCGACGAGCTTGGCCCACACCCGCTTGGGCAGCGTGGTGTTGCGGCGCAGCCCGTCGATGATCGAGCCCTTGACGCGGTACCACGCGAACGTCGCGAACGACGCGCCCTTGCTGGCGTCGTAGCGCGATGCTGCCTCGGTCAGGCCCGCGTTGCCGAGCGAGACCAGCTCGTCGAACTCGACGTGCTGCTTGACGCGCGGGTACACCATCGCCGCCGCCTTGCGCGACAGATCGGTGTGCGTCTCGATCAGCCGTGTGCGCTCCGCAGCGTCCACGTGGCGAACGTACATCAACGCGGCAGTCCTGATACAACCTCGCCGTGGGAACGTTCACCGAGCTCGGGGAGCACGACTTCACCGAGCTCGCCGCCGCGTTCGGCTTGCCGCCGATCACCCACCATCGGGCGATCGACGCGGGCACGATCAACTCGAACTTCGAGATCGTCGCCGGCGGCACGCGCTACTTCCTGCGCGTCAACGAGGGCAAGTCCGAGGACGATGTCGCCTACGAGGCGCAGCTGGTCGACGCGTTCGCCGCCGGCGGCGTCCCCACGCCGGCGCCGCTCGTGGCCCGCGATGGCCGGCGTTACGCCCCGATCGCATCGCCGGCGAGGCCTGCCTCGATCTCCGTCGCCGCCGGCGAGATGCCGCCGATCCGGTTCGCCCCGACCAAGTGGGTCTCGATCTTCCCCTGGCGCTCGGGCCGGCATGTCGCCGCCGCCGAGGTCACGCCGGCGATCGCGCGCTCGCTCGGCGCCGCGCTCGCGCAGCTGCATGGCGTCGGCCTCGCACGACCGGAGAGCTGGCGGCGCGCGAGCATCTACGACCACGCGCACCTGGTGGAGCGCTTCCACAACTTCGAACGCTCGACCGATCCCGCGCTCGCGCACGCGATCGCCATCCTCCGCGAGGAGCTGGCGTACGCGGAGACCAACGCCGTCACCCGGCGCGCCGCGACCCGGGGGATCATCCACGGCGATCTGTTTCGCGACAACGTGCTGTGGGAGGGCGAGGACATCGTCGCGATCCTCGACTTCGAGCAGGCCTCCGGTGGGAGCCTGGCGTACGACCTCGCGGTCTGCGTCAACGACTGGTGCTGGACCGGGACTCCGAGGATCGATCTCGCGGCCGCGCTGCTCGAGGGCTATCGCTCGGTCCGATCGCTCCCCGCGGTCGATGGCGCCGCGCTGGTTATTGAAGTGCGAGCCTCGGCGGCCCGCTTCACCATCACCCGCATCACCGATGTCTATTTGGCAAGCGTGCCGAACCCCGACAAAGACTTCCGTGCCTTTCTGGCGCGCGTCGAAGCTTGGCGAGGCCCTGCACTTGGCCAACTTATCGCGCTGTTGTAGCGTCTCGACCTGGCCTTGCTCGTGCAGTCGCTCCGTTCGCCAATGCCTCGTCTGTTGCTCCTTTCCCTTGTCCTCCTCGCGGGCTGCGCGAAGCAGGGCAGGTACGTTGTCGGCACCCGCGTGCCGTACTCCCAGGCCAACGAGTCCGCGCTCAAGGCCTGCGAGGAGTACCGGCTCGCGGTCGAGCGCGGCGATGCCGATGCGCTGATGCTGATGGCCCACAAGCAGTACTGGGAGGACAGCGGCACGCCGTCCGGCAGCGACGACTACGGCTACGAGGGCCTGCGCAACGTGCTGCTGACCCGTCTGCTCAAGGCCACCGATATTCGTTACAGCGTCCGCTACGTCGCCGTGCACCAGCAGTGCACCGGCGATCTCCAGCCCGGCTGCCGCGCGGCGGTCGACATCCTGATCGACGCCAGCTACACGATCACCAACGCGTACGGCAAGCCGGCGCGCCCCGACAAGCGCGATCAGAACCAGCTCGTCCTCGAGTGGGACGGTCGCCGCTGGCTGTTCCTGTCGGGCATGTGATCATCGCTTCGCGGCGAGGGCGGTCTCGGGGACGTTCTACTTGCTCGCCACATCGCGGAGGTAGACGGCCGCGGTAATGGAGCCGCCAGCGAGATGCCGACCTTGTCGGACCGTGGCCGACTACCTCTGCCCATGCTTCATGTCTGGTCGTGTTCAGCCGTGACGTTGCATCACGGACGGAAAGCTAGCTCGGTCCCCGAGACCGACGGCGAACCTAACACGCGCTGGTATCACTTCACGCTGTGGGTCTGGTCGAAACGCACGCGATCGAGCCAGTCCTTCGCGAGCAGCTTGTCGCCCGACGTCATGTTCTCGCCCGCCAGGATGTTCGTCGCGACGGTCAGCTTCGCGAGGTCCTTCGTGCGGTAGGCGGCGATCGCCAGCCGCCGCGCACCGTTGCGGACGAACGCCATGCCGGGGAGGTCGCGGGCGAGCGCGGCCTCGAGCTCGAGCGCACCGGCCGCGTGATCGTCGGCGTTGATCTTCTGGAGCCCGAGCAAGTAGTGCGCGAGCCCGAGCGTCGGCTCGACCTGGACCGCCCTGGTCGCGGACTCGAGCGGCGTCGGCGATTTCTCGCCGGGGAAGAAGTAGACGCGCAGGTGCTCGGCGGCGGGGCCGGTGTGCGAGAGCGCGAAGCCCATGGCATCGAGCTCGCGGCGCTCGTCGACATCGATCGGCAGCGTGCGGGCGAACTCGATCAGATCCTTCGCGCGCGCCCAGTCCTCGCGCAGCGCCGCCGCTCGCGCCAGTCGCCGCAACGCCTGTGCGCGCAGCGACACCGTGACGGTGCGATCGTCGATCGCGAGGAGCGACCACGTGGTCTCGGCCTCGGGCCGGCCGGTCTCGTCGCCGAACAGCATGTCGCCGAGCTGCATGAGGTAGCGCGGCTCGAGCAGCGAATCGCGACACACCTGCCGCATCCGCTCGATCGCTTCCTCGCGCTTGCCCTCGCTGACCAGCTCGAGGGCGTCGCGATAGCGCTTGGCGACGGCGTGCGGACACGGCCGCGCGAACACGCTGGTGTGCCGGTAGCGCTCCTTCTGGGCCTCGACAACCGAGTCGGGGATGTCGATCTTCGCCAGCATCGCGCGCCACTCGCCCTCGAGCCGATCGCGCGGCACGCCGTACGCACCCTCGAAGTCGCCGCCGGAGCGATAGAGCTCGCGCAGCTTGGGGGCGCCGTGCTCGTCGAGCAGGAAGCGGAGGAACGATCCCGCGGTGGTGTAGCCCTGCGTCGGCGACACCGAGAAGAACGATAGCGAGAACAGCGTGTCGAGCTGCGGCAGCTTGCCGAGCTTCTGGATCACGCGCACCGCCTCGTGCGGGTTCAACCGGTCGTAGCTCGCCGGCCAGTCGACCGCGACGGCGAGCCCCTCGACGAGGCCGGGGCTCGCCATGATCGGGATGCCGGCGAATCGCTTCGAGGCGATGCCCCACAGCGGATCGCCGAACTCGGCGGCGATCGCGTGCCCGATCTCGTGGCGCAGCGAGCCGTGCGGAAACGACCGGTGATCGAGATAGATCTCGCCGCGCCACGGCTTGGCCATCTCGACATCGCGCGAGCCGTGCAGTCGCCCCTTCTGATCGCGATCCGCGAAGTAGAACGAGATCAGCTTGTGATCTGGCTCGACGCCGAGCTGGGCGACGACCTGCGCGTAGCGGAACTCGTGATCGGCGGCGATCAGCTGGATGTCCGCTTCGATGTCCTTGGTCGGCGTGTAGTAGATGATGAAGTGCGCGGTCTCGATGCGGCCGCCGAGCGCCTCCTCGAGATCTTCGGCGTCGACGGCAAACCCCAGCGTGCCGCCGTTCCAGCGCAGCGCGATCGCGATCGCCGCGCTGATCAGTGCCAGCGCCACCGCGCCGAGGCGACGACCGGCGGGACGCGGGGCCCGCCGCACGCGATAGCTGGCGACATCGAACCGCCACGCGACCATCGCGATCACGGCGATCACCCAGGCGAGCTGCTCGAGCCGCGACCACAACAGCGGCATGCCGAGCCTGATGTGCTCGTCGTACATGTTGCCGGGGAAGTAGCCGAGGATCGCGTTGTACGTGTAGACGGGTGGCGACGCGTGGAAGCGCCACAGCGCCGCGATCGCGACGAGCAACGCCGGTAGCTGCGCGAGCCACGCCGGACCGAACCGCCGCGGCCCGGTGAGCGCACCGATCGCGTGGCCGATCGCACCGCCGAGCGCCGCGGTCGCGAGTGGCAACGCGATGTACGAGGTGATGCCGAACCACCAGTCGCACGTCGGCACGACGATGCCGCGAAACGCGGCGATCACGGCGGGGATGACGGCGATCGCGACCGCCAGACCGGAGGCCGACACGGCGCCGCGAAATAACGTGCGCGTCGGATAGGTCGCGCGCGAGATGCCGCTCGGTGGCGTGGCCGCGATCCGGCGCGCCAGTGCACAGCCGATGTCGGCGCTCATCAGCGCGCCGATCAGTGCGACCACCAGCGACATCTCGAGGCCGAGCACGCCGAACAGCGGGATGACCCCGAGCGCGAGGCCGAGCCCGGCGAAGATCGCGATCCACCCCCACAGCCGGCCGGCGCCGATGAACGCGACCGCGGCACCAAACACGGTTCCGGCCGCGATGCCGAAGACCGCCCAGTCGAGCTGGATGATCAGCTGGACGACGAGCGCGAACACCGCCGCCACACCGGTGATGGTCCAGTGCGTGCGGCGCTCGCGGGGCCGCGGCAGCCGAGCCATCCTCCGGATCGCGACGCGCACGTCGCCTGTCCCGGAGATCACGGCCGGACTCGCTTCCTGCTATGGTGGGCCGTGGCCGACGATTCGGAGCCCAAGGCGCCCGCCAAGAATGGCGAGCGACGCCAGCGGGGCGCCGAAGGGCGCGCGGATCCACGTGGCCCGATCGAGCTCAAGGTCGAGTACAAACGGCTCAACACGTTCTTCGCCGATTACACGAAGAACATCTCTCGTGGGGGCACGTTCATCAAGACGGGCCGCCCGCTACCGATCGGAACCGAGTTCTTGTTCAAGCTCTTCGTCCCCGGCCGTGACACCCCACTCACCATCCACGGCGAGGTCCAGCGTATCGTCGAGGCGAGCGCGGATACCGAGGCAGGCATGGCGATCAAGTTCGTGTACCGCGAGGGTGATCCGCAAGCCGAGATCTCCCGGATCGTCGAGAACCTGATGACCGAGAACTTTGGACCGAAGCTGTCGGCGAGACTGATGGCCCGGCGCGCTGCCGACAAGAGCGAGGGCTAATGGCATCGGCACGTTTCCTCCGTTATCTGGCTCCCAACGTCATCACGCTGTCGTCGATGATCTTCGGGTTGGTCTCGCTGTGGGCCTCCCATACGGAGCGGCCGGCGCTCGCGGCCTGGATGATCATCTACGCGGTCCTCACCGACCGCCTCGACGGGCTGGTCGCGCGCGCGGTCAAAGGCACCAGCGAGCTCGGCATGCAGCTCGATTCGTTCGCCGACTTCCTGAACTTCGGCGTCGCGCCGGCGTACCTCGTGCTGACCTATCTGTCGGGGCGCCCCGACCTGGTGTACTGGAACGGCGGCACCGAGCACACGCTGCTGTTCGTCGCCTGCGGCGGCTACATGCTGTGCGCGGTGTTCCGGCTCGCGCGCTACAACGTGCTCACCGACGACCAGATCCCGACGAAGATGTTCTTCGGGTTCCCCACCACGCTGTCGGGCGGCCTGATCGCGATCTGGTTCCTGGTCCTCCTCAAGTACGACCCGAAGATGGAGCTCCAGCCGTTCGGCGGCGGCAAGCTGTTCGGTCACGAGATCTGGACGCCGGCGTGGGTGTGGACGTACTTCCCGATCTTCGTCGCGGTGATGGGCTACCTGATGGCGTCCCGGCTGCCGATGCCCAAGGTCGGCATGACCCGCAACAAGGCGGTCAGCGTCGTGCTGCTCGCGCTGGTGGCGATCGGCTACGTCTGCGGTTTCGCGATGCGCTATCCGGAGATCTGCTTCTGGATGCCCACGGTGTGGAGCGTCGCGTTCCTGTTCTGGGGCCAGGCCTCCGCGAAGTGGCGCGCGATGTACCCACCGCCGCTGTTCCCGAAGAAGGCGCCGGCCAAGCCGCTGATCCGGCCGCAAGGCGACATCGAAGACATCGTGCTCGACGAGAGCCCGCCGGCCGACGCGCCGAAGTCGTGAGCACCGACGACGACGACAATATCCGCCGCCGCGCCGACGACCGGGTCGCCGCCGAGCTCGAGTCGTTTCGCTATGCGGTGGCGCACGACTTCCGGTTTCCGCTGCGCGTGATCGATGGCTTTTCCAGCGCGCTCGCCGAGGACTACGGCGACAAGCTCGACGACGAGGGGCGCACGTACATCGCCTCGATCAAGCGCGGCGTCGCTCGCCTCGAGAACATGGTCAACCGGCTCGACGAGCTGCTGCGCCTCGCCTCCGCGGAGCTCGCGATCTCCGAGCTCGATGTCAGCGCGCTGGCCCGCCAGGTCGTCGAGGCCAGGCGGGCAGGGCGCGAGGACGCGGTCGAGATCGAGGACGGCCTCGTCGCGCGCGGCGACCGCAAGCTCGTCGAGGTCGCGCTCGGGGCGCTGATCGATAACGCGTTCAAGTTCACGTCGAAGACCGCGGCGCCGAGGATCTCGGTCGGGCGCAAGGGCGACGCCTTCTTCGTGCGCGATAACGGCACCGGCTTCGATGCCAGCGCGAAGCGACTGTTCTCGCCGTTTCGCCGGCTGCACGCCGCCGAGGAGTTCCCCGGCGATGGCGTCGGCCTCGCGATGGTGCATCGCGCGGTCGCGAGGCACGGCGGGCGCGTGTGGGCCGAGTCGACGCCCGGCAACGGCGCGACGATCTACTTCACGCTGTCGTGATCAACGCGCGGATGCCGGCGATCACGTCGGCGAAGTCGGGCGTGCGCACGATCAGGTCGCGCGCGCCGGAGCGCCTGGCGAGCAAGCGATCGCTGGGATCGAGCGAGCTGTTGGTGATCAGCAGCACCGGCACGTGGGCGATC
Organism: Pseudomonadota bacterium; assembly: GCA_023430775.1. Classification (GTDB taxonomy): domain Bacteria; phylum Myxococcota_A; class Polyangia; order Haliangiales; family Haliangiaceae; genus JABFXX01. The sequence continues at coordinate 27,695 of JAEYYY010000685.1, forward strand.
GCCGGATCGGTGCGCACGGCCTCGCAGAGCGCGAAGCCGTCGAGGTTGGGCATCACGACGTCGGACACGACGACGTCGGGTGGCTCGGCCCGGATCAACTCGAGGGCGATCGCGCCGTCGGCCGCCGCGCGCACCGTGAAGCCGGCGAGCTCGAGACGGCGGACGGCCAGCTTGAGCTGGAGTGGATCGTCGTCGGCGACGACCAGCCGTGTCACCCGTTCCTCTTCGTCAAACAGTGCGAGAGGTGGGTGGGCAGCGTGCGGGTGTCGATCGGCTTGGTGATGTACGAGTCGCAACCGGCGGCGAGCGCGACCTCCTCGTCGCCCTTCATCGCGCTCGCGGTCACCGCAACGATCACGAGGTCACGATACCGCGGCTGCTGGCGGAGCGTGCGCACCAGCGTCAGCCCATCCATGCCCGGCAGCCGGATATCGACGAGCAACAGCTTCGGCAGGTAGCCCTGCAGGATGTCGATCGCCTGTTCGGCGGTCTCCGCCGTGCGCACGCGGTAGCCGTTCGTGGTCAGCACGACCGACAGCAACTTCAGGTTGAGCGGCGCGTCGTCGACGATCAGCGCCTCGATCATGCAGCGCTTCCCGTCTTCGCGGGCAGGATCGCGGCGAGCTCGGCAAGCACGCGCGCGTTGCCGTCGCTGCCCTTGGTGACGATCACGCTCGCGTTGTGGCGGACCGCCGCGCGCTCCTCGGGCGTCAGGTCCTTGCTCGTCCACACGATCACGGGAATCGCGCGGCCCGTGGCCTGATCGCGCAGCTGGTCGAGGAACTCGAACCCGTTGAGCTTCGGCATGATCAGATCGAGGATGATCGCGCGCGGCTTGCCGGCGAGCGCGCGCTGGAGGCCGGCCTCGGGATCCGATTCGGTGACCGCGCGATAGCCGAGCTGACCGAGCATGGTGCCGATCATCTTGAGCGACGACGGATCGTCATCGACGACCAGGATCTCCTGATCCTTGCTCTCCGGCGAGACGCCGGCACGCGCGAGCGATGCCACCAGCGCCGTCTCGTCGAGCGGCTTGGGCAGGATGTCGTGGACGGCGAACCCGGCGACCGCGTTCTTCTCGGCGATGATCGTGATCAGCACGACCGGCACGTCGTTGTTCCTCGTCGTGCGGAGCTGCTGCAGCACCTCGAGGCCGGTCATGTCGGGCAATAGTAGATCGAGCGTGATGGCGTCGTATTGCTTCTGGGTGCCGCGCTCGATCGCCTGGCTGCCGGTGGCGACCGCCTCGACGGCGTAGCCCGCGCGCTCGAGGGCAGCCGCGAGCTGTTCGCGATCCTTCGGATCGTCCTCGATCACCAGGATCGTCGGCTTGCCCTCGGCATCGGCGGTGGTGTGGACGGCGGGCTTGACGGGCGTGCCCGCGATCCGCGGCAGCACGGCGAAGAACACGCTGCCCTGGCCGACCGTCGTCGACACGCCGACGTTGCCGCCCTGCGCCTCGACCAGCCGCTTCGTCAGCGCGAGGCCGAGGCCGGTGCCCGAGCCGCTCTTGACGCCGCTGGCGGTCTGCTGGAACTCGACGAACAACCGCTCGAGCTCGGACGCGGGAATGCCCGGACCGGTGTCCTCGACCTCGATGCGGAAGCGGCCGGGCAGGGCGGCATTGCGCGCGCGCACCCACACCTTGCCGCTCTCGGGCGTGAACTTGATCGCGTTCGACAGGTAGTTGTAGAGCACCTGCTTGAGGCGCGCCGGATCGAGCGTCACGTCGTCGACGTCACCCTCGATCGCGGTCTCGATGTGGATCCGCTTCTTGACGCTCAGCGTGCGCAGGATCGCGAGCACCTCGCGCACCACCGACGACAGCTTCACCGGCGTCGGCGAGAAGTCCAGCCGGCCGGCCTCGACCTTCGACAGGTCGAGCACGTCGTTGATCAGCTGTAGCAGATGCCGGCCAGAGTTCAGGATGTCGTTCAAGAACTCGGTCGCCTGCTCGGAGTCGCGCGGCACCGCGCCATCCACCATCAGCTCGGAGAAGCCGATGATCGCGTTGAGCGGCGTGCGCAGCTCGTGCGACATGTTCGCGAGGAACTGGCTCTTGAACGTGCTCGCGCGTGCCAGCTCGTCGGCCTTCTGCTCGATGCCGCGGCGGGCCGACAGCAGCTCCGCCGCCTGGCGCTGGCTCTCGGCGAGGAGCGTCCGGGTCGCATCGCGCGCCCTCGCCACCTCGATCGCGATCGCGATCGCCTCGCGTCCACCCATCAGCAGCTCGTTCTTCACCGGCGTCCACTCGCCGAGCACCGCCAGCTCGATGACGCCGCTCACCTGACCCGACAGCACGAGCGGCACCAGCACCAGTGCCGTCGGCGCCCCGTCGGTCAGCCCCGAGCGGATCGGCAGTCTGCCCGCGGGCGCGGAGAGCACGGTGACGTCCGTCTGCGTGGCCGCCTGGCCGACGATGCCCTCGCCGAACGCGAAGCTCGAACCGTCGACGGTCACGCCGTAGCCGGCGTACGGCTTCAGCCGCTTGTTGCTGTCGGTGACGTAGAGCATCGCGAGCGGCGCGCCGAGATACCTCGCGAGATACGCGGTGGCTCGCCTGGCCACCTCCTCGGCATCGAGCTCGCCACGCAGCTGCTCCGCGAGCCCGACCTGACCCGCCTTGAACCAGTCGATGTCATCGCGATCGCGCGCCAGCTTGCGCAGGCGCTCCGCCATCGTGTTGGCGTCGCGGGCCACCGCGCCGAGCTCGTCGTCGCTCGTGATCTCGATCGGCGTCGCGAAATCGCCTGCGCCGAAGCGCTGAAACCCGTCGGCCATCCGGCCGAGGC
>JAEYYY010000704.1 GCA_023430775.1 Pseudomonadota bacterium
TCCCGAGCTCGATGCCGGGGCGTTTGAAGCCGTGATCGCCGTGCGACCACGCCTGCAACACGACGCCTTCGCCGCGCAGCAGCTGCGTGCCGTCGGCGAGGCGAATCGAGAATGCGGTCGCGGTGCCGATCGGGCGACTGTCGCTGCTGGGAATGAAACACGAGGTCGCGCTGCAGTAACGGCTGAACATGGCGACGAACTGTTCGCGAGACGTGCAGCGCGTGACGATCCGGATCGCTTCGAGCGTTGCATCCACCACGACTCGACAGTAATCGGCGCTCGTCGCCCTTTGAATTGAGGGAAATCGACGCGGTTGTGCGAGCGCGTTGTACGCGCGGCCGCGGCGTCAGCCGGCATACGAAACCGCGATCCGTGAATCGCATCTCTCGCCGTGCAGGATCGCGAAACCAGACGCGCCGCCAAACTCCCGGACCGGCTGGTAACTCCGTCTCACGGAAGATCTTCGCTTCGTGAGGACTCCATTAGATCGGATCGCGAACTGCGCTAGTGTCCGCCGCCATGAGGCGATTGCTGCTGGTTCTGCTGCTCGCGTTCCTCGCGCCACGCGCCGAGGCCGAGCCCAAGATCACGTACGAGAAGTTCGAGCTGGCGAACGGCATGAAGCTCTACGTGATCGAGGATCACAGGGCACCCACGATCTACGAGGTGATGTGGTTCAAGGTTGGCTCGAAGGACGAGGTGGCGAAGCGCACCGGCTTCGCGCACCTGTTCGAGCACCTGATGTTCAAGGGCTCGGCGCACCTGCCCGATGGCCTGATGGACAAGCTCCTCGAGGAGGCGGGCGGGTGGTCGAACGCGTTCACGTCGAGCGACATGACCGTCTACCAGAACGTCGCGGCATCGAACTTCCTCGAGATGACGCTGTGGATCGAGGCCGATCGGCTCGCCGGTCTGCTCGCCACCTTCGACAAGGCCAAGCTCGACAACCAGCGCGATGTCGTCCTCAACGAGCGCCGCCAGAGCTACGAGAACCAGCCGTACGGCATGTCGGAGATCTTGATCCAGCAGAACCTGTGGCCGAAGGACCACGGCTATCACTGGTCGACGATCGGTTACCCGGCCGACCTCAAGGCGGCGAGCGTCCCCGACGTCGCCGCGTTCTTCAAGAACTACTACGTGCCGAGCAACGCGACGATGGTGATCGCGGGTGACGTCAAGCCGGCCCAGGCGAAGAAGCTCGTCGAGAAGTACTTCGCGTGGATCCCGAAGGGCAACCCGCCCGCGCGCCCGCAATACAAGGAGCCGGCGCCGATCACGAAGGAGATCGTGGTCAAGACCACCGACGACGTCCAGGTGCCGAAGGTCTTTCTGTCGTGGCGCGGCCCGAAGAAGTACACCGCCGACGAGGCGACGCTCGATCTCGCCGCGGCGATCCTCGGCGATGGCAAGTCGTCGCGGCTCTACAAGCGGCTGGTCTACGACGAGAAGATCGCGCAGGAGGTCGAGGCCAGCTTCCACGGCGAGCAGCTCGCGGGCACGTTCCAGATCGAGGTCACCGCGAAGCCGGGCGTCGATCCGAACCGGTTGATCAAGGAGGTCACCGAGGAGGTGGCCAAGCTCGCCGCTGCGGCGCCGCAGGCGATCGAGCTCGAGCGCGCGCAGGCCTCGCACGAGTCGGGCTTCCTGCAGGGCCTCGAGCAGACGCTGTCGCGCGCGATCTTGCTCGCCAGCTACGACGTCGAAGCCAACGACCCCGCGTACTTCTCGAAGGACCTCGCGCGCTATCGCGCCGTGACCACCGCGCAGGTGAAGGACGCGGTCGCGAAGTACCTCAAGCCGAACGCGCGGGTCGTGCTGACGATCAGCCCGGGCAAGAAGCCGGTGGAGAAGCAGTGATGAAGAAGCTCGCCATTGTCGCGTCCGTCGCGCTCGCGTCGTCGGTCGTCGCGGCTCCCGACGAGGTGTTCGACAAGTCGCCGATCAAGGACTGGACGAAGAAGCCACCGCCGACCGCGGAGCCGAAGTTCAAGCCGCCGGTCGCGAAGCGCCTGAAGCTCGCGAACGGGATGAGCCTGCTCGTGATCGAGAACAAGTCGCTACCGATCGCGTCGTTCGTGCTGGTCGCGCCGGGTGCCGGCGCCGCCGCCGATCCGCAGGGCAAGGGCGGCCTCGCGTCGTTCACCGCCGATCTCCTCGACGAGGGGGCCGGAGGAATGACGGCGCTGGGCATCGCGCAGGAGCAGGATCGGCTCGGTGCCAGCATCAGCGTCGGCGTCGATCTCGATGTCGCGGTGGTCTCGGTCAGCACGCTGTCGCGCACGCTCGACGCGTCGCTCGACCTGATGACCAAGATCATCGTCCAGCCCGCGTTCGATCCGAAGGAAGCCGATCGCGTCAAGGGCGATACCCAGACCGAGCTCGACCTGCGGCGCGATCGCCCGCGCGAGGTGGCCGGGATCGTGCTCGCCGGCGCGCTGTTCGGCTACGACTCGGCATACGGCCATCCGTCGGCCGGCACGCGCGAGTCGTTCAAGCGGCTGACGCTCGCCGACGCGAAGACGTTCTATGCCGAGCACTGGAACCCGGCGGTGATGACCCTGGTCGCGGCCGGCGATGTCGATGCCGCCGCGCTCAAGAAGAAGCTCGATGCCGGGCTCGGCGCGTGGAAGCCGGCGGGCGTCAAGCCGATCGCCAGGGTCGATGCCACGCCGAAGCCGCTCGGCAGGCGGCTCCTCGTCGTCGACCGCAAGGACGCCGCGCAGACCGACGTCCGGATCGGCCTGGTCGGGCCGGCCCGCAAGGACAGGCGCTACTTCGAGTTCGAGGTGCTGCGCACCGCGCTCGGCGACGGCTTCACCAGCCGGCTGGTCCAGAAGCTCCGCGAGGAGATGGGCATCACCTATGGCGCCAGTGCCGGGATGGACTGGAACCTCCAGCCCGGCACGTTCGTGATCGGGACCGCGATCCAGACCCCGGATACCGGGCGGGGCGTCGTCGAGATCGTGAAGATCCTCGACGATCTGGCCACCAACGAGCTCCAGACCGCCGAGCTCGAGAAGGCGAAGCAGAACATCATCCGCGCGCTGCCGGCACAGTTCGAAAGCAACGCGTCGACCGCCGCCGCGTTCGCCGGCCTCGCGATGCACGGCCTGCCCGACAACTACTACGCGACCTACGCCGACGCGGTGCGTAAGGTGACCGCGAAGCAGGTCAAGGAGGCGGCGAAGGCGCTGATCCCGTCGTCGAAGATGACGTTCGCGCTCGTCGGTGACCTGGCAAAGATCAAGGCCGACCTCGCCAAGCTCAACCTCGGCGAGCTGGGCCTGCACGACGCATACGGCGTGCCGAAGTAACGGACGTAACGAAGTAGTAGTTGCGAACGATTTTGGCGCGGGCGTATCGTCCGCGCGATGAGGAACCTCGGGGCGTTCTCGCTTGCCGTTCTCGTTGCCGCATGTGGTCCCGCGGAT
>JAEYYY010000759.1 GCA_023430775.1 Pseudomonadota bacterium
GCTCGATGCCGACGACCGCGATCACGCCGGCATCGCGCAGCTCCTCTCCGAGGCGCAGCACCACGACACCTGCGTGCGGACGTCGACGGAGGCCCTCGCCGCCGTCGAGCGCCAGTTCTTCTCGGTCGCGTTGATCGACATCGACACCCCCGATCCGCGCGACGGCATCGCCACCATCCGCCGCGTCAAGCAGGCCTCGCCGCCCTCGATGATCAACGCGATGACGCCGCGCCGCTCGTACGACGACGCGGTCGATGCGGTGCGCGCCGGTGCGATCGATCTGATCCTCAAGGCGCCCGACTCCGTCGCCTACCTCAAGGATCGCGTGCTCGATGCCGCCGGTCGCTCGGTCGGCAAGCGCGAGGTCGACACCGTGCTCGAGGACGTCCGCGGCGTCCACGACGAGTTCCTCCAGCGCTTCATGGAGGCCGAGCGCAAGATGCTCGATCTCGCCGACAGGGCCAGCGGCAAGGATCCCAACCGCAACGTGATGATGGACGAGCTGCGCGTGCTCGTCGTCGACGAGGTCGATGACTTCTTCTCGTCGATGACCACCGCGGCACCGAACGGCTTCGCGTTCGTCCACGCGACGTCGGGCGGCGAAGGGCTCGATCGGATCAGCTCGGGCAGCTTCCACTACGCGATGGTCGCCGAGGACATCACCGACCTCCCCGCCACCACGCTCGCCCGCACCATCCGCAACCAGCATCCCGAGACCGTCGTGTTGACGTTCGTCGGTCCCGCCGATAACGGCCGCGTCGACCTCGTGGAGACCAATGGCACGCGCACGCTGATCAAGCCGTTCAACGAGGCGAAGCTCCTGATCTCGCGGCTCGACGAGCTGTCCGAGGCATGGCGGGCGAAGGCCCGCGAGCGACGCTACACGCAGGCCTTCAAGGAGAAGCACTACGACTTCCTGCGGCGGTACGTCGAGCTCAAGACCAAGATCGAGCGCGCGATCCACGACGGCCCAGGCTGATCGCGGACTTGCGCGACCGCAGGCCGGGGGAACAAACCCACCGCCGGGATCGTGCGTGCGCGTGCAACTGGATGCGCCACGTGACGATCTCGACGTCTACACTTGGTTAGTTAGGCGGGAGCGATCGAGAACTTATTGAAGTGAAGCAAAGTCCCGCTGGAACCCAACCCAAAAAGGCTATTCAAGGTTGTTGAATTTCCACTACAGGTCTCGGTGCCGGAGCCGCTAAGAGCTGGGATTGTAGTGGCCGAAGAGTCTGTTCCAGAATTGTAGTCGCCGCTAAAATTGATCGTGAATGGCTTTGTGACACAGCTTGCCTCGGATATGCCTGCTGAATTTTAGAATCTCACAACTCCAGTAATGGAGAAGTTAGCTATTTCAAGACCGGAATCGAAACTTCCACTGAATCCTGTGACAACGAACCTCATCTTGATCGTGGCACCTGAAATCGACTGAGCAGTGGGGTGCTGATGACCCGGAAACGAGGGAGCGAATGCAGTAATATTCTCGAAGGCATCTACATCCGCATCCCACGAGTCCGCGGGGTCACTCTGCCCTACCCATTCAGCGGTAGAGAACCGGAAGTAGGCTGTCTCTCCAGGGTCGAAAGCAAACGTGTATGTGGTATCGGCCGATGCCTGAGTCGCATAGCCGCAAAAATGGCCAACGTTGCGCCAAATAGAGTCGCCCGCATATCTCGCCTCCTGTTCGTTTGTTACTCTTGGCCGGGAAGAAACTAAGTCATCATGGTGCCGGGTAGTCGGCTGGGAATGTGCTCAGCCAGTAGCTTGAATCGTCGTTTGGAGTTGTTACTAAGGGAACAGTCAACCCAACCGTCTCCTCGAATGAGGAGATAGAATTGCTGTACGTATTGCCAAGCCCCCCCACGTGCTTTATTTCAGAGACCTCAAAACGAGAAATATGCGCCTTGATATCTGAGGGCAGATCATCGACGCTCATCGACGGCCCAGAATAGCGGCTGTAAATCACACCTCTCATCGTTGAGGACTCGACCACAGCAATCGCTACTTCCGGGTCTGATCCAGTCAGATTGTCCCATTCGATCTCGTAGTTCTCAGAGTCGATCTCTCCTCGGCGAGAGACACTCTTAATCGCGGTGAGACCATCGAATGAAAAATCGAGCAAGCGACCAGGCTCGCTACTTCGATAGACTCGCACCGCACCGTTAACCTCTGTCAACTGCACGAATGAAAACAGCGACCGATTTCCCACCGGATAACCCGAAGCGAATATTTCGAATGTTCCGCTCTTCGAGGCAGGGACTGTTTGACGTTCAAGGATTTCGCTCGTGTCTTGCGCATATGCAACGGTCCAAACTACGGACAAAGCCGTCACATTCGTGGCGGATAATCGGATCGGTTGCGCAGCTGTGGAGAACGGTGGCATCGACAGAGTGCTTCCGAACTGTTCAGGAAGATCTACTCCCTCGGCTACGCTCACGCCGAGAAGCTCACCGTCCACGTCGCGAACACGCCCAACGAGTGTCGCAGAAGTGTCGTTCAAACATGGGCCTCGTATCGTCACGTGGGTGATATTGGGCACATTCGAATCAACCAACGTTCCATCGCAACTACAGGAGCAAGAGAGTTCGTAGCGTTCACCACCAGCGAACTGCGGGAACTCGACGATGAAGCTACCGATTGCATTGCCACTGACTGTCCTTGGGCCAGAGAACACTAGATCGCCGGGTCCCAGGTCTTTGTAGTTGCTGAAAAACCTGCCCGGTGAATGCCGCGTACTGTCTTGAATTGCGGTGACTGTCGTGCCAGGCGGCGATGAAAATGCAGCCAAACCCTGCTCGTTGGTCACCAGGTTTGTCTCGGAACCATTTGGCGCACGAAATACAACACGTGCGCCTTTCAACGGAAGGCCAGGCTCGTCGTGCGAGTAAACCTTTACTCGGATGAGTTCCGAATCCGGAACCGCATCGTGCGTGCCATCAGCATCAGGGACACGCAAGTCATCGTCAGATCCACTGCATCCGACGTAGAGAAGAATGCACAAGCACGCCCGACCAAGCCCCATCGCGAGCGATTAATCCCGATGCTGACTCGGATGTCAACGAGTGTCGTGTGAACCAATGTTGCGAGCGTTGTGAGTAGCGCCGCCGACGTCTACCGCTGCTGGACTGGGAATCCTGGGAATCCACCCCTTCAACTCGTGACCCGAAACGGCAAATCGCCCTACCGTCCCGGCCGTGAACGGTCTCGTCGTGGTGATCACGGGTTCGACGCGTGGCATCGGTCGCGCACTCGCCGAGGCATGCGCGAAGCGCGGTGCCAAGGTCGTCGTTCACGGCCGCCATGATGTCGCCCGGACCTCGGAGACGATCGAAGGCGCCGTCGGCATCGCCGCCGATCTATCGACGGCCGAAGGCGCTGCCCGACTGATCACCGGCGCGCTCGCTGCCTGCGGCCGCATCGACGTGCTGGTCAACAACGCGGCAGTGTCCCCACCGCGCGTTCCATTTTGGGAGACCGATCCCGCAGCGCTGACCGAAGCGATCGCCACCAACATCACCGCACCGATGCTGTGCTCGCGCGCGTTGCTCGCACATGCGGTGCCGCGCGGAGAAGCGGTGCGCATCGTCAACGTGTCCTCGGGAATCGCCGCACTCCCTCGCGAGGGCGCGGCGGCATACACGGCGACCAAGGCCGCGCTCGATGGCTTCACCCGCGCGCTCGCCCTCGATGCCGGATCGAACGTCACCGTGACCGCGGTGGCACTCGGTGGCTTCAAGACAGAGCTGGCGAAGCAGATGCTCGGCCCCGACGAGCTCGCGACCCTGCCGGATGCAGCTGCCGCCGTCGGCGTCTTGCTCCACGCGATCAGCGCACCTGCTGATCACCTTCACGGCCGCGTGCTCGGTGCACGCGAAGCGGTGCTAGATACCTCGGCGATCGATCTGCTCGCCCATCCGATCGGCCCGTCCCCTCGTGCGCGCGAGGCACTCGCCGCGGTGGCGAAGGACGGCGCGCTCGATCGCTATCCGGATCGCGATCACGCCGAGCTCCGCAAGCTCCTCGCGGCGCACCACGATATCCCGCTCGATTCGATCGTCCTCGGCGGCGGCATCAGCCAGCTCCTCGATCGCGTGCTGCGTCTCGCCACCCGGCCCGGCGAGGCTGTGATCGCCAACGCACCGAGCTGGCCGGTGTGGGAGCACGCGTGCCGGACGCACGGCCTGAGCTGGCGGCGCGCGCCGTACCGCCTCGTCGATGGCCGCGCCGATCACGATCTCGACGCGATCGCGCGCTCGATCGATCGCAGCGTCCACGTCGTCTACCTGACCAGCCCCGGCAACCCCGGCGGCCGCGCGCTCGATGCCGAGCCGTTCCAGCGCTTCCTCGCCGGCCTCCCGCAGCACGTCACCGTGATCGTCGACGAGGCGTACGCCGACTTCGCGACCCGCCCGGATGCGTTGCGCGCCGCGCGCTGCGTGCAGTGGACGGATCAGCTGATCGTGCTGCGCTCGTTCTCGAAGCTGCACGGCCTCGCCGGGCTGCGCATCGGCTATGCGATCGCGTCTCGCGATCGCGCCCGCGTGATCGAGCGCGCTGCTCCGGCATTTCCACTCGTCCGCGGCGCCGGCGAGGCTGCGGTCGCCGCACTCTCCGACCACGCGCATGTTCGGCGCGTCATCACCGAGGTGACGGCACGGCGCTCGCGGCTCGAGCAAGCACTCGATCGCCGGGGCATCGCGCGACTCGCCAGCGACGCACCATTCGTGCTCGCCGCAGATCCCGCGGCGAGCGGCCCGCGGTTCTTCGATCGATATGTGATGCTGCCGGCATGGGCCGAGATCGAGTAGACGAAACGCTATGGGCGGGTGGCGGTAGCTGGGATCCGACACCGGACACCTACGAGAGCACGTCGACCTCGACCACCACGCCCGAGGTGCCCGGTGCGAAGCGCCATGCGAGCTACGGCCCGGCCGCAGAGCTCGGCGATCACGGCCTGGTCGCCGGCAGGTTCCTGCCGTTTCATCGCGGCCACCACTACCTGATCGAGTTCGCGCGCCGCTCGTGCAAGAAGCTGACGATCATGATCTTCGTGCACCCCGGCGATCCGGTGCAGCAGGGGCAGCGGCTCGGCTGGATCAAGCGCGCGATCGACGATCCCGACGTCGCGATCCACGAGATCGAGACCACCCAGCCCGACGATGCCGCGATCCCGGTGCGCTTCAAGCAGATGATCGCGCCGTTCGCGGACAAGGTCACCCACTTCTTCACCTCGGAGCTGTCCTATCGATCGGTCGCCGACGCGCTCGGCGCCACGTTCGTCCCGGTCGATCCACCGCGCACCGCGATCCCGATCAGCGGCACCGCGTTGCGCGCGAACCTGATGGAGAACTTTCGCTACCTGGTCGCCAGCGTGCGGCCGTACTTCGTGCGCCGGGTCGCCGTCGTCGGCGCCGAATCGACCGGCAAGTCCACGCTGTGCGCCCGCCTCAAGGAAGAGTTCGGCGCGCTCGTCGTCCCCGAGTGGACGCGCACGCTCGTCGAGGGTGGCGTCGAGGGCGGGATCGCGGGCAACGACATCCAGCTCGCGGCGCGCAGCCAGATCGCCTCGGAGGATGCGCTCGCCGCGCAGGTGGTCGGCAACAACGCCGGCGTGCTGATCTGCGATACCGACCTGCGCACGATCTGGTTGTGGGCACAGCGGCTGTTCACCAATTCGCCGCCGGCATGGATCCGCGAACAGATCGCCGTTCGCCCGTACGACCTCTATCTCCTGTGCGAGCCCGACATCCCGTTCAAGGGCGCCGCCGAGCGCGATCTGCCCGTCCAGCGTCGCGAGTTTCACGACGCGCTGAAGCGCGAGCTCGCGAGTCAGCACGTCGTCGAGCTGGCCGGCTCGCGCGACGAGCGCTTTCGCACCGCCGCAGATGCGATCATCTCGCTGTTCGGCTCGAGCACCACGCTGCTGTCGCGCCGCGGCCTGGTGATGCCTTAGGGGTAGCTGTAGCGAGTGGAGCACTTGAACGGCGCGCCGCCGATCGCGCCGGACCAGTCGAAGTCCTCGCCGGCGAGGCAGGCGATCGACATCTCGATCTCGCCACCGCGCGCGACGCGCATCGCTGCCGGCAGTGGAAACAGCACCTGCCGCCAGATCGTCTCGCGCTTCCCCGGCGCCGTCGACAGCGTCACGCCGCCGCCGAGCTCTGCCTCGAACCAGCCGGCGAAGCCATGGATCTTGGCCGCGCGCCGGGCCGTCCACGATGCGGTGCCGCTGACCTTACCCGGCCAGTCGCCGCGCTCGAGAGCGAAGGTCGCGATCACCGCGCCGGGCGAGACCAGCGCGCGGGCCGGGATCACGGTGTTGTAGACGTTGTGCGTCGCCAGCCGGTGCGCGGCGTCCCACGCCAGGCCGTAGCGTGGTCTGGCGAACGCGGCGATGTGGTTCCACACCACCGGCACCTCCACCGGCGCGATGTGCAGCGTCACGGCGTGCGGGATCACGCGCACGCCGGGTTTTCCGATTCGCCGGCGTAGCTCGAACAGCCCCGGGATCATCGAGCCTCCGATCGCGAACGGCCCGAAGCACTCGGAGATCACGACATCGACCCGCTCCGGCAACGCCACCTGACGCGCGTGCTGCTCGACGAACGTGATGCCATCGATCGCGTTGTCCTTCGCGATCGCCGCCGCCACCCGCACGATCGGATCGTGATCGATCGCCCACACCGCGCGCGCCCCGGCACGCCGCGCGGCGATCGCGAGGATGCCCGTCCCGGTCCCGAAATCCGCGACCGTATCGCCGGGTTTCACGACGCGCTCGATCGCGCGAAGGAACGCGCGCGTCCGCACGCCATCATCGAGCAGATGACGATGGTGGCCGACCAGCGGCGCATAACCCGCGGCCATCGGCAGAAACGTCGTCGGATGACGGCTCACGCGCAGCGTCGTAACACGCCGTCTCGCTCGGTGGTTCTCCGACGGTGGTTGCCCGAGCGCCGTGGCAGGAGCGTTGCACCACCTCCGATCACCATGACTACACTACTCATCATTCTGCTTCTCATCGCGCTCCTTGGTGGTGGCCTCGGCTACGGCCGGTTCGGTGCAGCGGGCCTCGGCCCGGCGGGCCTGATCGTGCTCATCCTGATCATCCTCGCGGGCACCGGCCGTCTCTAGACTCTGGTACGACCGGGCGTGATCGATCACGCTCGCCGCGCCGACGAGCTCGTCGCTGCTTGCGACCGGCTGGCCGGCGCGTGCGCGCTGCCGATCGATCTCACGTTCGTTCGCGAGCTCGCGAAGCGGTGTGGCTGGGGCACGCGCTCCACGACGGCGCCGCTGTTGCCTTCGGGCGTCAGCCACGGCGTGCCGTGGGGACTGTCGATCGCGCTGGAGCCGTCGACGGTCGAGTTGCGGCTCTTCCTCGAGGCGCAGCACGATCCGGCGTCGCCCGAGACCTACCGGCAAGCGGCCTCGGACGTCAGCGCGTTCGCGGCCGCGCGAGGTGCGCAGCTCGATCGTCTCCACCGCCTGATCGACGGCGCGCCCGCGAGCTGCCGGCTCTGGCACGCGGTCACGCTCGCACCCGGACCGCCGCGCTGGCACGCGTATCTGTGCGTGCCACCGGATCGCGACGTTGCTCGCGCCGCGCTTCACCGCGTCGGGGCCGGGATGCCTCGCTTGCGGGACCGTGACCGGATCTCGATCGTCTCGCTCGATCTCGCCGCCGCGATGCGCGTCAAGGCGTACGTCCTGATGCCCGACGCATCGCTCTCCGATCTCGCGGCGATTCACGACGACGCCAGCGGCGCGGTCGCGGGTGATGCCCAGCGGTTCGGCATCGCGATGCTCGGCGACGACCGCCCGATCTGGTGGCTCGCCGCCGCCGGGTTCGCTGGCCCCTCCTCTTCCAGCTGCGCACTCCATCTCGGCGTGCCTCGCCACCTCGACGAGGCGATGGCAACCACGCGGTTGCGCCACTTCCTCCGCGAGCTGTCACTACCGGAACAGCCGTGGGAGCGCGCGCGGGCCGCCCTCGGTGCGCACCACTTCATCACCTTCCAGCGCCGCGCCGGCGCACCGCGGGTCACGGCATACTTCCTCCCCGAGGTCCGCCGATGATCGATCTGCTCGATCCCGAGCTTCACGGCCGCGGTGAGGAGCTCGCCGCGTTCCGCAGGATCCGCGACGAGCATGGACCTGTCGTGCGCACGCCGGGCCGCCGCGGACCGGGCTACTGGTCGGTGCTCGGTCATCCCGAGCTGGCGAGCGTGCTTCGCGATCCGGCGACGTTCTCGTCGTTCTCGGGCACTCGCCCCGAGGTGATCCGCCCCGAGCGCGCGATCCGGCCGCTGCACAACCTCGACCCGCCCGCCCACGGCCCGCTCCGCACCGTCGCCGGCCGCGCGATCCATGCCGCGCGCCTGACCGCTCTCGATCCGATCATCGACGGCGCGGTCGCACGCGCGTTCGCGATTACCAGCGGCGACATCGTGCCGGTGATCGAGCGCGAGCTCGCCGGCGTGTTCGCGACCTGGCTGGGCTACCGCGTCGAGCCCGCGCGGCTCCTCGCGCTCGTCAACGGTGTGCACGCCGCAGGCGCCGCCCTCCTCGATACCGCGCGCACCGATCCGGCGTGGCCGCAGCGCGCCGCCGAGGCGCGGACCGCCAGCGAGGCGATCGCCGCGCTGATGGACACCGAGATCGAGACCGCACGTGAAGGCACCGTGCTCCGCGAGCTCCGCGACGCTGCACCCGCCGAGGCCCGCGCACTCGGCGCGTTGCTCGTCGAGGCCGGCCTGCCGACATCGAGCGACGCGATCAGCAGCGCGATCGTCGATCTCGCGCGCCACCCAGCCGCCCTCGCTGCCGACCTCGATCTCCTCGTCGAGGAGCTGCTGCGGCGCGCGTCGCCGATCGCCCAGTTCGCACGCCGCGCCACCCGCGATGTCGAGCTCGCGGGCGCACGGATCCGCGCCGGCGAACAGGTGGTGACGTGGATGGTCGCCGCCAACCACGACGACCGCGTGTTCCCGGATCCCGATCGGCTCGATCCCTCGCGCAGCCCGAACCCGCACGTCGCGTTCGGCGCCGGTCCGCACCGCTGCCTCGGCGCCGTCCTCGGCCGCCGGCTGCTGCGTGCCGTGATCGTCGAGCTGCGTCGCCGCGATCTCGCGCTGACCGCGCCGCCGGTGCGCCGAGCGTCGAGCTACATGCGGGGCTACGCCTCGGTCGGAATTCGCGCCCCGCTCCGCGACCCGGTGTAGGCTCGCCCCATGCGCAGACTACTGCTTGCCCTGCACCTGGT
>JAEYYY010000768.1 GCA_023430775.1 Pseudomonadota bacterium
CTCCGCGCTCGGCGAGGACGCCAGGTGCTTGACCGACAGATCGCGGCCAGACGCGAGCAGCACGGCGCGCTCGACCACCGCCTTGAGCTCGCGCACGTTGCCGGGCCACGCGTGCGCCTCGAGCGCCGAGATCAGCTCCGGCGTCGCGCGCGCCGGGCGATTCGCCTTCCTGGCCGCTTCCTCGAGGAAGGCGAGCGCGAGCGGCGCGATCTTGCCGGCGCGCTCGCGCAGCGGCGGGATCCGCAAGCTGACGCCATCGAGCCGGAAGTACAGATCGTGACGGAAGCGGCCGGCGGCGACCTCGGTGGGCAGATCGCGGTTGGTGGCCGCGAGGAAGCGCACCTCGATGTGCACCGGCCTGGTCGAGCCGAGGCGCAAGATCTCGCGGGCCTCGACGGCGCGCAGCAGCTTGGCCTGGATCGACAGCGGGAGCTCGCCGATCTCGTCGAGGAACACCGAGCCGCCGCTCGCAGCCTCGAGCAAGCCAGCGCGCGAAGCCACCGCCCCCGTGAACGCGCCCTTGTCGTGGCCGAACAGCTCGCTCTCGAGCAGCGACTCGCTGAGCGCGGCGCAGTTGATGCGCATGAACGGACCCTTGCGGCCCGACAGCTCGTGCAGCGTGGTGGCGAGCACCTCCTTGCCGACGCCGGTCTCGCCGAGGATCAGCACGCTGGCGTTGCTCGCCGCGATCTCGCGGATCAGCGGCGCCACGCCTGCGGGCGTCGGGTCCTCGATGATCAGCGGGTTCTTGCCGCTGCTCGACTCGGCCGCCTTGCTGGCGATCACCATGAAGGCGAACGGGCCGATGTGAAAGCTATCGCCGGTCTGGAGCGCGACCGGATCCCCGCCGGTCAAGGAGCTCGCGCCGACCCGGATCCCGTTCGTCGAGCCGAGGTCCCGGATGGTCAGCGGCTGGAGCCGCAGCACAGCATGCCGGCGGGACAGCGCCGCGTGGTCGATCACGAGGTCACACTCGGGGGAGCGGCCGATCACGATCTCCGGCTTGGTCAGCCGATGTGTGATGAGCTGCCCTGCGCCGGCGACCAGCAGGGTGTCGGCACGGCCGCCCGACGCCTGGTCGAGCTCGATGGTCGTCTCCTGGTTCCCCACTCGGGCGCACGATAGTCCAAGTCGGCGGTCAGATGCGCGGCCCGATGACCGGTCAAATCGTCCGGTCAATTCGTCAGGTCGAGCGGACTGACCACACGGGTTGGAGCGCCCAACTATGGGGAGGCTCACCGGAGTTGCGCGATCAGACGTGGCTCGCTGCGTGCTACGTCTGGCGGTCATGAAGCGACTCAAGAAAGTGGATCTGAAGAAGCTCTCCGTCGATGTCACGACCATCCGCGTGATCAGCGACGCCGAGCAGAAGCAGGTGGCCGGTGGAATCTCCGCAACCTGTAGCGACGTCGAGTGCCCGGGCTGGGGCTCGCGCACCTGCAGCGTCAGGACCCCGGGCTGCTGATCGGGGTGGTCGCGCCCTCGTTGCGACCCTGACTCAACCGAGCTCGATCGATCCTCACGGTGGTGAGCTGATCGATCCGGTCCACGACCGCTCGGGCACCGACCGCGAGCGAGCGCTCGACGCGAACCTCGCCGACCCACGCGGTGCGGTCGTTACTCGCTGCAGCGACGCGCGCGCCGTCGCGCGAGAACGCGACGCTGCGAACGGCCTGTTCGAAGCGGTGTAGCAGCTGGCTCGCGCCGGTATCGACGGTCCATAGCCGCGCCGTAGCATCCTGGCTTCCCGACGCGAGTAGCGCGCCGTCGGGTGAAAACGCGAGCGCGCGGATCTGCTTGTCGACGCTGTGGAACACGTGCTTCTTGCCCGCGCGTAGATCGAACACGTGGACGTCGCTGCCTTCACCGCCGACGGCAACGCGCGCGTTCGCCGACACCGCGAGCGTGCGCAGCGCGAACGGGCTGTCGAGGAGCACGTAGCTGGAGCCCTCGGGCGTCCACGTCCGCAACCGGTGCCGTGTCGCGGTTCTGCCGGTTCGCGAGATCAGCCGACCATCCGGGAGGAAACGAAGCTCGTCGACCTCCTCGGGCTGCGAGCCGAACACGCGCGAGGTTCCGGACTTCAGATCCCACAGCAGGATCTCGCCCGACCTGCTACCGGCGGCGACGAACCGGCCGTCCGGAGATGGCTCGACGCAGAGCACGTTCGGCTGGGCGAACAGCTGCTGGGCGCCGGCGGCGACGTTCCATACCCAGACACCTCGATCGGTCGCGGTGTAGATCCGGGTCCCATCGAACCGCATCTCGGTGACGGCGACGGGATGATCGAGGACGCGCGCCTTGCCGGCGGCGACGTCCCAGATTCGCGCGGCGCGCCCCCAGATCGAGGACACCAGTTGCTTGCCGTCGGGCGAGTACGCGACGCGATAGACGCCCTCTTCGTGGCCGCCGAGCGTGGTGACTTCACCGGTCTCGAAGCTCCACACGCGGACGTCGCGATCCATGCCCGCAGTCGCCACCGAGCGTCCGTCGGGCGCGAACGTGATCTCGGAGATCTCGGCGGTGTGACCGCGAAGCACCCACGCCGGCGTGGGATCGCCTTCCCACACGCGCAGCCGATCGTCTCCGCCGATCACCGCCAGGCCGCTGCCGCTCGGAGATACCGCGGCGGCGAGCGACGTGCGATGGCCGAGCAACCGGCGGGTGTGGCCACGCGGTAGCTCGATCGCGATCGGACCTTCGCCCGTCGACAGCACCGCCACTCGACCGTTGGCCGAGGCCGCGAACAGCTCGCCGGCGGCGCGGGGGATCGTGCGCTCGACGCCGCTCGCGTTCCACAGGTGAGCTTCGGTCCGGTTCGACGCGAAGAAGCCGTCGGCGGTCACCATCGAGAACAGATCCGCGGCGGCGACGAGCCGTTTCGGCGCGCGGCCCGGCGTCAGCAAAAGCGTCTCCGACGTGGTGCCGAACACGATGGAATCCGCGCGCACCGCGAGATCCTCGATCGGTTGGCTCACCGTCGCTTCGATCCGGCCGATGCCTGTCGCGACGTCCCAGCTGCGAAGCGTCCCGTCGCCACCGCCGGTGACCAGGCGCTGGCTGTCGGGCGAGAACATGACGGAGGTGACGCTACCGCGGTGGCCTTCAAGCGTTTGCAGCTCTCCACCGATCGCGAAGAGCTGGACACGTTCTCCGACCGAGGCGAGGTAGCGGCCATCGCGCGACACGGCGAGCAGAGGCGCGGGCTCGTTCAACACCCTGGCCGGCGTGCCCACCGGAAGCCTCGCGATCCAGACATCACCGACGCTATCGGTGAAGGCGATCCGCGACCCATCCGGCCACACCACGAGGCTCGCACTCGAGAAGTCGATCAGGCGAACGGGGTGCGTGATCCGGCCGAGCAGCTGCCCCGTGACGCGATCCCACGTCTGGATCGACTGACCACCGGCCGTCACCACGCGCTGCTCGCCTGCGAACCCGACCCACCGCGGCTCGTCGGGAACGAGCACGTGGCGCGCGACGCCGAGGTGCTGCGCCTCGAGCACGAGCTCGCGAACCTGGTTCCAGCTCGGACCTTCGAGCGGGTAGTGCTTGAGCCAGCCGAGCGTGGTCGTCGGGTCGCGCTCGACGACGCTTCCGGCGTTGATGACGCGCATCTCGTTCTCGCGGGCCTCGACGTTCGTCTTCTCGATCTCCGCGCGCGTCTTCTCCTGCTCGGCGCGCTGACTCTCCGCGATCGCGCGCGTGCTCTGCTCGGTCGCACGCTCGCGCAGCTGGTAGAGGACGACCGCGATCGCACCGAGCGCGAGAAAGGTCGAGGTCAGCACGATGCGGCGAAGCCGGCGTCGCCGGGCCTCGTCGTCGAGGCTGGTGCGGCCGAACGCCTCCTCGAGCTCCGTCATCGCACCCGGATGGCGCGTCCGCCACAGCCGGTACTCGGCCAGCGCGTCGTCGCGCCACAGCAGGCCGCGGGGCCGCCCGCGGGCATCCCACTGGCGCGCGGCGACGCGCAGCTGATCGCGCATGCGCGCACCCTCGGCATCTTCGCGACGCCACTCGACCAGTCGCGGCCAGTGGCTGAGCAGCGCCTCGTGAATGACCTCGATCCGCGCGACCCCGCCGGCATCCTCGAAGGTGACGAGTAGCCGGGCGTCGATCAGCCGATCGACCACGGTCTGCGCGCGCTGCTTCGGGGCCGGCGCGAGCAGCTGGTGGAGCTCGTCGACGGTGAGCACCTGCCGGGTGCCGTCGACGGTC
This sequence comes from Pseudomonadota bacterium, assembly GCA_023430775.1. Classification (GTDB taxonomy): domain Bacteria; phylum Myxococcota_A; class Polyangia; order Haliangiales; family Haliangiaceae; genus JABFXX01. The sequence continues at coordinate 4,219 of JAEYYY010000768.1, forward strand.
ACCAGGTTGCGAAACGCGATCCGCACCAGCCGCCGATCCTCGGCCGACAGCTCGGCCAGCGTGGCCTCGGCATGCTTCGCGATCGCGCCGGCGACGCCACCGATCGCCGTGTACGCCTTGCGCGTCAGCTGGCGAAAGTGGCGGTCGCGCAGCTTCCACAGCTCGGCCGCGGTGAACGACAGCAGCGCGAGCGCACCCGGTTGCGATGCGACGGCATCGACCATCTCCGTCGCGAGCGCCGGATCCTCGAGCTCGTATCCGGCGCGTCGCGCAGGCTCGGTGACGATGCGCTCGAGGTCGTCGACTGCGGGGACCGCGAGGAGCACCAAACCGCGCGCCAGCCGATCGCCGAGGATCGGCATGCCGGCCGCGCGGATCAGGAAGTCGTCGCGCAGCGTGACCACGATCCGGATCGGATCCAGCTCGGTGCGCGTCGCATCGGCGAGTGCGGCCGCGAACGCGGTGCGCTCGCGATCTTCCTTGCACAGCGTGAACAGCTCCTCGAGCTGATCGATCACGAGCACCAGCGTCGCGCCTTCGCGCTGGCCGGCATCGCGCAGCGCCTCGGCGAGCTGGCCGGGATCTTCTTCCAGGCCACGCGCGTCGACGCCGGCCGCCTGCAGGTGGGCCTCGAGCGCCGCCAGCGGCGAAGCGCCGGGGCGAACGATGATCGCGCGCCAGCGTGCGGGCAGGTTCGCCAGCACGCCGGCCTGCACGAACGAGCTCTTGCCGGCACCCGAGGGTCCGACGACGGCGAGCAGCGGCTCGGCGATCAGGCGATTGATGAACGTCTCGACCTCGCGCTCGCGCCCGACGTAATCGCCGGCGAGCTCCGCGGTGAAGGGAGCGAGACCGCGATATGGCGACTCGGGCTCCGCGGCGGTCGGCTCGTCGAGATCGCCGAGCTCGTCGCGCAACCAGTCGTGGAGCGCCGGATCCGAGCGCTCGAAGCCGTACGGCAAGGCGACCAGGCGCGCGGTTCGCGTGCCCTTGCCGTCGAGGACGAACAGCTCCTCGTCGCGTCCCGGAGATGGCGTCGCGACCTGGACGAGCGGCGCGAGCTGGAGCACCGCGCTGCCCGTGCGATCGACGAGCAGCGGGCGGCCATCGATCAACGCACCGGTCACCGTCGCGATCGCGCGCGGGTGGCGCCGCACGCCGCGCCAGCGCTCGGCCCGACCACCGCGGGGCACGATGACCGCGTAGCCATGAAGCGGCGCGAGTGCCTCGAGCAGGCGCGCGAGTGCGTTCAGCGCCTCGCCGTACTCGGCGCGCCGCTCCTCGTGACCGCGCTGGACCCGGCGGTCGAGGTGCTCCGCGAGCTCGTGGACGTGCCGGTACGCCGAGCCGAAATCCCCACCGTGGAGCATCGCGACGAGCTCCGGCACCGGATACGCGGCGGCCTTGTCGACGAACGGTCGAGTCAGCTCCGTCGCGAGGGCGAGCCAGGTCGCGTCGTCGAGCCGGCCGCGACCGAGCTGGCGCAGCTTGTCGCGCACGGTCTGGCTATCGGCATCGTCGCCCGCACCGATCGCCGACCGCGCCGCCAGGGCCACGATCGCGATCCACCGGGTGGCCACGGCGGCGACATCGCTGATCAACGCGACCGCCTGATCGAGGTTGCGTGCGTTGTCGAGCGCGACGATCGCCTCGGCGAGCGGTTGCACCGCATTGGCGATCGCGGCATCGCGGATCGCGGCGGGGAGCTGTGGCAGGACGCCATCCTCGAAGCCCGCGGCAGCGCGCAGTGCGGCAGCGAGATCGGCGGCGCTCGCATAGCGTTCGAGCGGCCGCTTCGCGAGTGCGCGCGCGAGGATCGCATCGACCGCCGGCGGAAACTGCGCGCCGAGCTTGGGCGGCGGCGCCTCGAGATGCGCGAGCCGGATCGCCTCGAGCGTCCCGGTGAACGGCACGCTGCCGGTGAGCGCCTGGAACGCGAGCACGCCGAGCGCGTAGATGTCGGTGGCCGGACCGACGGAGCCGGCGTCGATCCACTGCTCGGGAGCCATGTACGACGGCGAGCCCATCACCGCGCCGCGCCGGGTGCCGTCGCTCCCGGCGCGATCGACCTCGACCCACTTGGTGGTCGCCCGCGGATCGATCGACCGGGCGTCGTCGGCGGGCGAGGTCGCGGTGGCCGTCGCGCCGTCGGCGGTGTCGATCGGCTCGGCGTCGTCGAGGGCGCGCGCGATGCCGAAGTCGAGGAGCTTCGGTAGCAGGCGGCCGCCGCGCGTCATCACCATCACGTTGCCGGGCTTGAGATCGCGATGGACGATGCCGTGATCGTGCGCGTTCTGGACGACCTCGCAGATCCGCTCGAACAGTGGCACCAGCTGATCGAGCGTCAGTGGCCCCTGCTGGTCGAGGAGCTTGTCCATCGGCGTGCCGCGCACCAGCTCCATCGCGATCCACAGCAGACCGTCGGGCTCGGCGCCGAACGCGTAGACGTGCGCCGCATACGGATGATCGATGCGCGAGGCGAGCCGCGCTTCACGGAGAAACCGCTGCGCTACCTCCGGCGTGCTGGCCAGCCGGGTGTGCAACACCTTGACCACGGCCTCGCGACCGAGCGTGGTCTGCTCCGCCCGATGGACGGCCGCGAAGCCACCTTCGCCGATCTTCTCGCGAAGCGTGAACTCCCCCAGCGTGCGGCCATCGAGGTCCAATCGCCGCACGATATCTCAGAACACGGCGACGTCACCCGCGTCGGCCGGATCCTCGTCGTCGCCGATGCTGTGCTCGCTCCCCTTGTTGCCGTAGCCGAGGTTGCCCAGGAAGTTCGATCCCCAGCAGCGCACGCGGCCGTTCGCGAGCCGCGCGCAGCTGTGTGTCTCGCCGGTCTCGAGCTGAGTCACCGGTCCGCCGATCACGATGTCGATCGAGGGCGGTGCTTCGTTGTCGCCGATGTCGTTCGGATTCTTGTTGCCGTTGCGACCCGCGAAGCCAGCGCCCCAGCAGCGCACCGCGCCGGTGGCGAACAGCGCGCAGGTGTTCGAAGTGCCGATCGAGAGCTGGATCGGATTGCCCGTCAGCGCGACGGGTCCGGCGCTCGCCGGTGTCTCGTTGTCGCCGATGGTCGTGGTGTTGGCGTAGCCGAGGCGGCCCTGGCCCGCGAAGCCCCAGCAGCGCACGAGGTTGTTGCCGGCTTCGTTATCGAGCAGCGCGCAGGTGTGTTGCTGTCCGGCGACGATCTGCAGCACGTCGCCGCCGGTGTCGACATCGCCGGCGCTCGCCGGTGTCTCGTCGTCGCCGATCGTCGCGATCACGCCGTAGCCGAGCCGGCCGTCACCGCCGAACTGATTGCCACCGAAGCCCCAGCAGCGCACCCGCTTGGTGTCGAGGAGCGCGCACGTGTGATCGCCGCCCGCGGCGATCTGCACGACGGTGCCACCGACGTCGACATCTCCCGCGCTCGCCGGTGTCTCGTCATCACCGATGAATTCGAGGTTGCCGTAGCCGAGCCTGCCGGAGCTGCCCGCGCCCCAGCAACGAACCTTGCCGGTGTCGAGCAGCGCGCAGGTGTGCGCGGAGCCCGCGGCGATCTGCTTGACCGTGCCACCGACATCGACGTCTCCCGCGGTCGCCGGCGTCTCGTCGTCGCCGATCGTGGCGGTGTTGGCGTAGCCGAGCCGGCCGTCGCCGCCGAACCCCCAGCAGCGCACCGTGCCGCCGCGGAGCAGCGCGCAGCTGTGGGCACTACCGAGCGCGAGCTGGATCGCGAAGCCGCCGACGTCGACATCGCCGGCGGTCTTCGGCAGCTCGTCGTCGCCGATCGTGATCTGGCCCGGAGAGCCGAGCTGACCGTCGGAACCTTGGCCCCAGCAGCGCACCTGACCGGCATCGCCGATCGCGCAGGCGTGAAAGTCACCGACGGCGACCTGCATCACCGCGCCCATCGCGAACACGACTCCTGCGTCGGCCGGCGCTTCGTCGTCACCGACGTTACTGGTGTTGCCGTAGCCGAGCCGGCCGCCGGTTCCGGTGCCCCAGCACCGCACGTCGCCGGCGGTATCGATCACGCAGGTGTGCGTCGGGCCCGCCGCGATCCGGGTCGGCGCGGAGGACAGCTTGATCGGGAGCACCGCCGTCGGATCTTCGTCGTCGCCGATCGTCGTCGTCGCCTGCGTGCCGAGCCGGCCATCGAGACCCGCGCCCCAGCACCGCACGTTGTTGTTGGTGAGGAGCGCGCAGGTGTGTCGCGCACCGGCGGCGATCGCCACCGCGGCGCCGCCGAGCACGACGTCGCCGGCCTGCGATGCCGGCTCGTCGTCGCCGATCGTCGTCGTGCTCTTGCGACCGAGTCGGCCGTCGGCGCCGGCACCCCAGCAGCGCACGGCGCCGGTATCGAGGATCGCGCACGTGTGCTTGTCTCCCGCGGCGAGCGCGACTGCCGGTGCGCCGAGCGGCACGTCGCCGGCGGCCGCCGGGCTCTCGTCGTCGCCGATCGTCGTCGTGTTGCCGTAGCCGAGCCGGCCATCCGCGCCGTTGCCCCAGCAGCGGACCTTGCCGGTCGACAGTCGCGCGCAGGTGTGCGCGTCGCCGGCGACCAGCTGCACCACCGCGCCGCCGATCGTGACATCGCCCGCGCTCGCCGGCGTCTCGTCATCGCCGATGTCGTTGACGTTGCCGTGGCCGAGCCGGCCGTTCGCGCCGCGTCCCCAGCAGCGCACGGCCCCGGTCGCGAGCAAGACGCACGTGTGCTGGCCACCCGCGACGAGCTGCACCGCGGTGCCGCCGATCGCGACGTTGCCGGCGCTCGCCGGTGTCTCGTCGTCGCCGATGTTCGTGGTGTTGCCGTAGCCGAGCCGGCCGTTCGCCGCCGCGCCCCAGCAGCGCACCGCGCCGCCGGCGAGCCGCGCGCAGCTGTGCGAGTCGCCCGAGGTCACCTCGACGGCGACGCCGCCGAGCTCGATGTCGCCGGAGAGCGCCGGCGGCTCGTTGTCGCCGATGTCCCGGATCGATGCGTAGCCGAGCTGGCCGCTACCGCCTTCTCCCCAGCAACGCACGAAGCCGCCCGCGCGCAGCACGCACGTGTGATCGAGACCGGGCGCGACCTGGAGGATCCGGTCGGTCGTGCAGTCTGCGTTGCAGGCCTGTGGATCGAGCGCGTTCGGCTCGCACAGCTCGACGCCGATCTGGACGTGGCCGTCGCCGCAGCTCGCAGTCTCGCAGCTCTCGAGGCAGCCGTCGGAGTCGATGTCGTTCGCGTCGTCGCAGGCCTCGACGCCGGCCTGGACCTTGCCGTCGCCGCAGGTCGCGAGCTCGCAGCTGGTCAGGCACGCGCCGGTGTCCGCGTTCGCGGCGCCGTCGTCGCACGCCTCGACCCCCGCATGGAGATTGCCGTCGCCGCAGCTCGCGAGCTTGCAGCTCGTCGAGCAGTCGCCGGTCGGCGAGTTGGCGTCGCCATCGTCGCACTCCTCGCCATCGTCGACGATGTTGTTGCCGCAACCCTCGAGCGAGCAATCGGCGGCGCAGCCGTCGGCGCCGGTGGTGTTGCCGTCGTCGCAGGCCTCCTGCGGATCCTGCACGCCGTCGCCGCAGACCTCTGCCTTCTGGCAATCCGCGCGGCAGCCATCGCCGGTCGTGCGATTGCCGTCATCGCAGACCTCGTCGGCGTCGAGCTCGCCGTTGCCGCAGCCCGGGAGATCGACGCGACAGACATCGCCCGTCGGATCGCAGAACTGCCCCGGCGGGCAGGTGCCGAAATCGCTGCACGTCAGATCCTCGGCGAACTGGAAGTCGGTGCACGACGCGAGCACCAGGGCGGCGAGCGCGATCCGCATCAGAACCGCCTCGCGAACGAGAACGCCGCGCCGCCGCGCGCCGGTGCGACCACGACCTTGGTCGACTCGCCGGTGCGCGCGCCGATCACGTAGAGGATGCCGCCGGTCACCGCGACGCCGCCGCCGACGGCGAGCAGCACGTACATCGTCGACTCCGCCGACTTCGCGCGATCGACGTTCTCCTGGGCCTCTTCGGTCCATTGCCCGGTGACGCTCGAGGCGTCGCGACTCAGCGAGCGGGCGCGCAGGCCGAAGTACGCCGACGCACCGAGCGCGACGACGCCCGCGCCTGCGGTGGCGAGCCCGGCGAGCCGGAACGTCCGCGCGGTTCTCGCACGCTGCTCGAC
>JAEYYY010000778.1 GCA_023430775.1 Pseudomonadota bacterium
CCCCGGCGAGCGGGGCCTGGCCCGCCTGCCGCCTCCGCTCGTGGTCGCGATCGCCGTCGAGATAGTTCTGGATGCCGTCGCCGAGCGCGCGGGCGGTGGGCCGCGCCGCTGGATCGGTGGCGAGCGCCGCCTTGCAGATCCTGTCGAGCTCGGGCGGCACGTCGCGATCGGGCGCGCGCTTCGACGGTTCGATCGCGGCATCGCCGAGCGTGCTCGGGATCGCCTCCTGACCGCGCGGGTGCAGCGAGGTGCCGGCGAGGATCTCGAACAGGATCGAGCCGAGCGCGTAGACATCGGCCGCCGGCCCGACCGCGTCCGAGCCGAGCATCTGCTCCGGCGCCATGTAGCCCGGCGTGCCGAGCATCTGGCCGGCCTGGGTGCCGTCGGTCGACGGTGACGCCACGGCGGCGAGCTCGCTGACCGAGGCGCGATTACCGATCACGCGCGCGACGCCCCAGTCGAGCACGTAGACCTCGCCGTAGTCGCCGAGCATGATGTTCGATGGCTTGAGATCGCGGTGCACGATGCCGTACGAGTGCGCGCGATCGATCGCGTGACAGACGTCGACCAGCGCGCGCAGCAGCTGCTGGGGCGCGGCTCCACTGTCGAGCCGGGCCTGGAGCGTGGTGCCGACGAGCCGCTTCATCACGAAGTACGGGCGGCCCTCGGAGTCGCGCCCGAGCTCGTGCACCGGCACGATCGATGGGTGATCGAGCGTCGCCTGGATCTTGGCCTCGCGGAGAAACCGCGCCTCGGCCTCGGGCGTCGGCTCGTCGGTGAGCATCCGCTTGAGCGCGACGTCGCGCTCCATCCTGGTATCGCGCGCGAGGACGACCTCGCCCATCCCACCCCTGCCGATCGTCTCCTTGAGCTCGTACCCGGCCAGCGCCCACCCACGGTTGGTCGACGTTCGGCCGACCTCCGCTTCGGTATCGGCCGCGCCGAGAGTGGCATCGTCACCGGACTTCATGTCCGGCGATTGTATCAGCGCGGCTGTGTCGCCCACGCGCGTGCGGTGGGCACCAGCTGGCGCAGATGCCACGCGTGGATGAACAGCGCGCGCTGCGATCGTCGCCGCCGGCGATTCACCGTCAGCGCGAACGTACCGATCACCAGCGTGAACAACAGGCTCGTGCAGACCAGCGCGATCTCCTCGAACGTGCCGTGCGAGCGCAGCACGTCGGACTTGATCGTCATCGCGCCGTCGCGAATCGCCCAGGTATCGGGTAGCAGGTCGACCCACTCGAAGACGATCGGGATCATGACCGCGGCGGTCGTCCACAGCGCGATCACCCAGATCCGTTCGGACAGCCAGTTGATCGTGGTGATGCCGACGAGCAAGCCGGCGATCACCAGCGGCGTCAGCACGAATGGCCCGGCCACACGCGTGAACAGGATCGCGAGCGCGAGGTTGACCGCGAGCGTGACGGCGACCGAGGGCTTGCCCATCTTGTAGTGGCGCACCGAGGCGGCGATGCCGAGGCCGACGCAGGAGAAGAACGCGATCACGACCGGCCAGTTGTGGATGTCGAGGAACAGCAGCAGCGGGGTGAGCGTGAAGATCGAGGCGTAGGCGTAGATCGCCTTCTTGCTGCGATCGCGATTGATCCGCTTCTCGTGATCCTCGAGCCCGATCTCGAGATCGCGCGGCATCTCCTTCGGCGGCTCGAGGAGCAGCGAGCTGACGAGCTCCGCGGCGCCGAGGGCCTCGGGATCGAGTGCGATCGCACGACCGGCCGCGCGCAAGGCGGTGATGCGGGCATCGGGCTCCGTCCCGGCGAGCGCATCCTTGGCGAACACCAGCTGCTGCGCGGCGAGGGCGCGGCGGCGCTCGATGTCGCGATCGCCGTCGAGATAGGCCTGCACGCGATCGCCGAGCTCGCGCGCCGTGGGCCGATCCGCCGGCCGCTCGGACAGCGCCTCGAAGCACGGTTTGTCGAGCTCCGGCGGGATGCCGCGATCGGGGCGTCGCTTCGCGGGAGACATCTGCGGCGTCGACAGCGTGCGACCGATCGCCGGCTCGCCGCGCGGGTGCAGCGGTTCCGCGGCGAGGATCTCGAACAGGATGCAGCCGAGCGAGTAGACATCGGCGGGAGGTGCCGGCGGCACGCCTTCGATCTGCTCCGGCGGGATGTAACCCGGCGTGCCGAGCAGCGCGCCGCTCTTGGTGCTGTCGTCGGGATCCGGTGTTTCGGTGGGCGGCTGGATCGACGCGCCCGGATCGTCGGGACCATCGGCGAGCACGCGCGCGACGCCCCAGTCGAGCACGTAGACCTCGCCGAACTCGCCGCAGATGATGTTCGCCGGCTTGAGATCGCGGTGGACGACACCGCGGGTGTGCGCGAAGTCGATCGCCTGGCAGACATCGACGAACGCGCGCAGCAGGCGCTTGAGCGACGCGCCGTCGGAGATCAGCTTCGCGAGCGTCTTGCCGGCGATCCGCTTCATCGCGAAGTACGGGCGGTTGTTCTCGTCGACGCCCATCTCGTGCACCGGCACGATCGCGGGGTGATCGAGCCGCGCCTGGATCCGCGCCTCGCGCAGGAAGCGCGCGACCGCCTCCTTGTTCGGCGTCGGATTTCTCATCCGCTTGATCGCGACATCGCGACCGATCCGGTTGTCGTGCGCCGCCATCACCTCGCCCATGCCACCGCGGCCGATCGTGCCGCCCATCTTGTAGCCGGCGTCGGGCAGGATCACCGAGGCGATCACCGGCTTCATGTCGGCGTCGCGCGCCCGCATCGTCGGCGTCACCGCCGGTTCGGCGGGTCCGGGCGCGGTGGGCAGCTCGGCGGGTGATGGCGCGTAGGGACGGGTCGGGTCGTCGACCATGCCCCATGGTACCAACCCCCGCCCGTCAGCGAGGCGCGACGGGCACGATCTGCCGCAACTGCCAGGCGTGAAGCTCGAGCTTGCGCGCCGCTTCGCGCTGGCGCATCGCGAGCCCGCGCGTCAGCACGGCGACCACGCCGATCAGAGAGATCAGGACGAGCGCCATCGCGAGCTGGACCGGCACGCCGGAGAACTCGACCACGGGAGATGACAGGGTCAGCGCACCGTTGTCGAACCGGTACGTCCGATCGAGCACGCCGAGCAGCTCGAGGCCCCACGGCACCAGCACCGACGCCGACAGGATCGCGGCGAGCACCGGGATCTTGCCGAACCGCGGGTGCGACGCGTACGCCATCAGGGTCACCAGCACCAGCGTCGGCGCGATGATGAACGGGCCGACCATCCGGCACACCACGCCGATCAACAGCGCGTTGATCGCGGCATTGAGGTACAGCGGCGCCGCCGTGATCCGCTCGTTGCGCAGCATCAGCAGCACCTGACCGCAGCTGATCAGCGCGAGCGCGGCGAACGCGACCACGAACGTCATGTCGCGCACGCCCGACCACAGCAGCAGCGGCACGAACGCGAGGTAGCCGAGCACCGCGAGCGCGGACAGCTTGCCGTGCTCGCGCGCGGTGTCGGTGTCGACCTCGGCGAGGTGCTCCTCGACCTCGGCGGGCACCTTGTCCGGTGGCTCGAGCATCAGCCGGGTCACCAGATCGGCGGCCTCGGTCGACGTCGGATCGAGGGCGAGCGCGCGACCGGCCGCCTGCATCGCATCGCGCCGGCCGTCGTCGCCACCCTTGGCGAGGCCCGCGCGAGCGCTGGAGAGGTGGTGCTGCGCGAGCTCCTTGCGCACCGCGACGTCGCGATCACCGTCGAGGAATCCCTGCACGGCATCGCCGAGTGCGCGCGCGCTCGACCACCGCTCGGCGGGATCGGGGCGCACCGCCTTCTGGCAGATCCGATCGAGCTCGGGGGCGACGTCGCTGCGCTTGAGCGAGGGCCGGCCGTGCGACGGCGGCGCCACGAACGCGGCGCCGAGCGAGCGCGACTTCTCGTGCAGCGGCTCGCCCGCGCAGATCTCGTAGAGGATGCAGCCGAGCGCGTAGATGTCCGCCGGCGGCCCGACCTTGTCTCCCACCAGCTGCTCCGGCGCCATGTAGGCAGGCGTGCCGAGCACCGCCCCTTGCTGGGTCTCGCCGCTCGCGAGCACCAGATCGTGGCGGCCGCTCGGGGCGGCGACATCGGCGTGGGCATCGTCGGCGGCGTGCGCGACGCCCCAGTCGAGGATGTAGACCTCGCCGTACTCGCCGAGCATGACGTTCGCCGGCTTGAGATCGCGATGGATGATCTTCTTCTCGTGCGCGAAGTGCGTCGCGTTGCAGACATCGACGAACGCGCGCAGCAGCTTGCGGCGCTCGGCCGCCTCGTCCTCGATCTCGCCGGCGCGCAGCTTCTTCAGGCGCTCGTGCATGTCGGTGCCGGCGAGCCGCTTCATCACGAAGAACGGCTTACCGCCACCATCGAACACCAGATCGTGGACCGGCACGATCGCCGGGTGCTCGAGGCGCCCTTGCACGCGCGCCTCGCGCACGAATCGCGACAGCTCCTCGGCGGACGGCGCGTCGGTGCGGATCCGCTTGACCGCGACCTCGCGGCCGATCGCGTCGTCGATCGCGAGCAGCACCTCGCCCATGCCGCCCTGCCCGAGCACCTTGTCGAGCTTGTAGCGCGCCGGCATCGCCAGCGCGTTGACCGCCGACGCACCGAGGGGAACCGTCGCCGGTGACTGCGTCGGCGCGGGCGTCGGTGGTGCCAGCGCGGTCTCGGCGCTGCCGTCGTCGACCGCCGGAGCGCTCGGCCGCATCACCCCGCGGATGGTTCCCCGCTTGAGGACGGTGTCGTCGTTCGGATCGTCCATCGAACGGCGATCGTATCCGCCCGGGTAGCCAACGCGCATCCAGGCGTGATCAATTCCATTTTGCGCTCGAACGAGGGGTGGCCCTGACTGGCAGTCGATGCCAATATCCTGGCCCCTATGAGAAGTCTTGGCCTGGTGCTGCTGGTGGCGGCATGCGGCGACAATGTCGACGCGCGCCTTCCTTCGAACTGCGATGACTCGGGTATTGCCTGCACGTTCATCGGCAAACCCGGTGTCGAAGCCTTCAACGGCGACGGCCTTCACCGGCTCGACACCGAGCTCTACTGGTCGATGGATCTGTCGTTCGCGAGCGACGGCACGATCTGGTTCATCGACTGGAACAACCACCTGATCCGCAAGGTCAACGCGGATCAGACCGTGACCTCCGTCGTCGGCTGGATCGATCCGGTGTTCCCGGGCGACGGCGCGCCGGGCGGCAAGGAGAAGACGCCCGAGGGCGAGCTCGGTCTCAACGTCCAGCTCAACCACCCGACCGACCTGGCGCAGGCTCCGGACGGCAAGGTCCTCGTGATGGCGTGGCACAACCACAAGCTGCGCGAGATCGATCCGGCGACCGGCAACGTCCGCATCCTCGCAGGCGGTGGTGCCGGCTACACCGGCGACGGCGCGACGATGGCGCAGGCCACGTTCAAGCAGCCCAAGGGGCTCGAGCTCGATGCCGACGGCAACGCGTTCATCCTCGACCAGCAGAACTTCCGGATCCGCAAGATCGAGCGCGAGACCGGCGCGATGTCGCTGGTGGCCGGTAACGGCATGCAGGGCGGCGATGGCGACGGCGGCCTCGCGGTCGAGGCCAAGCTCAACTTCGAGGCCGGCTCCAACCCCGAGCCGTCGGGCGGCCTGGTGTTCGCGGGCAACAAGCTCTTCATCGCCGACACGCTGTCGAGCCGGATCCGCGCGATCGATCTCGAGACCGGCATCATCGATAACGTGGTCGGCTCCGGCACGCCGGGCTACGCGGGCGATGGCGACCTCGCGATCAAGGCGCAGCTCCACCACCCGCGCGATCTCGAGATCGGCCCCGAGGGCGATCTCTACATCGCCGACACCGACAACCACGTGATCCGCGCGGTCAACCTGTCGACCGGCATCATCCGCACCGTCGCCGGTACCGGCGAGCTCGGCCTCGATGTCGAGGGCAAGCTCGCGACCCGTACCAGGCTGGCGCGCCCGTTCGGTATCGAGTTCGATCCCGACGGCAACCTCTACATTTCCGACACCATCAACAGCCGTATCGTCAAGGTGACCCGATGAAGAAGGCACTCGCTCCCGCACTGCTGATCTCGCTGGTTGCCTGCGGCACCGACGACGAGCCCGATGCTCCGCCCTGCGATCCGACCGTCACCGGCACGATCTGCACGATCGCGGGCACCGGCAAGAGCGGCTACACCGGCGACGACGGCCCGGCGTTCAAGGCGCAGATGTCGCTGCCGCAGGACACGCTCAAGATCGGCGACGACGTGTTCGTCCTCGACTGGAACAACCACCGGGTTCGCAAGCTCGAGCCCGATGGCACGATGCGCCACGTCGCGGGGCGCGGCGAGCTCGGTGGCACGCTCGACGATCCGGCGAACTCCGATCTCAACCATCCCACCGGCCTGCTCTACGACGCCGCGAAGGATCGGCTCGTGATCGCGGCCTGGCACAACAGCAAGCTGCGCGCGATCAACATGTCCACGCTGGAGATCACCGACGAGTGCGGCGATGGCCGGCGCGCGTACTTCGGCGATGGCGGCCCCGCGCTGACGTCGTCACTCGACCTGCCGGCGAGCATCGCGTTCGCACCGAGCGGTGAGCTGATCATCATGGACCAGGCGAACCAGGTGATGCGCAAGGTCGATGCGGCCGGCAACATCTCTCGGTTCGCGGGCAAGTGCGTGGTGTCGGCGGATCCGCCGCTCGGCATGGGCAAGTGCGCCGATGGCGAGCAGCCGGTCGCGTGCGCCGCGCCGTCGGGCAAGTTCGTCTGCGGCGGGCTCGCCGCCTGCGCGCTGCCGTGCACGCCGGGCTTCTCCGAGGACAGCCTGCTCGAGTTCCGCATGGCGCAGCCGTTCGGCCAGTCGGCGGATCCCGCGGGTCGCATCGCGTTCGATACCGCCGGCAACCTCTACTTCGCGGACACCACGAACGCGCTGATCCGCAAGATCGACACCGAGGGCAACGTCTCGATCTTCGCCGGCACCGCGCCGGTCGATGGCGTCCCGCAGACCGGTGCCACCGGCGACGGCGGCCCGGCGACCAGCGCGACGCTGTTCAACCCGGTCGATCTCGCGTTCGACACCGACGGCACGTTGTACGTGTCCGACGTCTACAACCACTGCATCCGCGCGATCTCGCCCGCCGGCACGATCTCGACGGCGGCCGGCAAGTGCGGCACGCAGGGCTACGACGGTGATGGCGGCGCGCCGACCGACGCGACCCTCAAGCGCCCGTACGGCATCGATCTCGCGGACGGCGTGCTGTACATCAGCGACACGGGCAACAACGCGATCCGCTCGGTGAAGCTGCGTTGATCCGGTTCAGTCCCCTGCTCCTCCTCGTCGCGTGCGGCAGCGACGATCCGGGGTTGCCGCCGCCGGTGTTTCCGGAGGACTACGCGGCCTCGTACGTCGAGGTCCGCGACTGTCGCTCGAGCTCCGATCACGACCTCCACAAGATCCGGGTGCTCGCCGATCCGGCGTCGCTCGATCCGTACATGACGCGCACCGGCGGCTTCCCGGCGGGCGCGATCGTGCTCAAGGAGGAGTACGACTTCGCCGACGCCGATTGCACCGGCGAGATCATCGAGTGGACGGTGATGCAACGCAACGATGACTCCGCCACCGGCGGCTGGCTGTGGCAGCGGATCGCCCCCGATCGATCGCTGATCACGCAGAACGAGGATCGCTGCATCGGCTGCCACGACTTCTGCGGCAAGCCGCCCGACGGCTACGAAGGTACGTGCGCACTGCCCTGATCGCGCTGCTGCTCGCCGCGCCGGCGACCGCCGAGGCCGGCCGCGCCACCTGCAGCAACCCCGGCGTCCCGGTCGGTTCCGGAGCCTCGCGCGATCTGCTGCGCGGCCAGCTGTCGTTGACGCTGACCTCGTCGCTGCTACCGATCCACTCGGAGGAGGTGCTCGACGAGGGGCTCGGCCCGGTGCTGTTCGACGAGAACGTCACCATCCTCGAGAACCGGCTCGCGGTGGCCTACACCGTGCTGCCGTGGCTCGAGATCACCGGTGCGCTGCCGTACCGGATGATCGATGTCGACCTCTCCCATCGCGATCCCTCGACCGGCGAGATGATCGACGTCCCGAGCGAGATCCACGCGCGCGACGAGACGCTCTCCGGCCTCGGCGATCCGGCGCTCGGTCTCCACGGCTTCCGCGAGCTCGGGTCGTGGCGGTTCCACGCACGCGGCGGGGCGACGTTCCCGGTCGGCAAGACCGAGGAGGATCCGCACCTGCTCGGCAGCATCGGCCAGGAGCACCAGCACATCCAGCTCGGCACCGGCACGATCGTCCCGTTCCTCGCCGTCGAGGCGCAGCGCAACGTCGGCAACGTCACGCTCGCCGGCTGGGGGCTGACCTACCAGTCGCTCGCCGAGAACGAGCACGGCTATCGCGCCGGCGATCGCTACTCGCTCGGCGTCAACGCGTCGAGCGGGTTCGGGCTGAAGGCATGGACGTTCGGCGCCGCGATCGAGGGTCATGCCGAGACCGCCGAGACGTGGAGCGGCGTGGTCTACGAGGAGGAGGGCAACGCCGGCCGCTTCGATCTGATGGTCGGCGCGAGCGCCGCGTGGCGGCCGGTCGAGCGGCTCGCCGTGATCGCCGATGCCAAGCGCGTCGTCTACTCGCACGCCGATGGCACGCAGCTCGACTTCGGCTTCGTGTTCGGCCTCGGCATCTCGACGACGATCGAGACCCGCAAGAAGCCGTCGTATCGCGGCACCGACACCCAGGTGATCGCGGATCCGGGCACGGCGATCGAGCTCGTCCCGGTGCCCGGCAAGGTCACCGCGTTCGATCTGTGGGCGAGCTGGTGCGCGCCGTGTCGCGAGCTCGACGAGCGGTTGTCGGAGCTGGCGAAGACGCATCCCGAGCTCGCGATCCGCAAGCTCGACGTCGTCGATCCCGATAGCGCGGCGTGGAAGAAGCACCTCGAGCCCGGCAAGTACGAGCTGCCGCACCTCAAGGTCTACGGCGCCGACGGCAAGCTGGTGTTCGAGAAGACGGCACCGCCCGCCGAGCTGATCGAGGCGCTCGAGTCCGTGCTGTCCCGGTGACCACAGTTGGATAGACTCTCGCCATGATCGACCGCATTGGTTTCCTGGTGGTGGCGTGCTGGCTCGGCTGCGGCGGTCCACAGCCGACAGGACCGACGACGCCCGAGCTCCAGCAGGCGACCAGCGGCTCGATCGGTTGCCCAGCGAACGAGATCACGATCACGAACGACAGCGGCTATCAGAGTGCGGCCGGCATCCGGTCGTACACGGCGACGTGCCGCGACCGGGTGTTCCAGTGCACCGGAACATCCACCAGCATGACGCCGGAGTGCAAAGAAGATCTGGCGCCGGCGCCCGTCGAGCTGCCGCCGCCACCGCCACCCTAGTTGACGGGGACTTTCTCGCGCGGCCGGGCCGGCGGCTCGTCGTCGTCGGACTTCGCGCGCGGCTCGCACACGATCTCGATCTTGCCGTCCTTGACCTCGACGTGGGCGATGCCGCCGTCGACGAGCTTGCCGAACAGGATCTCGTTCGCGAGCGGAGCCTTGAGCGTCGACTGGACGAGGCGCGCCATCGGGCGGGCGCCCATCGCCTTGTCGTAGCCGTGCTCGACGAACCACGCGATCGCCTCGTCCGACACCTCGAGCGTGACGTGCTTCTCGGCGAGCTGGCCCTCGAGCTGGTCGAGGAACTTGCGGGCGACCTTCTTGATCACCTCGACCGGCAGCGCGTCGAAGAACACGGTGGCATCGAGACGGTTGCGGAACTCGGGCGTGAACACGCGCTCGAGCGCCTTCTTGCCGTCCTTGGTATCGGAGATCGAATCACCGAAGCCGATCTTGCCGGCAGCCATCTCGCGCGAGCCGGCGTTGCTCGACATGATCAGCACGACGTTGCGGAAGTCGGACTTGCGGCCGTTGTTGTCGGTCAGCGTGGCGTGATCCATCACCTGCAACAGGATGTTGTAGATGTCCGGGTGCGCCTTCTCGATCTCGTCGAGCAGGACGACGCAGTACGGGTGCTTGTTGATCGCGTCGGTCAGCTGACCGCCCTGATCGAAGCCGACGTACCCCGGAGGCGCGCCGATCAAGCGCGAGACCGTGTGCTTCTCCATGTACTCGGACATGTCGAAGCGCACGAACTCGACGCCCATCACCTGGGCGAGCTGTTTCGCGAGCTCGGTCTTGCCGACGCCGGTCGGGCCGGCGAACAGGAAGCAGCCGGTGGGCTTGTCGGGGTTGCCGAGGCCGGCGCGCGACAGCTTGATGACCTGCGCGAGCGACTCGATCGCCTTGTCCTGACCGTAGATCAGCCGCTTGAGATCCTCCTCGAGGTTCCCGAGCTTGGTCTTGTCGGCCGACGACACCGAGCGCGTCGGGATCCGCGCGATCTTCGCGACGACCTCCTCGATCAGCGCCGGGCGGATCTCCTCGGGGCGCTTGTCGGCGTCCATCAGGCGCACGCGAGCACCGGCCTCGTCGATCACGTCGATCGCCTTGTCCGGCAGCTGCGAGCCCGAGATGTGGCGCGCGGCGAGCTCGACCGCGGCCTCGATCGCCGGATCGGTGAACTTGACCTCGTGGTGCGCCTCGTAGACGGGCTTGAGGCCCTTCAGGATCTCGATCGCTTCCGGAACGGTGGGCTCGCCGACGTCGATGCGCTGGAACCGGCGCGACAGCGCGCGATCGCGCTCGAAGGCTTGCCTGTAGTCCTTGAACGTCGTCGAGCCGATGCAGCGCAGCTCGCCGTTGGACAGGGGTGGCTTGAGGATGTTCGCCGCATCCATCGTGCCGCCGCTGGTGGCGCCGGCGCCGATGATGTTGTGGATCTCGTCGATGAACAAGATCGCCTTCTTGTCGGCGCTCAACACCTTCATCACCGCCTTGAGGCGCTCCTCGAAGTCACCGCGATAGCGCGTGCCCGCGAGCACCGCGGTCATGTCGAGCGAGTACAGCTTGCAGTCGAGCAGCGGCTGCGGAACCTTGCCGTCGACGATGCGCAGCGCCAGGCCCTCGGCGAGCGCCGTCTTGCCGACGCCCGGCTCGCCGATCAGCAGCGGGTTGTTCTTCCGCCGGCGCGACAGCACCTGGATCATCCGCTCGAGCTCGTCGGCGCGACCGATCAGCGGATCGCAGCAGTAGATCGCCTTGGGGTTGGCGGCCTTCACCCGCGCCGCCGTCTCGACGATGACCTGCCCCAGCTCGACAGCGCCCATA
>JAEYYY010000790.1 GCA_023430775.1 Pseudomonadota bacterium
GTACCACATCGCCGCGACCGCATTGCCGTCGAGGGTTCCGCTGGTCCCCGCGGCGAGGTTCTCGCCGTACTTGCTGCCGCTGTGGCCGAACTTGCAGCCATCGTTCTTGAGCGAGCTCGCCCACGCCTGAGCCACCTGCTCGAGCTTGGGCGACCACGCAAGCGGCGCGGCGCAGTGGTCGGCGCGGTAGCGGTTGTGCGCCGCGAGGATCTGCGCGGCGTCCTTCGACAACCCGGTGGGCTCCGGCGCCGGTGGCGGTGCGGGGGCCGGCGGCGGCTCGGGCCGAGGCGGCGGTGCGGGTCGAGGCGGCGGTTCTGGAGGAGGATTGTTGGTCGCCCATGGATCGGGAGCCGGCGCCAGCGGCGGATCTTGCCGCGGCGGTGGTGCCGGCGACTCGGCGCTGTAGGGATCCGAAGGCCCCGACGGCTGCGAAGGCTCGCTCCAGTCACCGCCATTGGCGCCGGGCGGTCCGCTCTGCGCTTGTTGCGGCGGCGGCTGCGGTTGCTGCTGACCGGCGGGCGGGCCGTACATCGGACCGCACGCGGCAAACACGAGCGCGATCCAGCTGGTTGTTCGAGGTCCCATGGCTCTCCGAGAGACGGCGCTCAGAGCATGCCATGTCCGCGCTCAGGCGGGATGGCTTGAAGTTTCTACGCCAACAGGCCAGATTCTCGGCCGTGCGACCGATCGTTGCGGAGACCACGTCGATGGCAACCACCGACGGGATCCGGGTGCGAGTCCAGTCACAGTATCTGGCCGATCAATCCGAGCCGGCGAGCGATCGCTACGTGTTCGCGTACACGATCACGATCTCGAACGAGGGCTCGCGGACGGCGCAGCTGCGCACGCGGCACTGGATCATCACCGACGCGCGCGGCGCCGTCGAAGAAGTGCGCGGAGACGGCGTGGTCGGCGAGCAGCCCCGGCTGTCGCCCGGCCAGAGCTTCCAGTACACGTCGGGCTGCGTGCTGACGACCCCGGTCGGGACCATGCACGGCACCTATCGAATGTGGTGCGACGACGGGAGCAGCTTCGACGCGGTGATCGCTCCGTTCTCCCTGGCCTCGCCGTTTGCAGGTCAGGACGTCGCGAACTGAGAGCTATTGCGCCCACTTAGCCGGGCGATCGCGGCGGTTCGATGTAGGCAAAACAAATCGCAAAGCCTTGGTCTACCCTATGCGTCTAACGTTCTGTCCGTGTCGACCGTGAACATGACCCATGCGGAGAGGGAGGCGGCCACCGCGACCGCGCTCGTGGCCGCGGCCAAGGCCGGCGACCGCGGTGCGTTCGAGGCGCTGGTCACTCGCTATCGCAAGCGCATCTTCGCGCTCGCGCTCCACATCAGCGGGTCGACGAGCGAGGCCGACGACATCACGCAAGAGGTCTTCCTCAAGGCGTATCGCGCGCTCGGCGAGTTCGAGGGCCGCAGCCAGTTCTTCACCTGGGTCTACCGGATGACCGTCAACCGCGCGCTCAACGCGCGTCGCGATCGCAATCGCCGCGGTGAGGACACGCTCGACGATCCTCGTATCGAGCTCGCGATCGCCGTCGACGCGCGGAGCAATCCGAGCCGCGCGGCCGAGCTTCGCCAGACCTACGTCCGCCTGCTGCGCGCGCTCGATTCGCTCCCCGCCGAGATGCGCACCACGGTGATCCTGGTGTCGCTGCAGGGCATGTCACACGGCGAGGTCGCGATCGTCCAGAACGTGACTGAAGGCACGATCGCGTGGCGCATGCACGAGGCGCGGCGCCGGCTCAACGAGGCGATGGCGCCCGAGAAGCTGCAGCGCAAGCGCGAGCTGTCCGCGGATCTGATGAAGATGCTCGGCGAGCACGGGCTGCTCATCCCGGTGATGCCCAAGGGTCGCGCCTAGCGCGCGGGCATTTCGCCTCACGATGATTTTCTCGCGTCGGTTGGAATAAAAACAGATCGAGTCGCTGCGGCCGCGCGTTCGCCCTCGCATGAGGACGCTGATCGCGGCCAGCTTGCTGGCCATGTTGATGCCTGCCCAGACTCACGCGTTCTGCGGGTTCTACGTGAGCGGGTCGGACAAGAAGATGTTCAACGATGCGACGCAGGTCGTGCTCATGCGCAATGGCACCCGCACGGTGCTGTCGATGCAGAACGACTATCGCGGACCGCTCGAGGACTTCGCGATGGTGATTCCGGTGCCGGTCGTGCTCAAGCCGACCGACGTCAAGGTGATCCCGAAGGCGGTGCTCGATCGCGTCGACTCGCTGAGCTCGCCGCGCCTCGTCGAGTACTGGGAGCAGGACCCCTGCCCGCCTCCGATCCGGCCGAGCTCGATCGGTCGCGATGTCGTGAACACCATGCCGCCACCGCCGTCGCGCGCGCCGATGGCGGCCGACCTGTCGACGTCGAGTCGCGGTGGCTACGAGCGGCGCACCGAAGCGAAGCCGCGCCCGCTGGTCCCGCCCAAGCTCGCGAGCTTCGCGGTCAATCCGCAGACGGTGACGGCGGGCGTCGCGACCCCGCTGACCTGGACGTTCTCGTTCGCGAACGAGCCGTGGCCGAGGCCAACGTGCACCGTCGATCACGGAGTCGGTCAGGTGTGGTCCGGCGCCAGAAAGCCGATCACCCTGGATGCCAGCTCGAACTTGAAGCTGACGTGCGCGAACGCCGCGGGTCGCGACAGCAAGGAAGCGCGCGTCAACGTGGTCAAGATCGAGGCGAAGTTCGACGTCGCCGAGTACCAGATCCTGATCCTGTCGGCCGCGGAAGCCACCGGCCTCGAGCAGTGGCTCAAGCTCAACAACTACAAGATCCCCGACGGCGCCGAGCCGCTGCTGCGGCCGTACATCGAGAGCGGCTCGAAGTTCTTCGTCGCCAAGGTCAACCCGCAGAAGGTGCAGATGGTGAACGGTCGGGCCGCGCTGTCGCCGCTGCGCTTCCACTACGACAGCGAGGAGTTCTCGCTGCCGATCCGCCTCGGCATGGCGAACTCGTCGGGCAAGCAGGACCTGATCGTCAATATCATCTCGCCCGACAAGCGCTACGAGGTCGCCAACTACAAGAACGTCACCATCCCGACGAACTTCGACGTCAAGGACAGCGTCCGCGAGCGGTTCGGCGAGTTCTACGCCGCGCTGTTCGACAAGACGCTCGAGAAGAACCCGGGTGCGGTGGTCACCGAGTACGCGTGGCAGGCCTATGGCCAGGCGGTGCAGCAAGGCATCTACGGCGTGACCTGCGATCCGTGCCCGACGGTGATCCCGATCGACGGCGACATGATGCAGCTCGGCGCCGATGTCGTCGGCACCTCGATCCAGCAGGGCACGTACACGCTGACGCGCCTCCACGCGCGCTACGGCAAGACCGACATGAAGGACGACCTGCGGTTCCGCGAAGCCAAGCCGATCGTCGGCGGCCGCGAGATGTGGAGCCAGAAGGGCCTCGAGTACGCCGCGCAGCCGAGCCCGAACGGGGTCAACAACTTCCAGGCGCGCTACGCGATCCGCCACTGGTGGACCGGTCCGATCAGCTGCCAGAACCCGCGGCGCGGCGTGTGGGGCGGGCCGCCGAATGGCCGCGCCACGCAGGTGATGGCCGCGGGCAAGACGGCGTTCGCACCGCGCGGCAAGCTCGCGCTCGATCAGGTCATCAAGCGTGACCTGTGGGAGATCGGTTACAAGAAGGCCGCGCCTGCCAGGCCGTCGGTGCCCGCGACCAAGAAGACGATGTGGCTCGGCGCCGGTGCGCTCGCAGGCTTGCTGTTGATCGGTGCCGGCTCGCTGATGCGCCGCCGTCGAAATCGCGCGTGAGTTTCGCGGCCGCCTGATCTATAGCTGCGCGGTGAAACGCGCCGCGATCCTGATCGCCCTCGCCGGCTGTGGCAGCTCCGCGGCGCACGATCCCGATGCCGGTCCGATCGACACCACGCCGGACGCGCCGGCCGTCGACTGCGTGCCGCTCTCGCACTGCATCTGGCTCGAGGCGTATCAGCGAGAGATCGTCGGCGCGCTCGCCGGCGCCATCGAGATCGCGCCCGGAGTCACCCTCGCGCACCGCGCCAGCATCGCCGAGCGGGACGCCGCGCGGGCGTACTTGATCGCTGCCTTCGAGGCTCTCGACATCCCGGTCGCGCGTCACGACTACGCCACCGGCGCCAACGTGATCGCGACGCTGCCGTCGACCACCGGCGGCGGCAGCACGATCGTGGTCGGCGCGCACTTCGATGGCGTGCCGGAAGGGCCCGCAGCCGCCGACAACGCGACCGGCGTCGCGATCGTGCTCGCCACCGCTCGCTACCTGCGCGACGTGCCGGTGCGCGAGCACCCGATCGTGTTCGCGCTGTTCGACGAGGAAGAGCTCGGCCTGGTCGGCAGCCGCGCCTATGTCGACTCGTTGATCGATGCCCAGGAGGATGTCGCCGCCGCCCACGTGTTCGACATGCTCAGCTTCGATGGCGACGGCGACCGCGCGGTCGAGCTGTGGTCACCGGCGGAGACGCTGCTGCCGCTCTACCAGGAGCACGGTGCGCTCGCCGACATGCCGATCCAGCCGGTGACGTTCGACCGCAGCGATCACGAGGCCTTCCTCGAGCGCGGCATTCCCGCGGTCGGCGTCGGCGAGGAGTTCGAGTCCGGCGATCACACGCCGCACTACCACCTCCCCACCGACACCTACGATCGGGTGTCGTTCGCCCATTGCGGCGCGGTCACGCAGCTCGCGATGAGCGTGCTCGAAGCCAGCGTCCGCACGCCGTAGCCGTCAGCGAAAGTTGATCTCGAACTTCTTGTTCGGCGCGGGCAGCATCGAGAGATCCACCTCCAGACCCGCCGGCAGATTCAGCACGCGCAGGAACGTGCCGGGCGCGAGCGGCGCGAGGTCGAGCGCCGCCAGCGGGTTGTCGTGGAGGTGGAGATGGGTGAGCGCCGCGAACCCGGGCTTGTCGCCGAGCTCGACCCGCGCCAGCTTCGACTTCGACAGGTCGACGGCGCGCAGCTCGGGCAACTGCGCGAGCGGTCGCAGATCGAGCGAGGTCATCGCCGTGCTGCTCAGCCAGACGATGCGCAACATCGGCACGGCATCGAGCGGCCCGAGATCGAGCTCGCTGATCGCGGTGTCGTAGATCATCAGATCGTGGAGCGCGCGGCAGCCGGCGAGCGGCGCCAGATCGAGCCGCGGCGGCGCCTTCGCCAGCACGAGCTCGGCGAGCGTGGGGCTCGCGGCGAGCGGCGACAGGTCGAGCTCGCCGACTCCCTCGAGCACCAGCACGACCCGCTCGACCGGCAGGCCCGCGAGCGGCGACAGATCGAGCTCGGTCAGCTTCGGCGCACGGACGTAGACGCTGCGCAGCTTCGGTGCGTTCGCGAGCGGTGCCAGATCGAGGGTCGCCAGCTGCTTGTCGTCGACCTTGATGTCGCGCGTGCGGCTGGTGACTCGCAGAGCCGTCACGGGTTCGGCGAGTTGTCGCAGAAGTTGGCGCCCTTGTCGCACTGGGTGATCGCGAGATAGAGCAGCAGCGACAGGCCGACCACGACACCCGCACCGATCGCGATCTGCTTGTTCGTCGGCTGCTTGTGCGCGCAGCCGGACGACAGCACCAGCCAGCTCACCACGACGATCGCCCAGCGCTTCACGCCGCCCACGATACTGCAACTTTCGCAGGACATACCTGCGGATCTTGCCGACCGGCGCTGCGCTCGCTCGCCGTGGAACCGCTGCGAGGCATTCCGAGCACGGCCGCGATCTTGCTGGACCGCGAGCGATGCACCTGCTCCGGGTCGGGATCCTCGCGGCACTGGCAACAGCATGTAGCGAGCCCGCGGCCGACCTCGTGATCGTGCCGGGTGCGTCGCCGACCGGCGATCCGGTGTCGGCGTTCGGCTTCGGCGAGGTCGGCGTGCTGACCGCGAAGCGCCAGGTGTTCACGGTCGTCAACGCCGGCGATGCCGACGCCGTGCTCGACGATGTCGCGCTCACCCGCGGCGTGCCGTTCGTCACCGAGACCGGCACCGCCCCCGGCCTGCCCGCGTGCGACCCGACTCTGGTGCTCGCGCCCGGCGCCGGTTGCGTGGTGACGATCCGGTTCGCGCCGATGGAGCTCGGCGACTTCACGACCACGCTGGTGGTCTCCTACAACCGCGACCGCGATGCCCGCCTCGACATCGCGGCGACCAGCAAGCTCGATTGCAGCATCAACGACGAGCTCGCGACGTCGCACGCCAACGGCGTCAGCGCCGCCGAGGCGCAGATGGCGACCGAGCGCGCGCAGGGCACCGCCGATGGCACCGCGGCCGGCGAGGCGCTGACCTACGACGATGGCCAGACCGACGGCTACCAGGAGGGTTACAGCGCCGGCTATCAGGAGGGCTACAACGGACCTGCAGGCTACCCCGCGGGTCACGCCGCCGGCTATCCGATCGGCTATCAGCGCGGCATCACCGATCCCGCGAGCTGCCAGGCCGGCAACAGCGACGGTCGCGCCGACGGTCAGGCCGACGGTGCGTACGACGGCTCGATCGATGGCTACGCCAGCGGCTATCACGACGGCTATCCGCTCGGCGCCGGCGATGGCTACGACGACGGCTATCGCGATGGGCTCGCCGACGGTGCCTACGACGGTGCGAGTCAGGGCGCGAGCAACGGTGCGAGCGCCGGTGGCAGCGATGGCTACGACGCGGGGTACGACGACGGCTTTCCGTACGGCTACGAGGACGGCTATGCCGACGGCACCTGCTCGGCGGTCGGCGATCCGCGACCGGCACCGCGCGTGAAGCAGGCGGCGACCGACTTCGAGGCGCTGTGCTACGAGCACGGCTTCGACACCACCTACGATCCGGCGACCTACGCGACCGCGTATCAGCTCGCGTTCGCCGCCGCGAAGGCGGTGAACGTCGAGTACCAGGCCGGCTACGCCGAGGCGTTCCCGCGCGGCCGCTCGGCCGGACTCACCGCCGGTACCGCGGCGGGCTATGCGGCCGGCCATGCCGCGGGTGAAGCGGCGGGCTTCGCGGCCGGTTCGCAGCTCCGCTACGACCAGTGCTACGACGCGGCGTATCCGCCGGCCTACTCGAGCGCGTACTCGACCGCCTACGCGAGCGCGTACTCGGACGGTCATGCCGACGGCGCGGCCGATGCCTACGCGGCGGCGTACGCGAACGGCTTCGACGCCGGGTATGCCGTCGGCTTCAACGACGAGTACCCGTACGCATTCGACGATGCCTACGACGATGCCTTCGCCAGCGCCTATCCCTACGGCTGGGACGACGGCTACGCGACCGGCTATGACTACGGATACGACGACGCCGGCTACGACACCTGCTGGTGACTCAGTCCGGCACCATCGGTCCGCCCTTGGCGATCGCGCGCTGGAATGCCGGGCGCGCCTGGCAGGTGGCACTCCACTCGGCGATCTTCGGCGACGGCGAGAACGCCTTCGCGCGGGTCAGGATGCCCTCGACGGCGTAGATCATCTGGAAGTCGGCGATCGAGATGTCGGCGCCGCCGAACCACGGGTTGCGCTCGAGGTGATCGCCGACGAACTTCACGTGGCGCGTCAGGTTGGGATCGATGAAGTCGCCCGACACCTTCGAGACGATCGCGTTGGTGATCGGCCGGATCAGGAACGGCGCACCACTCTTGATCTTGCCGAAGATCAGCTTGAGCAACAGGAACGGCATCAGCGAGCCTTCCGCGTAGTGCAGGAAGTACTGGCAGTCGCGATGCGCCTGGGTGCCGGCCGCCGGGACGAAGCGGCCCTTGCCGTACTTGCCGGCGAGGTGCTCGAGGATCGCGCCGGACTCGGCGTAGGTCTCGCCGTCGTCGACGACCACCGGCGACTTGCCGAGCGGATGGATCTTCGCCAGCTCGGGTGGCGCGAGCATGGTCTTCGGGTCGCGCTCGTACTTCACGATCTCGTACGGGACCTCGAGCTCTTCGAGCGCCCACAGCACGCGCTGCGATCGCGAGTTGTTGAGGTGATGGACGGTGATCACGAAGGCGCTGTTAGCACGATCTGTGTGCTCAGTTCGCTTGCACAACCCGACAGCGTCGATCGAGGATTCGTCCCATGCGAGGACTATTGCTCGGGCTACTCCTAGCCTCCGGTTGTTCGCTGCTACCGAACCAGAAGGAAGCAGCGTTCCCCACGGTCGAGATCGCGGGCGTCCGTCCGCCGCCGCAGCAGCGCATCGTGCTGCTGCCGTCGAACATCGTGATCTCCGACAAGATCCAGTTCGAGGTCAACAAGGCCGACGTCAAGCCGGTCTCGTACCCCCTCCTCGACGAGGTGGTCACGGTGATGAAGGCCAACGAGCAGATCGATTCGGTGCAGATCGAAGGTCACACCGACTCGACCGGCGCGGCCGACTACAACACCAAGCTCTCGCAGCAGCGTGCCGAGGCGGTGATGAAGTACATCGTCAGCAAGGGCATCGCGCAGTCGCGGCTCTCCGCGAAGGGCTTCGGTCCCGATCAGCCGATCGCGGCCAACGACACCCCGGAAGGCCAGGAGATGAACCGCCGCGTCGAGTTCAAGATCCTCCACCAGGGTCCCATCAAGACCATCGTGACGGACTAAGGGAGACCACCATGAGCAAGCTGATCACTCTCTCCGTCATCCTCGCCGCAGCTGCCGGCTGCAAGTCGGGCAACCCGCAGGCGCGCCAGGAGATCATCACGCTCGTCGGCAACACCAAGCCGTCGCTCGACGAGTGCTACAACATCGCGCTCGCCCGCGATCGCAAGATCGGTGCGGGCTTCTTCACCGTCGACGCGGTGATCGAAGGCTCGACCGGCCAGTTCAAGGACGTGGTCGTCCGCCGCGACGAGGTGCAGTCGCCGGAGGTCCGCCAGTGCGTGGTGCAGACGCTGCGCACCCTCAAGCTGTCGAAGCCGACCGGACAGCAGAACGCGGCGGTCTCGTTCGCGTTCCGCTTCACCGCGACGCAAGCGCCAGGCAACTGATGGCCAAGACGCCGACGCGCTCGCCCACCCACGAGGACATCGAGCTGCGTCGACTCTCGTCGATGGGCCTCGAGCTCGAGGAGATCGCCGAGGACGGTGCGATCCAGCGAGCCGCGCTGATCGAGCTGGCCGAGGATCGCGGCCGGCCTGCCAGTCACTACGTCGCCGCGGTGGCGCTGGCGACGTCGGGCGACGACGATCAGCCGCTGCGCATCGAGCCGGCGGCGCCGACCACGCTGCGGATCTGCGTCGGCACCTGCCAGCGCTACGGCGCGCTCGACGTCATCGACGCGGTGATCGGCCGGCCGAACCTCGCGATCGTGCCGGTCAGCTGCCTCGACCGCTGCGATCAGGCCGCCGCCTGCGAGATCGATGGCGCCCACGGCAAGCTCGTGGTCGCGCCGGCGACCCCGGCGAACGTCACCGAAGCACTCGATACACTTCTTCATTAAGTCGCACGTGTCGCAGGGCGGTGGTTCAGTAGCGACCGGCAGGGCTTGGCGCTAGCCTGCCCAGGCAGTGCTCAGGCTGTCCAAGGTCAACAAGTACTACCGGGTCGGCACGCACAGCCTGCACGTGCTGCGCGACATCGACGTCGAGGTCGGCGACGGCGAGTTCGTCGCGATCATGGGCGCGTCGGGCTCCGGCAAGTCGACGATGCTCAACATCCTCGGCATCCTCGACGAGTACGACAGTGGCGAGTACTGGCTCGGCGACACGCTGATCCGCGATCTGTCGGAGCGCCGCGCCGCGTACTACCGCAACCGCTTCATCGGCTTCGTCTTCCAGTCGTTCAACCTGCTGCCGTTCAAGACCGCGCTCGAGAACGTCGCCCTGCCCCTCTATTACCAGGGCGTGTCGCGCCGCAAGCGCAACGCGATCGCGATGCAGTTCCTCGAGCGCGTCGGCCTGCGCGACTGGGCCGAGCACGTGCCGTCGGAGATGTCCGGTGGCCAGAAGCAGCGCGTCGCGATCGCGCGGTCGTTGATCGGCAAGCCGCGCTTGATCCTGGCCGACGAGCCGACCGGCGCACTCGATAGCGAGACCAGCAAGCAGATCATGGATCTGATGACCGAGATCAATCAGTCCGGCATCACGGTCCTCGTCGTCACTCACGATCCCGAGGTCGCCGCGCGCTGCGGGCGCACCATCCGCCTCCGCGACGGCAAGGTGATGACGGAGGCCGAGCTTGCCTCGGTGTCGAACCCGCGGATCAGCGCGGCCAGCGTCGCCGACATCGATGGTTCCGTGCCGAAGGCCGAGGCGCCCTGATGTTCTCGTGGGATCGCTGGCAAGAGGTCTTCGACACCATCCGCCGCAACAAGCTGCGGACCACGCTGACGTGCATCTCCGTCGCGTGGGGCATCTTCGTCCTGGTGTTCCTGCTCGGGCTCGGCAACGGCCTCGACCAGGGCATGCGGAAGAACTTCGCGAAGGACGCCACCAACGGCGTCTGGATGTGGGCGAACAAGACCAGCGTCCCTCACGGCGGCTACGACATCGGCCGCCGCATCCGGTTCGAGAACGCGGATTACGATCACGCGAAGGGCGTCCAGGGCATCGATCGGATCGCCGGCCGGTTCTTCACCAACAACGCGACGATCATCCGCCGCAACGACAAGGCGAGCGCGTTCGAGCTCAACGCCACGCATCCCGACGCGCTCTACCTCGAGCAGCACACGATCATCGCGGGGCGCTTCATCAGCCCGAGCGATCTGACGAACCGGCGCAAGGCCGTGGTGATCGGGCGGATCGTCCAGGACTTCCTGTTCGCGCCGGAGGACAAGCCGATCGGTCAGTGGATCCTCGTCAACGACGTGCCGTTCCAGGTCGTCGGCGTGTTCTCCGACGAGGGCGGCAACGAGGCCGAGCGCCGCGTCTACGTCCCGCTGTCGACCGCGCAGCTGACGTTCAACGGCGAGAACCGGCTCAACATGCTGCAGTTCACCGTCGGCGACGCCGGCCCCGAGGAGGCCCAGGCGATCGTCGATCAGGTGGTCAACCAGCTGTCGGAGAACCACAACTTCGATCCGAACGACAAGCTGGCCGTTCGCGTCCGCAACAACATCGAGGGCTTCGCGCGGTTCCAGAAGCTGTTCTGGATGATCTCGGTGTTCGTCACCGTGATCGGCCTCGGCACGCTCGCCGCCGGCGTGGTCGGCGTGTCGAACATCATGATGATCGCCGTCAAGGAGCGCACCAAGGAGATCGGGGTTCGCAAGGCGCTCGGCGCGACGCCGTTCTCGATCATCACGATGATCATCCAGGAGGCGGTGTTCCTGACCGCGCTGTCGGGCTTGCTCGGACTGTCGGCCGGCGTCGGCATGCTCGAGCTGGCCGGCGGTGTCGGCAGCGAGTTCCTCCACAACCCGAGCGTCGACATCGGCACCGGCATCAAGGCGGCGGTGTTCCTGGTCTGTGCGGGCGCCCTCGCCGGCTACTTCCCCGCGCGCGCCGCGGCACGCGTCAACCCCATCCACGCGCTGCGAGATCAATGAATGTTCGATCTCGATAAATGGAAGGAGATCTGGGCGACGCTACGCAGCAACCGGCTGCGCACGTTCCTCACCGCGTTCGGCGTGTTCTGGGGAATCCTCATGCTGATGGCGATGCTCGGCTTCGGCTCGAGCATCAAGACCGGCAGCCAGAAGCAGATGCGCGGCATGGCGACCAACATGCTGTGGATCTGGGGCATGAACACCAGCGAGTCGTACGCCGGCCTGCCGCCGGGTCGGCCGGTGCGGTTCAACACCGACGACATCGACATCCTGCGCCGGCTGCCGTCGATCGAGCACCTCGCCCCGCGGCTGTCGCTCGGCGGCTGGATGGGCAGCAACGTCGCCTCCTACGAGAACAAGACCGGCACCTACAACATCATGGGTGACTTCCCGGAGCTCAAGAAGATCGTCGCGTTCCAGTACGACGCCGGACGGTTCATCAACGAGCGCGACATCACCGAGCAGCGCAAGGTCGCGGTGATCGGCAAGGCCGTGCGCGAGCAGCTGTTCGATCCCCAGGAGAACCCGATCGGCAAGTACATCAAGGTCGGCGGCGTCTACTTCCAGGTCGTCGGCGTCACCGGCACGCTGCGCAGCGGCCAGGGCGGCGATCGCGACGCCAACACGCTCTGCGTGCCGTGCACGACGATGAAGAACGCGTTCAACATGGGCAACCGCGTCGGCGTGTTCGCGCTCACCGCGAAGCCCGGCACCGACGCCGTCGAGCTCGAGCGCCAGGTCAAGGAGGCGCTCAAGCAGCACCACAAGATCGCGCCGTCGGACGAGCTCGCGATCGGCTCGTTCAACATGTTCGTGATGTTCGGCAAGATCGAGGGCTTCTTCTTCGTGCTCCAGCTGATCAGCTGGCTGGTCGGCGGCGCCACGCTGTTCGCCGGCGTCGTCGGCGTGTCGAACATCATGCTGATCACCGTCAAGGAGCGGACGAAGGAGATCGGGGTTCGCAAGGCGCTCGGCGCGACGCCGTTCTCGATCGTCTCGATGGTGATGAAGGAGTCGATCGTGCTGACGTCGATCGCCGGCCTCGTCGGCATCGCGGCCGGCGTTGGCCTGCTCGCGGTCGCCGAGCTGGTGATCACCAGCATGCCGGACTCGCCGCTCGGTCCACCCATTGTCAGTCTCGGGACGGTGCTCCAGGCCGTCGCCGTGCTCGTCGTCGCCGGAGCCTTTGCCGGCGTGATGCCCGCATCTCATGCCGCCTCGATCAAGCCGATCGAGGCACTGCGAGCGGAGTGAGGTCAGAGATGACGAGCGAAGCGAGTCCACAGAGGGATTTGAGACAATGAAGCGAATCATCAGCTGGTTCTTCGGCTTGCTCCTGGTGTTTTTGATCCTGCTGGCGTTCTTCACGCTGTGGAGGAAGTCGCAGGCCAAGGCCACGGTCTACGAGACCGAGACCGCCGAGGTCACCGACATCGTCAAGAAGACCGTCGCCACCGGCTCGATCGTCCCGCGCAAGGAGGTCGAGGTGAAGCCGAAGGTCACCGGCGTGCTGGTGTCGCTGACCGCGAAGCCGGGCGACATCGTCAAGGCCGGCGATCCGCTCGGCAAGGTCAAGATCGTTCCCGACGCGATGCAGATCAACCAGGCCGAGGCCGGCGTGCGGTCGGCGCAGATCGGCTACGACAGCGCCAAGCGCGAGCTCGAGCGCAACGAGGAGCTGGCGAGACGCGGCGTGGTCGCCGATGCCGAGCTGCAGAAGTTCCGCACCGACTTCGCGATGCGCAAGCAGGAGCTGGCGTCGGCGCAGAGCGCGCTACAGCTGGTCAAGGAGGGCGCGCTGCGCGGTCAGGGCAAGGAGTCGACGCTGATCGTCACCGCCGAGGTCGGCGGCAAGATCCTCGACGTGCCGATCAAGGAAGGCAACTCGGTGATCCAGGCGAACAACTTCAACCCCGGCACCACGGTCGCGGTGATCGCCGACATGACCGACATCATCTTCGAAGGCCGCGTCGACGAATCCGAGGTCGGCAAGATCAAGGAGGGCCTGACGCTGCAGATCAAGGTCGGCGCGATCGAGAACGAGAAGCTCGAGGGCACGCTCGAGTACATCGCGCCCAAGGGGAAGCTCGTCGACGGTGCGATCCAGTTCGAGATCAAGGCGAAGGTGAAGCCCGGCAAGGACTCGCAGATCCGCGCGAACTACAGCGCCAACGCCGACATCGTGCTCGCCGAGAAGAAGCAGGTGCTCGCGATCCGCGAGGCGCTGCTGCAGTACGACGGCGACAAGCCGTACGTCGAGATCGAGACCGCACCGCAGACCTTTGTCCGCAAGGACGTCAAGCTCGGCCTCTCCGACGGCATCAAGGTCGAGGTCCTCGACGGCGTGTCGAAGACCGATCGGATCAAGATCCCCGACAACGCCGGTCCGGCGAGCCCGATGATGGGTCCCGGCGGTCCGGGCGGCGGCAAGAAGCCCGGCGGCCCGCCGAAGAAGTAACGAGATCTCGCACGCCGGATCCGTCGACCGAGCGTGCTAGCGTGACCGCGATGGGAGGCCCCATACGGCTCGGCGCGATCGACGCGGGCTCGAACGCGATCCGCGTCGTGATCGCGGAGCTGACGCCGACCGATCTGATCCGGATCGAGGCCGAGCGCGTGCCGGTGCGGCTCGGCCACGGCGCGTTCACCCGCGGCGAGCTCGACAAGCAGACCGTCGATCAGGCGGTGGCATCGTTCGTCCACTTCCGCGAGCGGTTCGACGCCCACGGCGTCACCATCTATCGCGCGGTCGCCACCTCGGCGGTGCGCGGCGCGAGCAACCGCGACCACCTGCTCCACCGCCTCTATCACGAGGCCGGCATCGAGCTCGAGGTGATCGAGGGCGAGGAAGAAGCGCGGCTGGTCCGCAAGGCCACGATCGCGGCGCTCGGCGGCAATGCGCTGTCGAAGTCGACGACCGATTCGTCGCTCCGCGCGATCCTCGATCTCGGCGGCGGCTCGCTCGAGGTCAACCTCAAGCACGGCGGCAACTGGCGCGGCTACTCGCTGCCGGTCGGTACCGTGCGGCTGCTCGAGACGTTCGGCCTCGACGGCGCGATCGGCGATGCCGAGGCGGGCATGGTGCGGCGCTACACCGCGACGCTGATGCAGTCGGTGTATCGCGGCGCGGGAGGCAGCGGGGTGATCGCGGCGCTCGGTGGCAATGCCGAGGCGCTCGGCAAGATCGTCGGTGACGGCGGCAGCCCGCCGGCGATCGAGCTCGCCGCGCTCGAGAAGGCGCTGCCGGAGATCGTCGGTGCCACCGTCGAGGAACGGATGGACCGCTACGCGGTGAAGCGCGACCGCGCCGAGGTGCTCGGCATCGCCGCGCTGGTGTTCGCCACCGCCGCGCGGCAGCTCGGCATCCACAAGCTGGTGGCGCCCGGCGTCGGCATCCGCGAGGCGGTGCTGCTCGAGCTCGCCGAGACCGCCCGCGAGGAGCAGGCGGCCGCCGAGGGTGCGCACGACAAGGCGCTGCTGACGGCCGCGCGCGGCTTCGCGAACCGGGTCGATCACGACGTCACCCACGGCGAGCACGTCCGCCTGCTCGCGCGCGCGCTGTTCCATCAGCTGCGCGATGTCCACGGCGTGCCCGACGACAAGGGCGTGCTGCTCGAGGTCGCCGCGCTGCTCCACGATGTCGGCGAGGTGGTCAACCCGCAGGGCCACCACAAGCACAGCGAGTACATGATCCGGTGGGGTCGCCTGCCCGGCCTCGACAACACGTCGCGCGAGATCGTCGCGCTGCTCGCCCGCACCAACCGCAAGGACGCGGCGCGCGCGAAGGAGATCATCAGCGAGTCGCCGCTACCGAAGGACCTGCGCAAGCAGACCCTCAAGCTGTCGGCGCTGTTGCGGATCGCCGATAGCCTCGACACCCAGCACCGGTCGCGCGTCGAGCAGGTGGTCGCCACCCGGATGGGCGACGCGATCGTCCTCGACCTGGTGGTCCGCGACGGGCCGAGCCGCGACGATACCCAGCTGCTGCGCAAGGACGATCTGTTCCGGGAGGAGCTCGGGCTCGAGCTCAAGGTCACCGTGGCGCGCCCCGTCGATCCGATCCGCAACGGCCCGGCGAGCTCCTGACGCCAAAACGATCACACGCGGCGGGCATCGGCTGTGTTATCGACGGCAGATGCGGAGCTCGATCGCGCTGGTCGTCCTTGGCCTCGGAGCCTGTGGTGGGAGTGACGACGGACCGAAGGGTCCGATCACGGCGCGCGTCACCCATTACGATCTGGCGTTCGACGTCGACACCAGGGCGACGCACGTGACGATCACCGTCGACGTCGAGGTCCCCGGCGACTGCTTGAAGCTGCCGTTCCGCGGCAGCGAGGTCGATGTCCCGACGCTGAAGATCGATGGCGAGCCGATGCGCACCGTCGCGATCGATGCCAACGGCTCGATCGAGATGTGTGGCTCGGGCTACGACATCGGCACGCACACGTTCGAGATCGATCACGTGATCCCGCTGCAGACGCTGGCGACCAGCCAGGTCGGCTACTCGATCACCCAGGACGCCCAGGGCAACGACTTCTACTACCTGGTGAGCTGGGTCGGCGGCTGCGATCGATTCGCGCCATGCGACAACCGGCCCGATCAGTTCGCGACGTACACGTTCCGCGTCACCCATCCGGCCGGCTTCCTCGCGCGCTGCTCCGGCGCGATCACCGAGATTTCCCCCACCGAGACGCAATGCGACTTCACCGCGCCCGGCGGCCCGACGTACTCGACGTTCGGCGTCGCGGTGTATCCGGCGTGGACGCAGACCTCGCGCGGCAAGTGGGGCTCGGTCGACGTCACGCTCTACGACCGCGCGCAGACCGGCATCGCCGGCGTGCTCGACGACACCTACCACGCCGGGTTCGTGGCGTTCATGGAGGACAACTTCGGTGCGTTCCCGTTCGGCAGCGAGCTGCGCATCCTCACCGCGCCGACGTACTGGAGCGGGTTCGAGCATCCCGGCAACATCGTCCTCGACGACCGGTTGAACGGCCCGTCGAGCTACAGCGATCCCGTCGCGCACGTCACCGATCACGAGATCGCGCACCAGTGGGCCGGCGATCAGACGACGCTCGCCGATACCTACGACTTCGTGTGGAAGGAAGCGATGGCCGAGTATCTGGCCTACGCGTACGAGGACTCCGTCGATCCGGCGATCGGCGCGCAGACCGCGTTCGCGTGGAAGCTGTTCTCCGACGGCGCGCGGTTCTTCCCGGTGCCCGAGCCGGGCGTAGAAACAGCCAAGCCCGAGCTGTTCGACTACTACGGCGACGTCTACGGCCCGGGCCCGCTGATCCTGTTCCGCCAGCTCGAGGTGCTGACGTCCCGCCAGGCGGTGATCGACGGCCTCAAGACCGTGCTCGGTCAGCCGCGCGCGCTGTCGGTCGACGAGCTGATCGCCGCGCTCGAGACCTCGACCGGGCTCGACCTCGCCGCTTACGCCGCCGCGTGGATCCACGGCAGCGGTGCACCGCAGTGGCCGGAGGCCGCCGTGACGTTCACCGCGCCGAGCCAGGTCCAGGTCAAGCTGGTCAAGGGCGCCGAGCGGCGCTGCAAGTTCACCGTGTCGTTGTTCGGCGCCGATCCACAGACCCAGCGGGTCGATGTCGTCGTCGATACCTTCCGCGACGGTCCCGATCAGACCCTCTCGATCGACACGCCCGCGTTCGCCGTCGTCGACACCCAGGTCGATCCCTACTCCGAGTGCCTGGTGTTCGCCGGCGTCGCCACGGCGGCTCGCCGCACGACGCCGCGTCCTCATCCGTGGCGTTCGGGGCATCTCGCCCCGTAAGCACGGCACGCTCTGGGAGTTTTTTTGGGGCGGGGCGCGCGACCCGACGAGCGGATTTTGATATCCACTTCGCCGGATCGACGTCCGTCGCGACGTCTCTCGAAAACACAGGAGCCTTTTCAGATGATCAAGTACTCGAAGTCCCTGCTCGTCGTGGCGTCGCTGGCCGCCACCGCAGCGCTGGCGGCGTGTCCCGGTGGTAAGGGACTGCCCGGCAAGCCGAACATCCCCGGAAGCGACAAGGTCCCCGGCGGCGTGCCCGGCGTTGGCCCCGACGCCTCGCTCGATCCGAACGCCTGCGGTGGCTACGCGTCGTCCGACGCGGGTCGCAAGCTCAAGGCGTTCCTCGAGGCGACGCAGGCCGTCGAGAAGGCAGCGATGGAGACGGCGGAAGTCGTCAAGAACAGCTGCATCATCATCGGCAACGAGATCGGCATGACCGAGGCCGACTACAAGGGCGAGACCAAGGACATCTGCGCTGCGGTCTACGGCCGCATCGACAAGAACCTCAACGGCGTCGCCGTCAAGTCGAAGGCCGCGCTCAAGGTCAAGATGAAGCCGGCCGTCTGCACCGTCGATGCGAAGGCGTCGGCGCAGGCCGCGGCGTCGTGCGAGGGCAAGGCCTCGGCCGACATCAAGGCGAAGTGCAGCGGTAACTGCAACGGCACCTGCAATGGCAAGAACACCACCGGCAAGTGCGACGGCGTCTGCGAGGGCAAGTGCGACGGCTACGCTGACGTCGATGCGTCGGCGCAGTGCAAGGCGAACGCCGAGGTCAAGGCCGCGGTCGACGTCCAGTGCACGGAGCCGGAGCTCGAGATCGCGCTCGACGCGAAGCTCGTCGTCGACAAGAAGCTCGCCGAGCAGACCGTCAAGGCGCTCAAGGCCGGCCTGCCGAAGATCTTCATGGTGCGTTCGCGCCTCGTGCCGCTCAAGCACGCGGTCGAGGGCTGGGCGAGGTCGGCTGCCGAGCTCAAGAGCAGCGCGATCACGCTGGCGAACAACTTCAAGGACCAGGCTCAGTGCGTGACCGGCCAGATCTACGCCGCCGCGAAGATGACCGCCGGCATCCAGGCGAACATCTCCGTCTCGGTCGAGGTCTCGGCCTCGGCGAGCGGCTCGGTCGGCCAGTAAGCCAACCGCGTTCGTAGGAAACCGGCCGGCCCTCGGGCTGGCCGTTTTCATTTTCGGAAACAAGGAGGACGGTAGGTTGCTGACCGCTGCCGAAGGGGGCGTTTACGCTTACGTTTACGACCACGTTTACGTGGTTCGCCAACACTGGCGCACCGACGAGGATTGGTGTAGCAAGCCACTCCTATGAAGACGCTGACCGAGTTCTCCACGTTGACCCTGCGCAAAGCCGCAGCTGCCCGGGCTGCGGCCCGGAGTGGCCGGACGGTCACCGAAGGCGAGCTCGCGCAGGCGGCGTCCGACGATGCCGCTGCCAAGGCCGCCGCTGCCAAGGCGGAAGCCGAAGGCGACGCGG
>JAEYYY010000834.1 GCA_023430775.1 Pseudomonadota bacterium
ATCTCGACGAGCGCCTTGTTGTGGCGCTCGAGCGCATCGGCGCTGTCGGTGCGCGCCTTCCAGCCGGCCACCGCGGCGCCGATCGTGATGCCCTGGAGGAGCGCGACCGCGATCAGCTGCGTCGACAGCGGCACGTCCGCCGTCGGCTGCACGAGGCCGCGCGCCTCGACCCAGCCGAGCGAGGTGGCGGCGGCGAACCCGCCCTGCGCGATCACGCAGATCGCGACGCCGCCGATCGCCTCGAGCTTGGTGGCCGAGCCGACCGCGATGTAGACCGTCAGCGGCACCAGCGCGCCGTACGCCGAGAACGTGCCCCAGAAGTAGTAGCCGCTGACCAGCACGCCGACCTGCGACAGGATCACGTACATCGCGAGGTGCGACGAGTAGCGACGCGGATTGCGGAACAGCACCGCGCAGCCGCCGGCGAGCACGGTCGAGATGCCGAGCGCGATCGAGTGGATCTGGACGGCGCGCGGATCGCCGCCGAGGAGCCAGACGATGCCCATCACCGCGACCGAGCTCGCCGCGATGCCGGCCATCAGGCCGCGAATGCGCTCGGCCTCGACGGCGGCGAGCGCTGCGCCGGCGCTGGCGATCGTGGTCGACGAGGGAGGCGGCGCGATGTTGGCTCGGGTCGCCGGTCGCTTCTGCAGCACCGTCGCAGACTCGTCGCCTGGCTCCCCCACCCGACCAGTGTCGCCTCGATCGATCCGCGCCGCAAAAGGCGCGCCTGGCGAATTGCGGGCCCGCGCGCCGGGAGAAATCTTCTCAGTCGGTGAAGCTGAGGAGCTTGCCCGCGTGCGCCGACAGATCCGCATCGTCCGCGAGCCGCCGCATCACCAGCACGAGGCCGGGGAACCGCTTCGCGATGTCCGCCTTCTTCGCCTCGTAACCCTTGCCGACGATCAGTCGCGGCAGCACGAAGCCGAGCACGGCAGCGGCGGCGCCGGCGATCGGGAACGTCAGGTTCCACGCGATCGCGCCGTACACCAGCGCGCCGACCCCGAGCAGCGTCAGCGCGCCGGCGATCGGGCCGCCGAGCTTCTCGCGCCGGTACGCGCTACCGAGCTCCTTGTCGAGCACCGGCGCGATGTCGCGATCCCAGTCGTAGTCGAGCTCGTGGACGTCGACGAGGTAGTTGCCGGCGGGTAGCTCGAGCGTCGAATCGGCCTTCGCCGGATCTCCCGCATGCTCGAGGCCCGAGGCGACGAGCTTGCCGCTCGGCACGCGCAGCAGCACGTCCTTCGTGGTGGTCGCGATCTTGCCCCGCAGCTCGTCGGGCAGCTCCTCGCCGACGACCACGCGATAGCCGAGCGGGCCATCGGCGGCGGTGTACATCGCGAGCAGCGAGCCGGCCTCGGCCGCGGCCTGGACCTCCTCGTCGTTGCCGACCTTCGCCGCGATCGACGGGTCGTACAGCACGTGATGCGCGGCGTCGGTGCCTGACTCGAGATCGGCGTGCATCCGCCACCGACCCTAGCGCGGGATCACGCGTCCGTGAGCGCGATCGCGGCGCGAACTTCGGCCACCGACTTGCCCTTCCAGAACCTGGTGTGGTTCGCCGTGGTGGTCAGCGTGCGCGACTCCATGCGATCGCAGCACACGATGCCGTTCAGGTGATCGACCTCGTGCTGGAGGATCCGCGCGTACCAGCCGGTCGCGACCTTGACCACGCGCTGGCCGTGCTCGTCGAGCGCCTCGACGCGGACCTTGCGCGCGCGGGGCACGATCATCGAGAAGCCGGCGAAGCTGAGGCAGCCCTCGAACGCCGCGACCACGTCCTCGGTGCGCACGGTGAGCACCGGGTTGACGAGCACGTGGAACGGCACCGCATCGCGCTCGAGCGCGGCGAGCTCGTCGGCGGTGAGCTTGCCGTGATACGCGGGCGCGTCCTCGATCACGACCAGCCGGAGCGCCTCGCCGATCTGCGGCGCCGCCAGGCCGACGCCCGGCGCCGCGCGCATGGTGTCGCGCATGTCGGCGATCAGCTTCTGGATGCGTGGGCTCGCCAGCTCTTCGGCGGTGACCTCGCGCGCGAGCTGACGCAGCACGGGCGTGCCGACCTGGACGATCTCGAGAGGTGCCTTGGCCGCCATGTCAGGCCGAAGGTAACCGGCACTCGCCCGGAGCGGAGAAGGCGCGGCGTCAGTAACAAACGCGTGCCATGATGTGGCCCGTGAGCGAGCTCCCTCCCTGCGGCATCTACAAGACACGCAAAGCGATCAAGGGCGTCGAGGCCGGTCGCCTCGTCTACTTCCACAACCACGGCGATCCCGGCCCCGGCGTCTACCTCCCCGAGGGCTGGTCGCACAACCGCGCGCGGTTCTCGGCGAACGGCACCACCGTCCCCGACGACTTCGATCCGAAGGCGCTCCAGGCGCTCAAGCCCGAGGGCCTCTATCGGGTGACGTCGACGTTCTACTGCTGCGAGAAGAAGTGCACCAAGTTCGAGCCCGACACGCTCGTCCAGCTCGGCTACAACGGCAACGCACAGGCGCTCGTGTTCCTGCCGGAGATCGGCGGCCGCGGCATGCACCTGCCGGAGCGCGGCTCGATCGTCGACGAGGCGCAGCTGCGCAACCTCGCGGCGCTCAGGGTCGCGCAGAGCAGTGACAAGACGCCCGAGATCACGATGCCGCGCGGCCTGATCGTTCACTGAGGGTGCAGCACGCAACCGCCGATCACCTCGCCGTTCCACTTCGCGAGCATCGCGGCGCGGAACTCGGCGAGCGGGAACGCGTGCGAGACATGCGGCCGCAGCTTGCCTTCTGCGGCCCACGCGAGGATCTGCGCGAGGCGGGTCGCGCGTAGCGCCGGATCGTTGACCGCGGAGATCACGGCCGGGCACCCGAGGACGTCGAGGCCCTTCATCATGATCAGGTTTGTCGGGAGCTGGTTCGCGTTGGGCGCGCCGCGCTGGCCCTTGCCCTTGGCCACGAACGGCGTCGACGCCCAGCCGACGATCAAGAAGCGCGCGCCGAACCGCACGCAGCGCAGGCTCTCGACGGAGATGTCGCCGCCGACACCGTCGTAGACGACGTCGACGCCCTTGCCGCCGGTGAGCGCCTTGACCTGGTCGCGGAAGTCGGTGCTGGGGACCACGTGATCGGCGCCCTGCGTCTGGACCACGGCGAGCTTTGCCGGCGAGCGGCCGGTGGCGATCACGCGTGCGCCGACCAGCTTGGCGACGTGGACCGCGGCGAGCCCGGTCGATCCGGCGGCGCCGTGGATCAGCACGGTCTCGCCCGGCTGCAGGCGACCGCGCGCGATCAGGCAGTGATACGCGGTCTCGTAGTTGCCGAGCAGGTTGCACGCCTGATCGAAGGACAGCTCGCCGGGGATGCGATGCACCGCGGCGGCGGGGACCACCGCGTACGTCGCGAAGCCGCCTGCCGCCTGGTAATCGCCGAGCGAGCGCGGGCCGGCGAGCAATGGATCGACCATCACGCGCTCGCCGATCGGGCCGTCGCCCGCGACGATGGTGCCGGCGTACTCGAGGCCCGGCGTGTACGGCGGCTTCGGCGGATGCTGGTACTGGCCGCTCGTCATGATCAGATCGACCCAGCCGACGGCGGCCGACTTGACCTCGATCACGACCTCGCCGGGCTGCGGCGCCGGCATCTCCATCGGCTCGAGGGACGAGTGCTGCTCGATCGCGTCGAGCGGCGTCTCGCCGAGCTCGCGGATCACGACACGCTGACCGGCCATCGCGCGCAGCCTATCTCGCGATACGCTGGTGCGATGATCGAGATCACCGGAATCGTCTGCCGGCCGCCGGCGGGTCGCGAGATCGGTCGTCGCGGTTATCTCCGCGCCATGGTCGAGCTCTCGCCGTGGTGGCTCGGCGACGAGGAGCACTACGAGATCTTGCTCGTCCACATGGACATGGACTGGGACCTCGCGGGAGCCTGGATCGAGACCGATGTCGGCCAGCGCGTGCGGGCGATCGCCGAGCGGATCGAGATCGGCGCGGATGGCAACCCCGACGCCCCGTGCACGTCGATCGAGTGGGCGTAAGCCGGCGAAACGGCGTTGTCAGATCGCGTGTAACGCCCGGCCGGGTCGCGACACATTCCGGTATGACGAGCATCCACGAGATCGCAGACGGCATCTATCGCATCCACACCCCGGTCGACATCATCGGGGGGTTCTCCTTCAACCAGTACCTGATCGTCGACGACGAGCCGCTGCTGTTTCACACCGGCGGCCGCGGCCTGTTTCCCGG
>JAEYYY010000843.1 GCA_023430775.1 Pseudomonadota bacterium
GCGTGGCAGCGACCGGCGCACCGCCGACCTCGGCGATCGGGAGCTCCGGCGCGATCGCCGGTGCGACAGCCGCCTCGATCGCGCCGGTGTGCCACGTCGGCACCACCACCTCGATCACCGGCAACACGAGCACCGCGGTCAGCGCGGCGCCGAGCACGGCATGGCGCATCGCGGCCGACGAGCCGCGCAGCAACCGCACGGCGACCAGCGCGAACGCGAGCACGATCGCACCGCGCACGAACAACATGAGTGAGGGCATCATCAGCGACCTTCCTTCCGTGCCTGCGCGATCCTCACCGCCACTCGCTGGAGCTCGGCGGCGGTCGGCAGGACTTCGCGTGGAGAAATCAGCTCGGCGATCGCATCCGCGACCGCGGCGACGAACAGTGACGTCGGCGAGACGGCGGCCAGCACTACCGTCCCTCCTGCTTGGCCTTCGCGATCAGCGCCGCGATCCGATCGAGGTCGTCGGCAGCGCGCGGAACTTCGGGTGGGCAGATTGGCTCGGCGACTGCGACTGCGACCGCGACCGCCGGCGAGATGGCACGCATCACCGCCCCTCCTTCTTGGCCTTCGCGATCAGCGCGGCGATCCGATCGAGATCGTCGGCGGACAGCTTGGACTTGGACGACTGGACGAGCGTGGCCACGGCTTCCTCGACAGAACCGTCGAAGAACGTCTCGACCAGGTGGGCCATTGCACTCCGCTGCGCGTCCTTGCGGGCGACCGTGGGCGTGTAGACGTACCGGGGCCCATCCTGCTCGTGGCGGACGTGGCCGCGCTCCTCGAGGAGGCGCAGGAACGTCCGCACGGCCGAATAGCTCGGCGGGTCGGCGAGATCGTCCAGCACCTCGTGTGCGGTGGCCCGCCCTCGACGGTGGAGGATGTCCATGATCTCGCGCTCGCGGCGCGTCAGCGGGTCTGGTTTCTTCGCCACGTGCGAAAGAATTAGCAGGGTGCTAATTCCTTAGCAACCATTCGCTGCTAATTTTTTGGCACTCCCCAGCCCGCGGAACACCGGCTACACCGTGACCCGCCATGACCGATCGGCTGCGCTTCGCGCCATCGCCGACGGGCTACCTCCACATCGGAGGCGCCCGGACGGCGCTGTTCAACTGGCTGTGGGCTCGCAAGACCCGCGGCACGTTCATCTTGCGCATCGAGGACACCGATCAGGAACGCTCCACCGACGCGAGCCGCGCCGCGATCTTCGAGTCGCTGCGCTGGCTCGGTCTCGATTGGGACGAGGGTCCCGGCGAGGCCGATCGCGGCGCCTACGGCCCGTACACCCAGATGCAGCGGCTCGCGATCTATCGCCAGCACGCCGACGCCTTGATCCGCGCCGGCAAGGCCTACCGTTGCTACTGCACGAAGGCGGAGCTCGATGCTCGGCGCGCAGCGCTCGGCGGCGATCCGTCGGCGGGCTTCAAGTATCCTGGCACCTGTCGCGACCGCCGCGACGAGCCGGACTTGCCCCACGTGGTGCGCTTCAAGGCGAACACCGCTGGCTCGATCGAGTACGACGATCTGGTCTTCAAGAAGGTGAGGACTCCGAACAAGGAGCTCCAGGACTTCGTGCTGCTTCGCAGCGATGGCGTGCCGCTCTATAACTTCGGCGCGGTCGTCGACGATCTGACGATGGACATCACGATCGTCGCTCGCGGCCGCGATCACATGATCAACACGCCGCCACAGATCCAGCTCTACGAGGCGCTAGGCGCACGCGTGCCGCGCTTCGCGCACCTGCCGATGATGCTCGCGCAGAACGGCGAGAAGCTGTCCAAGCGACACGGCGCGGTCAGCGTCACCGAGTATCGCGACCAGGGCTACTCGCCCGATGCCGTCCTCGATTACCTCGCGCGCTTCGGCTGGTCGCAGGGCGAGATCGAGTCCCGGCTCTCGCGTTCCGATCTGATCGCGGCCTTTGACTGGGCGCAGTGTCAGCGCGCCGACGGCAAGTTCGATCCGCGAAAGTTCCGCGCAGTGGATCACGATCACCTGCGCTCGCCGCAGCTGATGCCCGATGCCTCCTACGTCGAGCACGCCCTGCCCTGCCTCGCGGCGCGCGGCCTGACGCCCTCTGCCGATGCCGTCCTCGCCGCGTTGCCGCTCGTCCGCGAGCGCGCGCAGACCTTCGTCGATGCGGCCGATCTACTCGATCCGTACTTCCGCGATCCGCCGGTGATGGATGCCGCTGCGGTGAAGAAGTTCCTGACCGCTGACGCGGCGCCGCGGCTGCGTGTGCTGCACGACGCCTGCGTCGCAGCCAGCGACTGGAGCGCTTCAACGCTCGAGGGTCATGTCACGCAGTCGCTGGCTTCCGCGAGCCTCGCGATGCGCGATGTCGGTCCGCCGGCACGCGTGGCACTCACCGGCCGGGCGACGAGCCCGAGCCTGTTCGACGTGCTCGCGCTGCTCGGTCGCGACCGTGCGCTCGCGCGACTTGCCAGTGCGGCACGTGTTGCCGAACAGGCGTAGCGTCGCTGTCAGCTCGGCACTGCA
This sequence comes from Pseudomonadota bacterium, assembly GCA_023430775.1. Taxonomy (GTDB): domain Bacteria; phylum Myxococcota_A; class Polyangia; order Haliangiales; family Haliangiaceae; genus JABFXX01. Next base: position 2,503 of record JAEYYY010000843.1, read on the forward strand.
CCTGCCAGATCGTCGCGGTGCGCTCGGGCGGTTCACGCCTATCATGGGCCGTCGTGTCGGTCCTCGAGTGCACCGAATGGACACGCCGCAGGCCGGAGCTCGGCGAGCTCCGCGCGTATGACGATGGCCGACCGATCGTCGTGATGGAGCTGACACCGGGCGAGCCGGATCGCGGCGAGGCGTGGGACGAGCTCAGGCGATGCTGGCTCGAGCTACTTCCACACTTTCATGTTCTCGACGCGATCGAGGAGCAGGGCGCGACGTTGCTGCTTCGGTACGCGGCCATCGACTGGAACTACGCGCCTGTGGCCGGCGACAACGCCTTCGCGCGCAAGATGGTCGCGACCTGGGGTCGCCAGCTCGTCGACGTCTACACGTTGATCGCATCACAGCTCCCGCGCGACGCTGCTCGCTTCGTGCGACCGCTCGTGACCTTCGACGTCGCGAACCAGCTGCGGGTCGGATTCTTGCCGGTGACGAAGCGCGAGGTGTGGCTCCCTCGCGAGGTCACGGCAAGCTGGCCTGCCTGCGACGAACCGGGGCTCGTCTGCGCCACCGCGCACGCGCTACGAGATCGGTGCATCGGATGGGAGACCTACGACGCGGAGCCGATCAGGTCGATCCTGATGCGCGCACTCGGTCTGGCGCGCCCGCGATTCCGCACGCTGGCCTCGCTGCGCGACGCATTCGACGAGCTGGCCTTTCCCGCGCTCGACGAGAATCGCCTGGACACCTTGCGCGCGACCGATCAGGGGTTCGGCTGGCTGCAGCTCGAGGACATCAAGCGTGCGAGCTACCACTTCGCTGACGCCATCCGCCGCAACGGCGAGCTGCGCGCGGCGAAGGAAGGCCTTGCACGCTGCAATGCGCTGCGACGAGTGGGCGAGATCGGGGCGCCCACCGAAACTGCATCCCTTTTCGATGTCGCGCAACGACACGAGGCCGCCGGTCGCATGGCCGACGCGCTGTACTTCTACAAGCTGGCACTAAGGACAAGGACGCGCGTTGCGGAGACCCGGGCCGGAATCGCGCGCTGCCAGCTCGCGACGGGCGATGCACCTGCCGCGCTCGACAGCGCGCGTGCGGTACTCGCGATCGATCCGGATCATGGCAGTGCGCTGTCGACCGGCGCGCGCGCGGCGCTGATGTCGAATCGCTACGACGAGGCCGTGCAC
>JAEYYY010000890.1 GCA_023430775.1 Pseudomonadota bacterium
CACCAGGTGTGGCGCGCCGAGCCCGGTCATCCCGAAGCGTTCCGCGTGCTCGCCGAGGCGTATCGCGCGTCGAGCGATCTTCCGGGCCTCACCGAGCTGACGACGATCCGCGCCAGCCAGCTCGAGGCCGGCGAGGATCGCGCCACCGCGTGGCTCGAGGTCGCGCGCCTCGCCGAGCAGCTCGGGGTGCTCGATCAAGCGGCGCGCGCGTACGACCTCGCGCTGATCGACGATCCGGGTCACGTGCCCGCGCTCGACGCACGCGGCGCCCTCGCGTTCAAGCTCGGCGACTGGCCGACGGCCGATCTGATCTATCGCGACCTCGGCACCGGCGAGTCGGTGCTCGGCGACGACGAGCTCGCGCTGCGTCGCTCGATCATCTCGGAGAAGCTCGGCCGCGATACCGAGGCCCTCGCTCACGCCAGGGCCGCCGCCGCGGCCGCGCCGACACGCCGCGACATCGTGATGCGCGTCCAGGATCTGGCGACGCGTACGCACGATCTCGACACCGCGCTCGCCGCGGCGCGTAGCGTCCTCGATCTGATCCCGCTCGACGACGACGACGCCCAGCTGGCGACGCACTTCGCGCTCGTCGATCTGCAGCGCCAGGCCGGCAACCTCGACGCCGCGATCGCGCAGCTCGAGCGCGTGCTGCGCGATCACCCGCATCACACGCCGGCACTCGAGGCGCTCGTCGAGCTCCACGTCGCGCGCTCCGACTGGTCGGCCGCGGCGCGCTACCTCTATCAGCTGGTGCCGCTCGCACCCTCGCCGGCGGCACGCGCCGAGCGGTTGTTCCGGCTCGGCGAGACCATCCTGCTCCACCTCGGCGATGTCGATCGCGCCGACGATGCGTTCCTGCGCGCCTCGGATCTCGATCCCGCGCACGTGCCCACGCTGCGGCGCTTGCTCGACGTCTACTGGCGCGCCGACGATCCGGCGGCGCTCGTCGAGGTGGCGCGCGAGCTGGCCGAAAAGGATGCGCTGCAGACGCGCGGTCCGAGCTCGAACCACGACACCTCGCTCGCCCACGCGTTGATCGCCGCCGCGCTGGTCGGCGAGACCGCGCTCGCGAAGCAGATCGGGACCGCGCTCGGCGACGACGGCCCGCGGCGGATCGCCGAGGCGCTCGCGGAGCTCGCCGGTCGCGAAGGTCGGCTGCAGCTGCAGTCGGCATCGACCGCGATCGCCGAGCTCGGGCGTCGCGGCCTGCTCGATCTATCGAAGGTGCGGGCCGCCGCGCAGGGCACGCCGGTCGCGAGCGTGCTCGACTGAGCGCTGGTTGTCGCCCGGGGCAATAAGCCCCAACGGATCGCGCAGAAGTCACCGAATTTAATACGGATCTTGACGTTTCTCCGGCCGCGGTCGAGAGTCCCGCGCAGGAGAGACAACCATGAAAAACACGATCGTGATCGGGATCGGGATCGGGCTGGCCCTCGCCAGTACCGCCACTGCAGATGACATGGCCAAGAAGGACGCGAAGAAGGCGCCCGAGCCGGTGAAGAAGGACGCTCCCAAGATGGAGATGCCCAAGCCGGCCCAGGAGCTCACCGACATGGCGAAGACGATGGCGGGCAACTGGAAGTGCGACGGCAAGTGGTCGATGGACGGCACCAACTGGACCGACTTCAAGAGCACCAACAAGGTCGTCGCCGACCTCGACAAGTTCTGGCTCAAGGGCGACATGAGCTCGACCGCCGGCAAGATGAAGATGAAGGGCGTCGAGTACATCACCTACGACGGCACCCAGAAGAAGTGGCACCGCCTCTCGGTCGACTCGACCGGTGGTCACGAAGTCGCGTGGTCTTCCGACGGCAAGAAGTGGGAAGGCGAGTCGACGATGATGGGCATGACCGCCAAGACCAAGGCGAACGTCGAGATGTCGGCCAAGGAGCTCAAGGTCTCCTCGGAGATGTCGCCCGACGGCAAGAAGTGGATCAAGGGCTTCGAGATGACGTGCAAGAAGTGAGGCCCGCCATGAAGACGCTCACCACGATCGCCGCCGTCCTCGCGTTCGCGGGTACGGCCACGGCCGACGACAAGAAGCCCGAGGCCAAGAAGGCGCCCGAGGCGAAGAAGCCCGAACCTCCGAAGATGGAGATGCCCAAGCCGTCGGCGGAGCTCACCGCGCTGGCGAAGGACATGGTCGGAAACTGGAAGTGCTCGGGCAAGGCGATGGATCCGACGGGCGCTGCGATGGAGTTCAAGAACCTGTCGATCAAGCAGACGCTCGATCTCGACAAGTTCTGGCTCCGCGGCGAGATGACCGGTCAGATCGGCCCGGTCAAGGTCCGCAACATCGACTACATCAGCTACGACGCGACCCAGAAGAAGTGGTTCCGGCTCGCGGTCGACAGCCACGGCGGCCAGGAGACCAACTGGTCCTCCGACGGCAAGACCTGGGAAGGCGAGCAGCGGATGATGGGCATGGCCGTGAAGGTCAAGGCCACGATGGAGGTCGTGAAGCCGGGCAAGGAGTGGAAGCTCGCCGCCCAGATGTCTTCGGACGGCAAGAAGTGGGCTCCGGGCTTCGAGATGGCCTGCAAGAAGTAACGGGCTCGCCGATCACCCGGGTCTCGGATTTCTGCCCGACCCGTTGACGGTTTTGTAAGCGTTGTTACGGTGCTCCTCGGTTCACGGCCTGCGGTTTCCAGGCGGTCCGTGAATCGCAGGAGCATTTTTTATGAAGCTCGACAAGCTCACCGTCAAAGCGCAGGAAGCGATTGGCGCCGCACGTGATGTGGCCGTCGCTAAGAACCATGCCGAGGTGACCACCGAGCACTTGCTCGTCGCGTTGCTCGAGCAAGAGGCAGGCGTGGTGCCGCGGATCCTCTCGAAGCTCGGTGCAGATCCGCGCGTCGTGCGCGCCGACCTCGATCAGAGCCTCGCGAAGTTGCCGCGAGCTCACGGCGCCGCCCTCGACGTCGATGCAAATCGCGCATTCAAGGACCTGTGGGCGCAGGCGGTGCGCGAAGCGCACAACATGAAGGACGACTTCACGTCGACCGAGCACTTCTTGCTGGCGCTCGCCGAAAGCAAGACGGCAGCGGGCGACGCGCTGCGCCGGGCCGGTGCGAACAAGGAGGCGATCCTCGAGGCGCTGCAGGCGGTGCGCGGCAACCAGCGCGTCGACTCGCAGGATCCCGAGGCCAAGTACGAGGCGCTCGAGCGCTACACGCGCGACCTCACGCGACTGGCGTCGCAGAGCAAGCTCGATCCCGTCATCGGCCGCGACGAGGAGATCCGCCGGACCATCCAGATCCTGTCCCGCCGCACCAAGAACAACCCGGTCCTCGTCGGCGAAGCGGGTGTCGGCAAGACGGCCGTCGTCGAGGGCATCGCGATCCGGATCGCCGCCGGCGACGTGCCCGAGTCACTGCGCGACAAACGGATCGCGTCGCTCGACCTCGGCGCGCTGATCGCCGGCGCCAAGTATCGCGGCGAGTTCGAGGAGCGCCTCAAGGCGGTGCTCAAGGAAATCGCGGCGGCCGCCGGCAACGTCATCCTGTTCATCGACGAGCTGCACACGCTCGTCGGTGCCGGCGCGGCCGAGGGTGCCACCGACGCGGCGAACTTGCTCAAGCCCGCGCTCGCGCGTGGCGAGCTGCGCTGCATCGGCGCCACCACGCTGGACGAGTACCGCAAGCATATCGAGAAGGACAAGGCGCTCGAGCGCCGGTTCCAGCCGATCGTCATCGAGGAGCCGAGCGTCGAGGACACCATCGCGATCCTGCGCGGGCTCAAGGACAAGTACGAGGTCCACCACGGCATCCGCATCCGCGATGCCGCGCTGGTCGGCGCCGCGAAGCTGTCGCATCGCTACATCCCGTCGCGCCAGCTGCCCGACAAGGCGATCGATCTGATCGACGAGGCCGCGTCGCGCCTCAAGATGGAGATCGAGAGCGTGCCGACGCCGATCGATAACCTCGAGCGTCGCGTGATGACCCTCGAGGTCGAGAAGGCCGCGATGGAGCGCGAGAACGACAAGCGCTCCAGGCAGCGGGCGAAGGATCTCGAGCGCGAGATCAGCGATCTCAAGGAGCAGGCGTCGTCGATGAAGGCGACGTGGCAGGCCGAGCGCGACCTGATCAAGGGGCTGCGCACGAAGAAGGAGCAGCTCGAGAACCTCAAGACGGAGGCGGACAAGCTGCAGAAGCAGGGCGACTTCGCCCGTGCCTCGGAGCTGCGCTTCGGCTCGATCCCGCAGCTCGATCGCGAGATCGCGGTCGATGCCGGCAAGGTCGACGCGCTGCGCGAGAAGGGCGGCTTCCTCCGCGAGGAGGTCACCGAGGATGACATCGCCGGTGTCGTCGCGAAGTGGACCGGCATCCCCGTCGAGAAGATGCTCGAGGGCGAGGTCGAGCGCCTCACCAAAATGGAAGATCGGCTGCGCCAGCGCGTGATCGGTCAGGACACCGCCGTCACCGCGATCGCGGCAGCGGTGCGCCGGGCGCGTGCGGGTCTCAAGGATCCGAACCGGCCGATCGGCAGCTTCCTGTTCCTCGGTCCCACGGGCGTCGGCAAGACGGAGCTCGCGCGTGCCCTCGCCGAGTTCCTGTTCGACGACGAGCACGCGATGGTTCGCATCGACATGTCCGAGTACCAGGAGAAGCACACGGTGAGCCGCCTCGTCGGTGCACCTCCGGGCTACGTCGGCTACGACCAGGGCGGTCAGCTCACCGAGGCGGTGCGGCGCCACCCGTACTCGGTCGTGCTGCTCGACGAGATGGAGAAGGCACACGCCGATGTGTGGAGCGTGCTGTTGCAAGTCCTCGACGACGGCCGGCTGACCGACGGCCAGGGCCGCACGGTCGACTTCAAGAACACGGTCGTCATCATGACCACCAACGTCGGCTCGGCGCACCTGCTCGAGCTGGGCAAGGGCAACCGGGAGCAGATCGAGCAGCGCACGCTGAACGAGCTGCGCGGCACGTTCCGCCCCGAGTTCCTGAACCGGATCGACGAGATCATCTTCTTCGAGCCGCTGGGCGAGTCGCAGCTCGCGCAGATCGTCCACATCCAGGTGGCGCGGTTCCAGAAGCTGCTCGCCGAGCGCCAGCTGTCGCTGGTCCTCACCGACGAGGCAGTCGCTCGCGTCGCCGAGGCCGGGTACGATCCGGTGTACGGCGCACGTCCTCTCAAGCGTGCGCTCCAGAAGCTGGTGATCGATCCCCTCGCCCTCCGCCTGCTCGCCAACGAGTTCCAGCCCGGTGACGAGATCATCGCGGATGTCGATGGCGAAGCGATCACCTTCCGCAAGCACGCCAAAGGAGCAGCCGCCTAATGCCGCAGCAGATCGACTTCGATCCGAGCGTCGATTACTACAAGGCGCTCGGCGTTTCCGAGAAGGCATCGGCCGACGACATCAAGAAGGCCTATCGCAAGCTCGCGAAGCAATATCATCCGGACTCCACCGGCGGTGACAAGGCGAAGGAGTCGCGGTTCAAGGACATCTCGAACGCCTACGACGTCCTCGGGGAGCCCAAGAAGCGCGAGCTCTACGACCAGATCCGCGCCGGCGGTGGCATGCCGCGCGGGTTTTCTGGCGGAGGCGGGGCGCAATACACGTACACGCAGCAGGGCCCGGGCCCGGGAGTGTTCGATCTCGGCGACCTGTTCGGGCAGTTCTTCTCCCAGGGCGGGCCGGGCCGTGGCGGCCGTGTGCGCGTCCAGCACATGGACATGGACGACGACGAGCCGCGCGCGCGCAGGCGGCCACGTCGCGAGGCTCAGGATGCTGACTTCGAGCAGAAGGTGAAGGCCTCGGACGGAACCTGGCTCAAGGTCGAGGGCAAGGACGTGTTCAGCGACGTGCGGATCTCGTTCGATCGCGCGATCCTCGGCACGGTCGCCACCGTCGCGACGCGCGACGGCAAGGCCGAGGTCAAGGTGCCGCCCGGCACGTCGAGCGGCAAGAAGCTACGGCTTCGCGGTAAGGGCCTCTCCGATCGAGCGGGTGCTGGTGACCACTACATCACCGTCCAGATCGACGTTCCGCAGCTCGATGACGAAGAAAGCAAGAAACAGCTGATCCAGCTCGTAACTCACCTTCGCAAACGCGGGCACAAAGACTGAGATGCGGTAGGCTCGCAAAAGCCACGATGTCCAAGCACACCGAGGGACAATACCCAGTCATTCCGCTTCGCACCGAGGTCCAGCTGCCCGGCCATGTCGGGCCGCTCGAGATCGGTCGTGAAGCTTCCGTGCGTGCGATCGAAGCAGCGACCCGCGATGACAACCTGATCGTCATCATCCCGCAGAAGAACCCGGCCGTTCGCGACCCGGGTCAGCGCGACCTCCACGAGGTCGGCGTCCGCGCGGAGATCGTCCAGGTCGTCAAGCACTCGCCCGGCCGCTTCACCTGCGTGATGCGGTTCCTCGAGCGCGTCCACATCGATGCCCTGGTCGCCACCGAGCCGTTCCTGGTCGCCAGCGTCTCCAAGCTGGTGTCCACGTCCACCGCCACGGCAGATCAGCTGACCTCGACCACCAACAAGGTCCGCGATTACCTGCTCGCGGTCGTCACCGATGCCCAGAGCCGCGCGTCGTCGGCGTCCTCCGAGACCAAGGAGAGCAGCGCCGCGGCCAACGCGCCGAAGGGCGATCTGACCCGCGCGCAGGTCCAGGCGCTGATCGATCCCGACAAGCTGGTCGATGCGGCCGCGCCGTACCTCGAGCTCGAGCGCGACGATCTCACCAACCTCCTGATCGAGACCGACACGATGAAGCGCCTCGAGCGCATCATCCCGTCGCTCGAGCGCCAGGCCACCGTGCTCCGGCTCAAGGCCGACATCGGCGCCGAGCTCGAAGGCGAGTCGAGCCGCACCCACCGCGAGCGCGTGCTGCGCGACCGGATGCGCCAGATCCAGGAAGAGCTCGGCGAGCAGGACGACAACGCCGAGATCGACGAGCTGCGCAAGAAGATCGAGGACAGCAAGATGTCCGACGAGGTTCGCGCGGTTGCCAAGAAGCAGCTGTCGCGGATGAGCCAGATGGCGAGCTCGTCACCCGAGTACAACATCGCGCGCACGTACGTCGAGAACCTCCTCGAGATCCCGTGGAACGTCACCACCGAGGATCGCCTCGACGTGTCCGCGGCCCGCGCGATCCTCGAGGCCGAGCACTCGGGCCTCGAGAAGGTCAAGAAGCGCATCCTCGAGTTCCTCGCGGTGCGCAAGCTCGCGCCGCAGAAGCACGGCCCGATCCTGCTGCCCGTCGGTCCGCCCGGCGTCGGCAAGACCTCGCTCGGTCGCTCGATCGCGAGCTCGCTCGGCCGCAAGTACGTCCGGATCTCTTTGGGTGGTGTCAGGGATGAGGCCGAGGTGCGCGGCCACCGCCGCACCTATATCGGCGCCCTCCCCGGCCGCATCGTCTCGGGCCTCAAGAAGGCCGGCTCGATGAACCCGGTGTTCGTGCTCGACGAGATCGACAAGCTCGCGGCCGACATGCGGGGCGACCCGGCGGCCGCGATGCTCGAGGTCCTCGACCCCGAGCAGAACAAGGACTTCGTCGATCACTACGTCGAGGTGCCGGTCGATCTGTCGAAGGTGATGTTCATCTGCACCGCCAACCAGACCGACACGATCAGCCAGCCGCTGCTCGATCGCATGGAGATGGTGGAGCTGTCCGGCTACACCGCCGTCGAGAAGCTCGCGATCGCGAAGAACCACCTGGTTCCCAAGCAGCTCGGCGAGCACGGCATCACCCGCGAGCAGATCGATCTGCACGAGGATGCCCTGGTCGACATCATCCACAGCTACACCCGCGAGGCCGGCGTCCGTAACCTCGAGCGCGAGATCGCGGCGGTCTGCCGTGGTGCCGCGGTCAAGGTCGCCGAAGGCGCCACCAACGTCACGATCGACAAGAAGTCGCTCGAGGATCTGCTGGGTCCGCCGCGCCACGTCTCCGATCAGGCGGAGCGCAAGCCCGAGGTCGGTGTGATCACCGGTCTCGCGTGGACGCCCGTCGGCGGCGACATCATGTTCATCGAGACGCGCATCTTCCCGGGCAAGGGCGAGACCCGCCTGACCGGTCAGATGGGCGACGTCATGAAGGAGTCGGCGCAGGCTGCGGTGTCGTGGATGCGTGCCAACGCCACCCGGCTCGGCATCGACCACGACAAGATCGCGGCCAGCGATCTCCACATCCACTTGCCGCAGGGCGCGATCAAGAAGGACGGTCCGTCCGCCGGCGTCGCGCTGACCTGCGCGGTGGTCTCGGTGTTCACCAAGCGGCCGATCCGCAACGACGTCGCGATCACCGGCGAGATCGATCTGCGCGGCAACGCGCTGCCGATCGGTGGCGTCAAGGAGAAGGTCCTCGCCGCGCACCGCGCCGGCATCAAGCGCGTCATCATCCCCGCCCGGAACGAGAAGGACCTCATCGACGTCCCGGAGCAGGCGCGCAAGGAGCTCGACTTCGTCTACGCGGCGCACATGGACGAGGTGCTCAAGGCCGCGCT
>JAEYYY010000004.1 GCA_023430775.1 Pseudomonadota bacterium
ATGATCCGCGGCTGGGCGCCGAACGCGACCGTGACGATCACGCCGACCGATCACTACGTGGCGCCCGCTGCGCGCTATGTCGATCAGGTCGCGGCCGCACAGGGCGTCGCGCGCCGGATGCGCGACAAGGTCGTCATGCTCGGGGTCAAGCCGACCGAGGCCGATCCCGAGCTCGGCTATCTCACGCTCGGCGATCGCGTGACCGAGATCCCCGAGGTGCGCCAGCTGCTCGCGTTCGTCGAGAAGCCGACCGTGCAGGATGCCAGGCAGATGATCGGGCAGGGCGCGCTGTGGAACACCATGGTGACGTGCGGCACCGTCGACGCGCTGTGGGAGCTCGGCCGGCAGGCCGATCCACACCTGCTCGACATCCTCGACTCGCTGGTTCCGCTCGTCGGCACGCCCGACGAGGACGACGCGCTCGAGTACATCTATCGTGCGTATCTGCCTGTCAGCTTCTCGCGCGATATCTTGGAGCGCGCACCCGAGCGTCTGTGTGCGCTCGATCTGGAAGGCGTCGAGTGGAGCGACTGGGGCAAGCCGGAGCGGATCGAGACGGTTTTGGCGCTCCGGCGCTCTCGCGCACTGCTGCCGTGCGCGGACGCGCGGACGGCGTCTTGGCATCATCCGTGAACCAACGGGGAGACATCATGTTGTCTCCCAGCGAAACGCAGACGCCGTCCCCCGAGACGGACATCTATCCGCACGCTCGCACGCTGTCGTGGATGGCTTCGCTCGCCGTGGCGGGCGGAGACCTTCGCACTGCCGAGGGCTACCTGCTCGAGCTGCTGTCGATCTGCGTGTTCGCAGAGCGCACCGTCGATCAGCACAGCGACTAGTTGTTGACCGCGTCTCAATTCATTCTCGATGAAAGTCGAAAGCTCGACTTTCGACGCGGAGAATCGACGACCCGGCGATCTTCGTAGTTGAAGCGGTCGGTGGAAATGAACAAAGCTCGCCCGCGATGAGGGCCAAGCTTGCTGGCGTTTCGTTCGCGTTACTTCTGAGCGTCACCGCGATGTCATGCGGTCCCAGCTCGCGGAACAACGGTGACGGCTGCGCCGGCATCTGCAGCGCGCTCGGCTATCAGGCGTGTGCCGGCGACGGCTCGTTCCTGCCGCCGGTCACGTGCAACCCCGACGAGGTCTGCGATCCGGTGCTCGGCTGCGTGGTCTGCGTGCCCGATCAGCTGTACTGCGGCGGGCCCACCGCGAACGACGTGCTGCGCTGCAACGGCGAGGGCACCGGTGGCGAGGTCGTCGAATCCTGCCCGGCGGACAGTGTCTGCTCGAACGGCCAGTGCAAGACGCCGTGCGAGGCGGCGATGGATCATCCCTCGAACCTCGGCTGCGATTTCTGGGCGGCCGATCTCGATAACGAGTCGTTCAACAGCTCGCTCGGCATCTCGAACGACGCCGCCGCCCAGCAGTACTCGCTGGTGGTCGCCAACAACAACGACTTCGTCGTCAACGTCACGATCACCAAGAACGCCGCGCGCGTCGGCCAGCCGGTCAACGAGCAGGTGGCGTTCTCGTCCACCGTGCCGCCACGCGGCACCAAGCGCATCGATCTGCCGCAGCGCGAGGTCGACGGCGCGATGGGCCAGAACGGCACGTACACGCCGAACAGCGGCTCCGGCACGTTCGTGTCGCCGCACGCGTACCACGTCGTCACCACCGGTCCGGTCGTGGTCTACCAGTTCAACCCGATCGTCCAGCAGTTCTCCAACGACGCCTCGACGCTGATCCCGATCCAGGCGCTCGGCACCGACTACATCGCGATGGGCTTCGAGACCGCGAACCCGTGCGCGATCTCCGGCCTGTCGCAGCCGTCGATTCCGGATCACGGCTCGATCGCGATCATCGCGCCGTTCGACAACACCACCGTCACCGTCACGGCGTCACACCCGCTGATGGCGGCCGCCGGCGACACCGGCTTCCCGATCGCGGCGACGCCGAGGAACGGCACGCTGACGTTCACCACCGGCCGCTACACCGTCGTCAACCTCGAGACCCAGCAGCCGACCGGCTCGATCGGCGACTGCGCGTCGGCGATGGCCGACGGCGACGTCACCGGCACGTACATCAAGGCCGATCGCCCGATCGTGGTGTTCACCGCGAACGAGCGCGGCATCGGCTTCGGCGGCGCCGACAACGTCGAGTATCCGCCGGACTGGAACGATCAGGAGGACGACATCTGCTGCACCGAGCACCTCGAGGAGCAGCTGTTCCCGGTCACCGCGATGGGCAAGGAGTTCGCCGTCGCCCGCAGCCCGATCCGGTCGACGGATCCATCGGGTTGGGTCGAGCCGGACATCATCCGCGTGGTCGGCACCGTCGACGGCACGCAGATCACGACGAACCTGCCGCCGCCCTACAACTCGTTCACCGTCAACGCGCGCGAGAAGGTGACGTTCGCGGCGAAGACCGGCTTCGCGCTGTCGGCCACCGCGGCGATCCAGATCGGCTCGTATCAGGTCTCGCAGCAGTTCGTGAAGCACGGCTTCACCGGCGATCCGAGCATGCTGACCATCCCGGCCGCCGAGCAGCACCGCAAGGACTACGTGTTCATGGTGCCCGACACGTTCGACAAGAACTTCGCCGTGTTCGCGAAGCAGGTCGGCGCCAACATCTTCCTCGATGGCCTCTCGCTGACCAGCGCCGAGTTCTCGCAGTGCGTGATCGCGCCGATCGGCTCGGTGCTCGGCATCGCGTACGAGCAGGTGACGTGTCCGCTCACCGAGGGCCATCACGCGGCGAGCTCGGACAAGCCGTTCGGGCTGTCGGTGTACGGCCACTACAACGTCGGCGCGTACTCGTTCGTCGGTGGCTCGGACGTCAAGCTGATCAACCCGATCTTCTAGATCTCGTCGACGTGCGCGCCGTCGCGGATCTGTAGCTTCGGTCCGGCGACCGTCGTCAACTCGATGCCGAGCAAGGGAGAGCGCACGCTGCCCGCAGCTGGCGCGACCTCGACGAGCTCGCCCTCCGCGAGGGTGAAGATCTCGATCACGCGGGTCACGGGATGGACGAGCCAGACCTCCGAGACACCCGTCCGCGCGTAGAACGGAAGCTTGTCGCGACTCTCGTCGTTCGGGGACAAGATCTCGACGACCAGGGCTGCTCGGCCTTCGACGCCGCGCTCCGACGCATGTTTCGGTTCCACCAGCACGAGGTCGGGCACTCGGTAATTGTCCAGGCCCTTCGTCGGATCGAAGAGGCCGACCTCGTACACCGCCTGTAGCCCACGACTTCGCGCGAGCCGATGCAGCACGACGAGGAGCTCGCTGCCCAGGGTCTGGTGTCGAAAGGTGGCGGGCGGGACCATGTGGAGCACTCCGTCCCAGACCTCGTCTCGCTTATCCAATCCTTTGCGGCGCCTGTCCTCGAGGAACCCCTCCGGCACTTCGAGCATGACGGCGCGCATGGAGCGAGTGTAGCCCGGGTTCATGCGACGTCGCGCAGCAAGGCCCGAGCCACGTCCAAGCCCGCGTTCGATCTGGCGAAGCTGTCCGGAAGATCCGACAGGCGGACAACGCGTCCACCGCGCGGACAAATTCGGACGAGTCCGGTAGCTTCGCTTGCGATGTCGGTGCCCGACGCGATCCGTGCGGCGTTCGACCCGGAGAAGTTTCGGGCCGACGGCCACCGGCTGATCGACGAGCTCGCCGAGCAGCTCGCGCGCTGGCAGCGCCGCGACGGCGTGGTGTTGCCGTGGCGCGAGCCCGACGACGCGAAGGCGAGCTGGGCCGAGCTCGAGCCGGGAGAGGGCGAGCTGGTTCACGATCTGATC
>JAEYYY010000055.1 GCA_023430775.1 Pseudomonadota bacterium
ATCCGCCGGTGCAGACGTTCGTCTACGCGCACACCTCGTCGCAGCTCTACAAGGTCGATCCCGATACGCTCGCGATCACGCTGGTCGGCAACTTCTCGTTCGATACCGGCACCGACTCGATCACCGATATCGCGATCGACAAGAACAACGTCATGATCGGCGTGTCGTTCGGCTCGGTCTATCGGATCGATCCGTCGAACGCGACCGGCACCCGGCTATCGAACGGTCTCGCGGGCAACTTCAACGGGCTGTCGTTCGTGCCCGCCGAGGCGATCGGCCAGACCGGCGAGGACGTGCTGGTCGGCACCCGCAACACCGACGGCGCCGTGTTCCGCGTCGACCCGATGACCGGCGCCACCACGCAGGTCGGCAACATGGGCAACTTCGCATCGAGCGGTGACCTGGTCTCGGTCGCGCAGCTCGGCACGCTGCAGACCGCCGATAACGGTCTCGGCCCCGATCGCCTGGTCAACCTGGCGCCCGGCTCGTTCTCCGCCACCGCGGTCGGCACCGACATCGGCTTCTCCGAGATCTGGGGCATCGCGTTCTGGAAGGACAAGCTGTTCGGGTTCACCAACGGCGGCCAGTTCATCACCATCGATCCCACCACCGGCGTCGGGACGCTGGTGCAGGGCAACGGTCCGCAGTGGTGGGGCGCGGCGGTCACCACGCTCGCACCCGTCGTCCTGTAGTTTCTGGCGCGCGACTTGAACCCGAGCGCGCACGTGCATCGGGTGACCATGCTGTGCCTCGCGCTCGCGGGATGCGCTCTCAACGCCGAGATCACGGCCGACACCACCGCGTCGACCGGGCCAACGATCGACGATCACTGCGCTACGCCACCGACGGCAGCGTCGGGGAGCTTCGCGCACACGAGCACGGCGATCGCGGCGCGGTTCGGCGGTCCGCGCCATCGCGGCATCGACGTGATCGCGGCAGAAACCGATAACGAGCAGCACCTTGCCGGCAAGCTCGCGTACTCCGCGGCAGACAAGGACGCGAAAGACGAACGCGTCGTGTTGTTCGCGTGTATCGACGGTGACTGGAAATCACTGGGCGACACGCGCACGGATCGTGGTGGAAGATTCACGGTCACGCTGTCGGGGAACCGGCGCTTGCCGCCGGGGACGCGCGATCTGTACGGCTTCGTGCCGGCGGATCGCAGCGGCTTTCCGTTCCTCGCGTACGTGGCAAAGACCGGCGAGTCGGCGATCGTCGTCGATGTCGACGGCACGCTGACCGCGTCGGAGAACGCGATCTTCAACACCGTGCTGTTCGGCGATGACATCGGCCACCGCGCCGGTGCACCAGAGGCGCTCGCCGGTTCGGGGCATCCGGTGATCTATCTCAGCTCCCGCGGCGATCAGCTGACCGGGGTGACGCGCGCGTGGTTGCGCCGGCACGGCTTCCCACCCGGACCGATTCGCCACGCGAAGAAGTCGATCACCAAGCCCGGTCCCAAGACGGTGCGCTTCAAGGCCGACGTGCTGCGCGAGATCGAGCGGAGCATGCCGATCCACGCCGCGATCGGAAACAAGGCGACCGACATCGCCGCGTATCGCGAGGCGGGCATCGCCGGCGATCGGATCTTCATCAAGCTGCCCGAGTTCGAGTCCGAGGTCGCGGCCGATCTCGCGGCTCGCCGGGCAGTCGGCTTCGCGGACTACGCGTCGATCGCGCCGCGCTTGCGGTAACGTCCGCGGGTGCCAGAGCTCGCCGTCAACGATACGACCCTGTATTACGAAGATACCGGCCCGGGGACAAGCGGTCAGACGATCGTGTTCTCGCACGGTCTGTTGTGGGGAACCGAGCTGTTCGAGCCGCAGGTCGCGAAGTTTCGCGAGCGCTATCGCTGCATCGCGTGGGATCACCGCGGGCAGGGCCGCAGCGCCGGCGACTGGCGCAACTGCATCGGCATCGAGACCGTGTGGTCCGACGCGGTCGCGTTGCTCGAGGCGCTGAACACCGGGCCGGTGCACTTCGCCGGGCTGTCGATGGGTGGCTTCGTCGCGATGCGAATGGCGGCGCG
This sequence comes from Pseudomonadota bacterium, assembly GCA_023430775.1. Lineage (GTDB taxonomy): Bacteria > Myxococcota_A > Polyangia > Haliangiales > Haliangiaceae > JABFXX01. Next base: position 2,030 of record JAEYYY010000055.1, read on the forward strand.
CAGGCCCGATCTGGTGCGCTCGCTGATCCTGATCGAGACCTCGTCCGATCCAGAGCCGCGCGAGAACATCAAGCGCTACCGGATGCTGACGAGCGCGTTGAAAATCGTGGGCCCGCGTATGCTCCAGAGCCGGGTCGCTCCGATCATGCTTGCGAAGTCGACCCTGGCCGACGGCGCACGCCGTGACGATGTCGCACGGTTTTCCGCCCTGATGTCGCGGCGCAAAGATATCTGGCGCGCGGTCAACGGCGTGCTCGACCGCGGCGGGATCCACGCGGAGCTGTCGCGGATCTCCGCGCCCACACTGGTGGTCGTCGGCGAGGAGGATGTCGCCACACCTCCAGCCAAGGCAGAGAAGATCGTCTCCGGAATTCGCGGTGCGAAGCTGGCTCGCATCCCGCATGCGGGTCATTCGTCCACCGTCGAACAGCCCGCCGCGGTGAATGAGGCCATCGAGGCGTTTCTGGCGACTGTCACGTAGTGATTTCTTCGACGGGGGGACGCGATGTAAATGACAGCGATCCTCGTAGCCGACGACAGCCAGACCGTTCGAATGGATCTCGCCGATACATTCGAGGCGGCGGGCTTTCGCGTGTTCTCGTGCGCGACCACCGCGGAGGCTCGCACCACGCTGCGCGCGCACTCGATCGCCGCTGCGGTGATCGATCCCCGGATGACCGAAGGCGACGGCATGTCGCTGATCGAGCAGATCCGCGGCGAGCAGGTGTTGCGCGAGCTGCCGGTGCTCGCGCTCGCGCGCCACGAGGATCTCGGTCCCCGCAACGAGCTGATCTCGCCGGTCGATTGCGTCGGCAAGCCGTACGACCGCACCTACGTGGTCGCGCGCGTTCGTGAGCTGGTCGGTGCACCGCCGGTGCGCGACTCGATCCTCGTGATCTCCAGCGACGATGGCACCGATCTGGTGGCGCTGCTCTCGCGCGCCGGGTTCGCCACCGCGATCGCGACCTCCGGCGCCGATGGGCTGCAGGCAGCGGCGACGTCGCGGCCGACGGCGATCATGTTGTGCGCGACGTCGGACATGGATGCCCCGTCGGTGATCCGCCGGCTGCGCCAGACACCCGCGCTGCGCACGACACCATGTCTCGTGCTCGGCAACGCCGCTGTCGAGCTCAAGGCGCTCGAGGCCGGTGCCGACGCCTTCGTCCACAACCAGGATCACGAGCTCGCGCTGGTGCGGATCCGCGCGCTGTTGCGATCGTCGAGCGCGCTGCCCGGCGAGGGGTCGCTGTCGCGCGTGCTCACCGTCGACGACGATCCGGAATACGTCGACGTGCTCGGCAGCCGGTTGCGCAAGCGCGGCTTCGACGTCGTGTCGGCGAGCTCGGGCGAGGCGGCGATCCAGCTGCTCGGTCACCAGGGCGTCGACTGCATCCTGCTCGACCGCACGATGACCGGCATGGGTGGCGTCGCGACGTGTCGCTATCTGAAGTCGAACGCCTTGACCTCCGACATCCCGATCATCTTCCTGACCGCGACCGAACAGCGCGAGGCGGTGATCGAAGGCCTCGCCGCCGGCGCCGATGACTTCGTGTCGAAGGCGGCCGGCTTCGACGCACTCGCCGCTCGCATCCAGGCGCAGCTGCGCCGCCGCCATACCGAGGCGGAGCAACGCGAGGCGCGCGAGGCGCTGCTGCGCAGTGATCTCGCCGTGCTCGAGGCACGCGCGGCACGCGAGATGGCCGACATGCGCGCGCAGCTCGCCGATCAACTGGTGACGAGCAATCGCGAGCTCGCCGCGGCCAATCGCGAGCTCGAGTCGTTCGGTTACACGGTCGCGCACGACCTGCGTGCGCCGCTGCGAACGATCGGGCTGTGCACGCACGCGCTGGTCGATCGGATGCGCGATCAGCTCGACCAGCGCAGCCTCGATCACGTGCAGCGCGTGTTCGCGTCGGTCGCGCGGATGAACGACATGATCGAGTCGCTGCTCGAGCTCGGGCGGATCCAGCGCCAGACGATCGCGCGGCACACGGTGGATCTGACCGCGCTCGCGAGCGCCGTCGTCGACGATCTGTCGACCCGGCACCCCGGCCGCCACGTCGAGCACGCGATCGCAGGCGAGCTGATGGTCGATGCCGATGGCCGCCTGGTGCGCGTGCTGCTCGAGAACCTGATGGGCAACGCCTGGCGGTTCACCACCGGCAAGCCGGTCGCGCGCGTCGAGCTCGGCTGCGAGCAGGCCTCCGGCGAGCGCGTGTTCTTCATCAAGGACAACGGCATCGGCTTCGACTCGGCGCATGCCGCGCGGCTGTTCTCGGCGGGCGTCGGCCTCCAGACCGCGCGGCGGATCGTCGAGCACCACGGCGGCCGGATCTGGGCCGAGGGCACGCCGGGTGCCGGCGCGAAGTTCTGCTTCACGCTGCCGGCGCCGCATTAGGCGAAAACGACAACGGCCCCGCGCGAGCGAGGCCGGCTTCGTGCTTGCTACGCGTTCGTTCAGAACGGCGTGGCCGAGTACGGGAACGTGCTGGTGATCGTCGGGTGGCCCTGCTGACCGTTGCTCGGAACACCGTCGGTCAGACCGTTGAGGTTGTTGCCCTGGCCGGCGTTCGCGTTGCTCTGGTACGCGACACCGTCGCTGGTGAGGGCACGGACTTGATCCGCGACCACGAGCGCCGTGTTACCCGGACCGTTGCTGTCCTGCGGGCCGGCCGTTCCGCGCAGGCCGCCGATCAGATAGTTGTAGGTGACGTCGATGACGTCGTCGTTGAGGCGGCGACCACCGCAGAGCAGGATCGACGACGCCGTCGGATCGCCACACGGGCTCAGGTAGTTGTTCGCCCCGGTGGTATCGATGCGCATCACGTCGGGGATGAACTGCGCGAACATCCGGTCCGCGTAGGTCTGGGCGCCAGTCTTCGCCGCGTCGGTCAGCTGGGTACCCGTCAGCGGGTTGCCGCCGACGAAGATGGCGCCGCCGGTCGCCGCGCATTCGACGAGGCCCGGGTCGAGCGCGCCTTCACCCGCATCGGGATCGGGCTGCAGACCGAGCACGCCACTGACGAGGCACGAGCCGAGATAGATCGCCTTGAGCACCGTCTTGGCCTCGGCGACGACCTGGTCGAGGGTCGCTTGCGGCACGCCCGTGAACGTCGGCGCGGTCGCGTTGTAGCCGGCGTTGAAGCCGTCGCTGAGCAGCAGCGCTTCGTTGATGCCGGGGCGAGCGAGGTGCTCGACCTGGGTGAACACGCGCGGCGGCGTGGTGCCGTCGGGGATGCAGATGCCGTCGGTGAGGACGGTGCCGTCGCCGCAGACCGCGTCCGCGACGCACTCGCCGTCGACCTCCGAGGTGCCGGCCCCGCACTCGTTACCGCCGATGTTGCCGCCATCGTCGCCGCAAGCAGCGAACGCGAGAGCTCCGATGAGAAGTAGGTGTTTCATGGTTGGAGCTCCTTTCACTGCGCCACGGAGATGGTGGACCAGGTGTCGAACACGGTGCTGCCGAGGTCGGCGATGGGCACGTTCAACACGATCGCGGTCACGTTGTAGTTCTTGGTGAAGTCCGGAGCGCACTCCGGCGGGTTGAACAGGTTGACCTCGTCGCCATCGCCTTCGGGGCTGTTGAGGATGCCGTTGAGCAGCCCCTGACCCTTGCAGTTCGGCGCGAGCGGCGCGGCCGGATCGCCGTTGCCGCCGGCACCACCGAAGAAGCGTTGCGCGAGGAACGCGCGGACCTGGAAGAAGCGCTGGACGTCGAACGTGAAGGCGTCGGCGCGCGGGCCGATGAAGTACTTGAAGTGAACATCACCCGCCTGGTCGGCGAAGATCTTCAGCTTGTTGCCGCCGGCCTTCGAGTCCGCGAGGTTCGTGGTCGAGCCGCTGTGGGTGCCGAGCACGTTGCCGTCCTGGATGACGGTCAGCGTGACGGCCTGCTCGCCGGCCGCGTTCGGCGCCGCCGCTTCGAAGCGGAACACGAAGTCCTCGGCACCGGTCGGCGCCGCGGTCTTGCTGCTCACCTTCGAGACGTGGAACTCGTAACGCGCGTTGGTGTTCATGAAGTACTGCTTCCCGGGCAGCGAGCGCGGGTTGAAGTACATGATCATGGACAGGTCGTTCGGCGATGCCGGATCGGTCGACTTGAACGTGAAGTGATCCGTCAAGTTGAGCGACCGCGGCTTGGCGTCGATCTCGCCGTCGTCGTGGTCCGACGCTTCGCCAGTCGTGTACGTCGTCGCTACACCCGCGACGGCGACCGCGCTGGTCACCACTGCTAGCCCGATAAGCCTCTTCATCTCTTCTCCTTTGATTAGGCAGCCTTCGCGATCGCGAGCGGCCGGTTAACGACGATGCTGGTCGTTGCCCCACGCCCCTTACGATCCATCCCCTCGGATGGATCGAGGCCGACCACGAAAGCCCACAACCGGCCACAAGACCAAAAACAAGCTCTCAGGTCCCCCAGTCTAAAGACCAGCGACTAACGTACAGATGGCGTTCAGTCGGGGTCAATTGGCCATGCCGCTTTCCGCTCGCACGAGACTCGTCATCACCGGCGCGATCGCACTGGTGATCGGTGCGGTGATCGCCGGGGTGATCACCCTGATGGTCTGGCCACGAGCGACCGCACATCGTGGTGCGACGAGCTCGCTCGCGCCGAGCGCAGCCGAGATGAAGTATCGCTTCGCGATCGCCAGTACCGATCCGCGCAAAGAGATCGACGACACGATCCAGGCGCTCGAGGCCCGGGTGAAGGCCTCGGCGCAAGCGATCGATCTGTCGGAGCTGGCCGAGCTCTACTACCGGCGCGCTCAGCTCGCCGGCGACAAGCGCGACTACGACCGCTCGTACGAGCTGGCGATGCAGTCGCTGTCGATCCTGGCGACGCCGAACAGCGCGACGTTGACACTCGCCAAGCTGGCGAACGCGAAGCACGAGTTCCACGAGGCGCTGCGTCTGGCCTACGAGTACAAGAAGCGGTCGGTCGCCGTGCCCACGATCCAGGCGACCGCGTATCTCGCGCTCGGCGATCTGCCCACCGCGGCACGCGCCGCGAATGAAGCGGTGGCGATGAGCCCGAGCGCGAACACGCTGTTGATGCGCGCCCTCGTGCTGGTCGCGCAGGGCCGCGATCGCGAGGCGGCCGTCGATTTCGCGGCGGCCGCGCGCGCCGAGGATCACGGCGATCCGCAAGGTGCCGCACGGCTGCGTGCGCTGTGGGGCCGCTTCCTGTTGCGGCGCGGCGAGCGCGCGGCAGCGGCGATGCTGTTCGACGAGGCGCTGCGCATCGCCCCCGACCTCACGCTCGCACAGGCGCTGCGCGGCGAGCTCCAGCTGCGATCCGGAAAGCCCGAGGATGCGGCGCGGACCTTCGAGCAAGCGTTCGCGGCGTCGCGGCAGGTCCGTTATCTGATCGATCAGTCGCGCGCGCTCGAGGTGGCGGGTGATCTCACCAACGCCGAGGCCGTGCGCAAGCAGGTCGAGAGCATCGTTCGCGCCGAGCTCGGCGAGGGCGGCTTCGGCCACCGGCTCGATCTGATCGAGGTGCTGGTCGATCGCGGCAACACGCCATCGCTGGTCGAGGCGATGTCGCTCGCGCGCGAGGAGGTGCGCCGGCGGCCGAGCGCGGAGTCGCGCTACCAGCTCGCACGTGCGCTCGCGCGGATGGGTGACTTCGAGCAGGCGAATGTCGAGATCCAGGCGGTGCTCGCGCAAGGCGCACAGGAGCCGCAGTTCTTCGAGCTGGCGAGCCGGATCGAGAGCAAGCGCAACAACCTGCCGCGCGCGGCGCTCTACACCCGGCTCGCGAACGAGCTCGATCCCGAGCCCGGCGGCTGGCGCGACCAGGGGATGCCGTGAGAGCGCTGCTCGCGATCTGGATCGTGTGCATCGCCGGTGTGGCCGCGGCGCACCCGCTCGACACCGGCTACCTGCGCGTCGAGAGCCGGGGCAGCGACCTCGCGATCACCTTCGATCTCGATGCCGCGGTCGCCGCGCAGGAGCTGCGCGTCGAGGCCGGTGCGGTCGACCAGGCGCTGGCGACGCGCGCGCGCGAGCTGGCGGCGACGCTGTATCGCACGGCGGCGCCGATGGTCGGCGATCAGGCCTGCACGTGGGGCCCGGTGACGGGCACGCGCAAGGGCACCACGGTGACGCTCGTCGATACCGCGGCGTGTCCTGCGGGCGCGGTGCGCTGGGATCTGTCGTTCGTCAGGCGACTCGGCGCGACCTACCAGATCCTCGGCAAGACTCGCGATGGCGAGGTGGAGACCGTCATCACGATCGACAAGGCGACGACGCAGCTGACGATGGCGCGCGCGAGCGGTGCAGCGCTGACGGATTCGATCTGGACGGGCATCGAGCACGTCGGCCTGCTGCCGCGCGCGTGGCACGGGCTGCCGCAGGGCCTCGAGTGTCTCGCGCTCGCGCTGCTGCTGTTGCTCGGCGGTGGCGGGCTGCGCGGTCAGCTGACGCGCGCGTGGATGCTCGTGGTCGGCCACGCGATCGGACTCACCGCGGTGTCGATGATCCCTGCGCTCGCCCCGATCGCGCCGTACTTGTTGATCGCCTCGATCGCGGCGGCAGCGGTGTCGATCGCGACCGGCAAGCTCGAGCGTCATCGCTGGCTCCTCGCGACGATCGCGGGCGGTGCACACGGTGCCGCGACCCTGGCGTCCGCGGGCCATCCGTTCGGCTTCGTGGCCGGGTTCGCGATCGCGCAGCTGGCGATCGCGGTGGTGATCGGTCCGCTGCTCGGCATGCTGACCGCCCCCGAAGATCTGGCGAAGAAGCTCCTGCCGCCGATCGCGGTCGCGCTCGGTGGGCTCGCGATCTACGGCGTGGTGCGCTGGCTCTGATCCTTCGGAGGAATGAAGGTCATCGCGCGCTCGGCGAGGGCGGTGATCGTGAAGCTCGGGTTGACGCCGAGGTTGGCGCCGATCGCGGAGCCGTCGATCACGTAGAGGTTGTCGTAGCCGTGCACGCGGTGCTGGTGATCGATGACGCCCTCGGCGGAGGTCGCGCCCATCACGCAGCCGCCGATGCAGTGGGCGGTCATCGGCATGTCGAACAGGATCTCCGACGACGACGTGATCGCGATGCCGCCGAACGCCTTCGCGGCGCGCAGGGCGAACTCGTTGGCGGCCGGGATGTTGGTCGGAATGCGCTGTCCCTCGGTGACCAGCAGCCGGGTGAACGGCCAGTACCAGCGGCGCTTGAGGCGAAACCGCAGCGTGGCGTCGATGGTCTGCATGACGAGGAAGATCAGCGTCTGGCGCGCGAACCCGAACGGCCAGCTCGCGCGCGCGAACTTGATCGGGTGGCGGATCGCGTTCCACATCCAGCCGAAGATCCGCTTCCAGCCGTTGCCGGTGACCAGCAGCGTGGCGATCAGGCCGAGCACGTCGCTGCCGCGCGAGTAGCGCACCGCCTCGATGTGCGTGAACTGATCGATGTGGATCCCCGAGCCGATCGCGATGCCCTTGCTCATGTCGCGCTGCTTGCCGGGGAAGCGCACGCCGACGATCGATTCGGAGTTGGTGCGCACGTCGTGGCCGAGGCGATCGGAGAGGGCGGGTAGGCGGCCCTTCAGTTTCAGCCGCATCAGCAGATCCATGGTGCCGAGCGCCGATGCGGCGAGCACGACGTGGCGCGCGGTGAGCGTGCGTCGCTGCTTCGCGAACCACGCGGTGGAGCGTTCGATGGTCACGCGATAGCCGTCGCGGCCGGCCTCGCCGAGCGGCTCGAGATCGACGACGCGCGTCTCGGCCATCACCTTCGCGCCGCGGCGCTCGGCGAGATAGAGGTAGTTCTTGTCGAGCGTGTTCTTCGCGTTGAACCGGCAGCCGACCATGCAGCCGCCGCAACCGATGCAGCCGGAGCGCGCGGGACCTTCACCGCCGAAGTACGGATCCGGCTTCTCGACGCCCTTCTCGCCGAAGTACACCGCGACGTCGGTGCGATAGAACGACGCGCCGACGCCCTGATCCTCGGCCATCGCCTTCAACATGTCGTCGGCCTCGCCGAGGATCTGGTTCTCGGTGACGCCGAGCATCCGCCGCGCGGTCGCGTAGTGCGGCTTCATCTCCGCGGCCCACGGCGCGAGCCCTTTCCACGCGCCCTCGTTCCACACCGACTCCGGTGGCACGAGCATCGTGTTCGCGTACGTGATCGAGCCGCCGCCGACCGCGTTGCCGCACAGGATCATGACGTGACGGAACGGCCGCATGTTGTAGAAGCCGTGCAGCTTCATGCCGGGGCGCCAGATCCAGCGGCGCAGGTTCCACGTCGACTTCGGGAAGTCGCTGGCGCTCCACCGCTTGCCCATCTCGACCACGCCGACCGAGTAGCCCTTCTCCGCGAGCCGGCACGCCGACACACTCCCGCCGAACCCGGAGCCGACCACCAGGTGGTCGAAGTCGAAGGATTCCGCCGTGGGCATGCGGTCTTAGTATGGCCGATCCGACATGTCGGGAACCTCGTAGTTCCAGGGATGCTTCGGGGGCGCTCTCGCAAGTGGACGATCCTGACCGTCGGCGCGGTGGGCCTGGCCGGGGCCCTGACCGTGGCCGCGGTGGCAGCTCCCGATCGCGCGGGCCGCACGGCCGAGCGCTACACGCCGGACGATGCCGCGCAGGTGATCGCCCGCGTGCCGACCCGCGATGCCGCGGAGCTCGCCGCGCGTCGCGCGTTGACCGCTTCACCGGATCAGGTCGATGCCGCGGT
>JAEYYY010000117.1 GCA_023430775.1 Pseudomonadota bacterium
ATCCAGCGCCACGGAGCCGCGTTCGATGTCGACGTGTTGCGTGCCGTCGAGGGCGCGGTCGCGAAGTATCTCAAAGCGAGCAGCCGGCGACGGTCGCCGACAGCACCCGCGAGCGGCCAAGCGCGCGGTCGTAGGCGTCCAGCTCGATTGTCATCGTCGTCCCGTCGGGGACGATCCGCAGCCCGCCGTGGTCGCTGAAGCCGGGCAGCGTCTGCCCCGGCGCGATCGCGAGCTGGCTGCCGTACGTGAACGATAGGTTCTCGCTGCCGCGCGCGGTCGGCACGCCGTAGATCAGCGAGCCATCGAGCCCGGCACCGAGCGCGTCGACCACCGCAGGCACGCGAATGTCTGCGGCGAAGAAGCCGGCACCGGAACCGAGGCGGACCTTGCCGCCCTCGCACGTCACGATGTCGTGCAGCACGTAGCCGTCGTCGTTGGCGGCGAGCTGCGGCTTGTACGCGTAGCCGCTGTAGCGGACGACGAACGACTGGTTCGCCCAGTTGTTCAGCACGCGGCCGTTGACCGTGAAGTAGAACTCCATGTCGGCCTCGACGGACGCATAGGTCTCGGACTCCGAGATGATCGTCAGCGGTGCCTTGATCGAGGCGAGCGAGGACGACTGGCCGAGCGGATCGAGCGACCAGTCGACGCTCCACGCGTAGCGGCGGTTGTTGCCGCGGCGATCGATCGACGACACGTATGCGTGCTGGTACGGGCCGTCGCCGAACCGGTAGTGGACCTGGACGTCGAGCTGCTTCCAGAAGTCGGGGTTGTCCCAGTCGGTGATGCCCGGCGACCAGACCTCGAAGCAGACGTTGCGCAGCGTCGCGCGCTGGCGAACGTAGTCGTCGTAGTGGACGACATCGGGCAGCGCGTGCTGGCCGTCGTTGCACGGATCCGGCGCGTAGCGGGTGAACGTCGCCGAGGTCAGGCCGGCCCACAGCACCATGCCGTCGTTGGCCTTGCCGCCGTCGCGAAGCAGGTTCGGGGAGGTCGGTTCGGTGGTCGAGGCTTCGTCGACACAGCCGACGAGGAGCAGGGCAAGCGCGAGGCTACGCATATGCGCCGCGCGAGCTGCAACGGCCTCGCCAGCGGCAGGTGTAATCGCTTCGCAGGCCTAGCGGATCGGGCGCGCCGCCGGCGATGCCGAACACAACGTCTGGCGCCCCAGCACGCCGGCGGTTGTAAGCGGGGCCACGCGCGTTACCATCTCCGCGTGATGACGCTGGAAGGTCTCGAGACCGCGTTGCTCGCCCGCTGGGGCCGCGAGGAGATGACCGTCTACGCGGACTACTTGCAGTCGATCGGCGATCCGCGCGGCGAGGTGATCGCGATCGATCTGGTCAACCTCGATACCGTCGACGAAGCAGCCTGGCGATCACGCAGGCACGACGCGATCGCGGCGTGGCTCGGCGAGGATCTGGCGACCAAGGTCGGCCCGATGTTGTTCCAGGGCTTCGTCCAGGAAGCCGGCACCGACACCACGCTGCTCGACAGCCCGGCCGGAGAGTTCGTGCGCGCCGCGCGGCTCGGCACCGACCTCGACGCGATCCGGCGCATCATCGAACGGCCGCGGCCGTGGCTGACCCGCCTCGCGATCACCTGCGAGACCACGCAGCCGCCGCTGCTCGACGAGACCACGGTCGACAGGCTGATCGCCGCGACGCCTCGCCTCGACGAGCTGGTGATGCGCGGCCATGGCATCGCGGAGCGGTTCTCGCATCCGAACGTGCGCCACATCCGGCTCGACGGTGCCGTGGTCTCCGAGCTCGGATGGCAAGGCATGTGGCTGACGCCATCGCCTCGGTTCGCGATCGAGACCGTCCGCGACGCGCCGGCGAAGGCCGACACGCGGCTCTATCTCGACGGCAGCGAACCGCAGCGCGTGCTCGCTCAGCCGGTACTGCAGAAGCACGTCACCCACGTGCGCTACAGCGGCGAGGCGCAACAGCTGTCGCGGATCGTCGAGGTGCTGCCTGCACTCGTGGTCGTCGAGACCACCGCGACCGGCCAGCACCTCCAGGCGCTCGAGCGCGTGCTCGTGAAGTTCCCGCGCGTCGCGCTCGCGTACATCGAACGCTAGTGCGACGAGCGTGCGACCCGGTGTGACGCGATCGAAAGTTCTCGCGGCATCGCGAGCAGTTGAGACGCGATCGCGAAATCGCGATTGACGATCGATCCGTCATCCCCTATCCAGTGGGCCTTCGTCAGAGGAGCGACCTCACGCCAAATCGGCGTCGGTGTGCCCGCCCGGTCGACTGTCAGAGGTCGTCACGCAGGGCGTGTTCACGAACACGACGTACCGAGAGCAAGCGACGCTAGCGAAGACCGGGATCTGAAGGTTCGAATCCTTCCTGGCCGACTGCTTCTTACGGAAGCTCGTTTCACTCCGGCCGGTGGCGGAACGGTAAACGCACTGGGCTTGCACATCCCAACATCCCAGCCGTCTCTGAAACGGTAAAAAACCTGTGCGGGTCGTCGTCGGTGATCGCCCGGAAGGGTCTCGCCCGACCACGTCTCGTCGAGTCCGGATCGAACACGCAGCTCGCTGCTCGCCGGTGCCATCCAATCGGCCCGCATCGGCGAACCCGAGGTGCTGCCGCTCTCAGCTCGACGCGACGGAGCCGCGCGCAACCATCACGTTCGCACTGTCGCGTGCGTGATCACGGCGCGCTGGTGGTCCCCGACGCCGGCCACACTTTTTTCAAGCTCCTCAAAGGAGAGGTCACATGCACACGATCCATCTCAAGCTTCACGAGCGCGCCGTGCTGGTGCGCAACGGCCGCGCCGAGCGTGCGCTCGGTCCCGGTCGCTACACGCTGTGGAAGCGCTACGAGGTCGTGCGGTTCGATACCGACGAGCTCGTGTTCACCGCACCGGCCACCGTGCTCGCCGCGCTTCCCGCCGACTGGTACCAGAGCGTCCAGATCGCCGCGGGTCACTACGGCATCGTGCTGCGCGATCAGCGCGCGGTTCACCTGCTGCGTCCCGGCCTCCACCGTGTGTGGGCGGTCGACAAGCGCATCGAGGTGCGTGCGCACGTCTACACCGAGGCGATTCCCGAGGTCGACCTGACGCCCGAGCTGCGCGCGTCGATCCCGGCAGGCGAGCTCTACGAGACGTCGTTCCAGCTCACCCATCGCGGCGTGCTCGTTCGCGACGGTAAGCCGCAGCGCGTGCTCGGCCCGGGAACCTACGCGTTCTGGGGCAAGCACATGACCACGGTCGCGTGGAACATCGATGACCTCGTGTTCACCGCGCAGCCCGACGTCCTCGCGCTGCTGCCGGGCGATTGGTTCACCACGATCGAGCTCGGTCCGACGCAGCGTGCCGTCATCGTCCGCGACAAGCGGCCGGTGAAGTTCCTGCGCCCGGGTCGGCACCGCGTGTGGACGATCGGTCCGTCGGTCGCGATCGAGATCTACGACGTCACCGCTGCCGCGCC
>JAEYYY010000136.1 GCA_023430775.1 Pseudomonadota bacterium
GCCTCCGGCCGCGCAACTTCTACGACCTCGTCGTCGAGGTCTCGCTCGTCCGCCCGGGCCCGATCTCGGGCGGCATGGTGCATCCCTACCTGCGGCGGCGAAGGGGCCTCGAGCAGGTGGTCTATCCGCACCCGTGCCTCGAGCCGGTGCTCGCGAAGACGCTCGGTGTGCCGCTGTTCCAGGAGCAGGTGATGCGACTCGCCGTGGTCGCGGCCGACTACACACCGGGTGAAGCCGATCAACTGCGGCGCGACATGGCGGCATGGCGGCGCTCCGGCCGGATCGAGAAGCATCGCGAGCGGCTGATCTCGCGGATGGAGGAGAAGGGGATCGATCGCGCGTTCGGCGAGCGCGTGTTCGAACAGATCCGCGGCTTCGGCGAGTACGGCTTCCCGGAGTGTGTCGTCGGCTCGACCCGCGTGATCGATGCGGACACCGGCAAGTGGGTGACGATCGAGGACGTCGTTACCGGACGGCACCCGCTGCGCACCACGCTGACGTGCAGTAGTGAACGCACCATCGAGCCGCGACACGTGATCGCCGCGCGAGCGAGTGGTCGCAAGAAGGTGTTCCGGCTGCGCACCATCAGTGGTCGCGAGATCGAGGCCACGGCAGCGCATCCGTTCCTCGCCGAGAAGGGCTGGGTGCAGCTCGGCGATCTGCGACCCGGCGATCGCGTGACCGTGGCGCACGCCGGTATCGCGATCTGGGACGACATCCATTCGATCGAGCCACGCGGGGAACGAGAGACCTACGATCTCGAGATCGAGGAGCACCACAACTTCGTCGCCAACGACTTCGTGGTGCACAACTCGCACGCCGCGTCGTTCGCGCTGATCGCGTACGCGACGTCGTGGATGCGCAAGCACTACCTCGCCGAGTTCACGGCGTCACTCTTGAACGCGCAGCCGATGGGGTTCTACTCGCCGGCGACGATCGTCGGCGATGCGCAGCGACCCGGGCTCGAGATCCGGCCGATCGATGTCACGTGCAGCGCGTGGGATTGCACGCTCGAGCCGGCGGACGATGACTTCGGATTCGCGGTGCGCATGGGGCTGCGGTGGATCAACGGGCTCCAGCTCGCGGATGGCCAGCGCATCCTGGCGGCGCGCGAGGCAAGGCCGTTCGATAGCATCGAGGACTTCGTGCGCAGGACGAGCCTGGCGAGCCGGGCGCACACCCAGCTCGCCGAGGGCGGCGCATTCGGCGAGCTGACGCCGGAGCGAGAAGGCCGGCGCGAGGCGCTGTGGCAGGTGCGGGGATGGGTCGCGCGCCAGCACGACGAGGTGGCGCTGACCAGCGATGCCGACAAGGTGCTGTTCGCGGGGCTGTCGAAGCTCGACGAGATCTTCTGGGACTACGCGGCGAGCGATCACTCGACGCGCGGCCATCCACTCCAGCCGCTGCGGCAGGAGTTGCGCGCGAAGCGGTGGCCGGATGCGCGCAGCATCTCGCGCGGGCGCGACGGGCAGTACGTCGAGTACGTCGGCGTGGTGATCTGCCGGCAGCAGCCGGGCACCGCGAGCGGCGTGGTGTTCATGACGCTCGAGGACGAGACCGGGTTCGTCAACCTCGTCGTCTGGCCGGACATCTTCAAGGAGTATGGCCACGTGATCCGGACGACCAGCGTGCTCGGCGTGACCGGCAAGCTGCAGGTGCAAGAGGGCATCGTCCACGTGATCGCCGAGCGCGTGTGGGTGCCGAAGCTGTCGCGCCACGTGGCCGAGGTGTCGAGTCGCGACTTCCATTGAAACAACGGAGCCGGCGCAGCCGTTATCCTTGCCGCGTGCGGGTAGCGGTAGTCCTCGTGATGGCATGTGGCGCGGCGCCGAAGCAGCCGCCGGGGAGCACACCACCGAGAACCATCGAGCTCGCGTGGGTCGTGCATCCGGTGGACCCCGCGCTGAAGAACGCGCAGGACTATCCTCTGGCACCGCTCGATCTGCGGATCGACGGCGAGACCTTGAAGCTCGAGCCGCAGATGGGAGCGCTCCAGCCGGTGCGCCAGAGCGTGTGTCATGTCGACAAGGAGCGCGGTTACCCCGATCCGCTCGGTCCGGACGAGGTGGCGAAGATCTCGTTCTTCGAGGGCGGCTCCGGTGGTTATCTGGTGCGGCGCGTCGGCAATCGGTTCGCGCTGCTCGAGTGGAGTCAGACCGACGGCGCCTGCAACGATCCGAAGACCAACGACTTCATCCCGTGTCCGATCCACGAGAAGCCGGCGCGCACGCTGGCCCTGCCGGCGGACGCCGAGATCGTGCAGCGCGTGATCCTGCGCGACGCGACCGGCGAGGAGACTCCGCTCGACTGCTCCAGGGACTTCGAGGATCAGTCGATGTTGCCGGCGAGCTAGGCCTTGCCGCCGCTACCGATCTCGATCTTGCGCGGTTGCGCACCCGGGCTCTTTGGCACCACGACGCTCAGCACGCCGTGCTCGAGGTTCGAGCGGATGTGCTCGAGATCGACTTGCTCGGGGAGCGTGAACACGCGCTGGAAGCTGCCGAACGAGCGCTCGTACGCGTAGTAGCGATCGTTCTGGTTGTCCTCGATCTCCTGGGCGCGCTTGCCGCTGATCGTCAGCCGATGACCGTGCAGGTGGATCTCGATGTCCTCCTTCTTCATGCCGGGGACGTCGGCCTTGAACACGAACGCGTCGTTGGTCTCGCGGACCTCGAACGCGGCGGCCATCTCGCTCTCCATCGGCGTCATCGATCCGAAAGGATCGCGCAGCATCTCGCGCATCATCGCCCACGGGCTGCGATAGCGCTGGTTGATGTCCTGACGGGCGGGCGCTGATTCGCGACCCTGCTGGACAGGCACGTTCTGATTCGGTTGCACGTTCTGATCGTTCTTCTTGATGTCCGCCATGGCGGCCTCCTTGTTTGCAGCACCCGTAACGCTGCAACCCCCACGCCCTGGCGCGTAACCGCTCGACACGAGGCGCACTCCGAGGCTTCGAAAAAATCTCCAAGGCTCGCCGGGCCGGCGGGTCAGACGATCGAGTCCGACGCGATGCACTGGCAGCGCGTGTGGGCGGCGTTCCGCTGGAGGTGCGCGATGAAGATCGTTTGTGATGCGTGTCAAACCAAGTACTCGATCGCCGACGACCGCGTCGCCGGCAAGGTGTTCAAGATCCGCTGCAAGAAGTGCAGTCAGATCATCGTCGTGCGCGGCACCGCCGCCGCCGAGCCGGTGGAGCCGCCTGCCGATGTCCCGGTGGGTGAATGGCATGTCGTGATCGATGGCCAGCAGAGCGGCCCGTTCGATCGCGCCGAGCTGCTGCGCCGTCATGCCGCCGGCGAGCTCGACGACGACACGTTCGTGTGGCGCGACGGCATGGACGAGTGGGCGGCGTTCGCCTCGATCGCGGAGCTCGCCGATGGAACGAACCGCGCACCGGTTGCAGGCTCGCCGAGCGCCGGCGCAGCGGATGCGCACGAGATGTTCGCGACGCGATCGGAGGTCGAGCGTCGTGAGGTCGCGCCGGCCGATGACCGGAAGCTGCTCGCCGAGCGCAACGAGAGCTCGGTGCTGTTCACGCTCGGCAACCTCGCGAAGCTCGCGAGCGATACCCGCCCGGCCGCGAAGGACGCGTCGGCCAAGCCGGGGGCCGCCGGTGGCGA
>JAEYYY010000292.1 GCA_023430775.1 Pseudomonadota bacterium
ACGTTGCCGAGCATCAGCCCGACCCACGCGCCCTCCTTGATCCCCATGCTCTTGAACTCCTGCGCCCGGCGATCGACCCGGTGGAGGAGCCCGCGCCACGACAGGTAGTTGTCGCGATAGACGACCGCCTTGTTGTTGCCCTGCGCCTTCGCAGCCTTTTTCAGCCAGTCGTAGAGCAATGTCATCGCGCGGGTCGTTCCTTGAACAGCACCCAGGGTATTCCCCGAGCGGGGGCACTGTACCAGGGCTCATCTGTACCTGGGAAGCCATGGAACCGGCTTGATCTGGGCCCCATTCCGGGGGAACAACGTGCCCCGTGACAGCCGCCCCCCGACCCAAGACCGATCCGGAAGCCGAGCCCGATCGGGCAGGTGATGACGGCTGGGCACTCCTCGAGGGGTTGCGCCGCAGGCTCGACGACCAGACCGCCCAGGGCCGCAAGACCCAGCAGCAGGTCAGCCAGCTGACAGAGTCCATCGCAGCCCTGGTCGAGCTGCAGCGGGCCCGGACCAGGCGGATCAACCTCAACTCGTTCGTCGCCTACGTGATCTACACGGTCCTTTTGGGGATCGGCTTCTACGTCCTCTACAACAGCCGGGCGAACGAGCTGGTCGAGGCCCGCGAGCACGCCGACAAGGAGCGCGACGCGGCGGTCCGGCGCGCGGACGAGCTCTCGGCCAAGGCGGTCGCGCGCGATCAGGCGGATGCCGCGGCGTGGGACGTGTTCCAGCTGCTCGAGGCCGGCAAGCGGAGCGAGGCGACGGGCAAGCTCGCGGCGCTGCGCGATCTCAAGCTGTCGCGTACCGAGCGTGCGGTGCTCGCCGCGCGCGCACACGAGACGCAGATCCAGGAGGTCGACGCAGCGCTCAAGGCAGCGGCGGCATCCTTCAAGGCCGGCCGCTACGCAGAGGTGATCCCGCCGCTCGAGGCCGCGCTGGTCGGCGAGCCCGCCGGGGCGCGAGCCGCGGCGATGCGCTACTTCCTCGGCATCGCGTACGCGAAGGGCGGCGCGCTCGACAAGGCGGTGAGCTACCTGCAGGCGGCGATCGCGGCCGACGTCGAGCACGAGGATGCGCGGTTCCAGCTCGCGTCGGCGCTCGATCGCAGTGGCGCGTACGCGAAGGCGCGGATCGAGTACGACAAGTTCGCGACGGCGCACCCGCAGTCGGGGTTGGCAGTCTATGCGATGCGGCGATCGGCGGCGCTGGCGCGGATGCCGGGAAACGCACCGGCGGCCGGCAGTGCAGCGCCGAAGCCGACACCCGCACCGGTGACGAATCCACAGGCGCCCGCCGCGAACCCGCAAGCACCGGCGGTGAAGCCAGCCGCTCCGGCGCCGGCGAAACCTGCACAACCCGCTCCTGCTCCGGCGAAGCCAGCGCCGGCCGGGGAATCCGCGCCGACGCCCGAGTCCGAGGCGCCCGCCAATGAGTGACACCCAGCGCATCGTGCAAGCACTGCGCGCTGCGAAGACCCTCGCCGAACGAGCGTACGAGATGACCAGGCCCGCCGAGCTCGGGATGGAGGCGATGTCGCATCGCCTGAGCGAGCTGCGGCAGCTGTACCCGCAGATCTGGTCCTTGCTCGACGACGCGCGACGCGAGCTCGCGGCGCTCGGCAAGGATGTCTCGCACTACGACGCCCTGCGTGCGAAGCCGGCGGCGAGTGCCGGTGGCGTGCTCGACGTGCAGCTCGGGCTCGATTCCTCGAAGCGTGCCGCGGTGAACGCAGAGGGCGTCGCGCTCGCCACCGAGGGGGTCTACGTGCTGCGTGCGTTGCTTCCGGAGATCGACTGGATGGGCCTCGAGGACGCCGAAGCAGCCGAGCTCGCGAACATCGGCTCGCTCGCGAAGCCGGTCTCGAAGGTGTTCCTGATCGGCGTCATCGGCGTGCTCGCGGCGATCGGTGTCGTGGTCTACGTCGCGGTCGCCGGCTGACTCGAGCCTCGTCACAGCTCGCTCGCTGCGGCGCGGATCGTCGTCTGCAACCGCTGCTCGTCCTCCGGTCGGAGCGATCGCCACGACGACGCGAACACGGTCTCGAGATCGACGAGCACGTCGAGCACGACCTCCTCGACGATCTCGTCTGGTGCCGTGCCGACCTTGCTGCGTGCGCTGGCGAGCCGCGCCGGGTTGACGAGGCGGCGGGCCCACGCGAGCAGCTGATCGATGTCGAGGTGGCCCGGATCCCACGAGGTGGCCTCGTCGAAGCGGGCGTCGTCGAAGTCGGCCAGCTTGCGCTTGAGGATCGGGCGCGCGCCGCCGGTCATCCGGCGATCGGGCTTGAGCACGTAGCCCTCGCGCCGGTTGTTCGCGAGCTCGGGCAGGCCGAAGCGCGCGGGCATCGCGGTGATCGCGGAGACCTCGATGCGATCGAGATCGTCGCGGCGGCCGCGACCGAGCACCGGTGCGATCGCGAGGCCGGCGGCGTCGGCGAGCGGTTCGAGCTCGCTGAAGGCGAGCAGCTCGCCGGCATCGTCGTCGTCGCGCGCGACGAGGAGATCGAACATCGCCCACTGCAGATCGGGGCAGTACCAGACGCCGGTCTGCACGGCAGACAGCCCGGGGACCGCGGGCACGTCGGGATGTGGATAGGCGCCGCCGAACAGCTCGCCGAAGCAGACCACCTGCGGCGCGTCGAGCTGGCGGGCGAGGGCGCGGCAGCGATCGCCGAGCTCGGGCGCGATCAGCTGCCAGCCGAAGAACGCGGCGTCGGGAGCGAGCCAGTCCTTGCGCTTGCCGAACCGGACGCTGTCGCCGGTGACGCCGACGACGAAGTTGGCACCGTGGAGCTTCTCGGTCGCGACCCACGGCCCGCCGATCTTGTCGGCGTTGCCGCCGATCCTCGGATAGGAGCGGAATCGCATCGCGGCAGGGTAGCGGGCGTGTCGCGCGTGACAAGTCGTGCGACAACGGACGCGTGACCGCTCTGCTCGATCCACCGGCGCGCCCGTTCGCGTACGAGGTCGGCGCCGTGCCATCCGCCGTGAAGGCGCGGATGGAGGGCTGCTCGTGGCGGGGCGACGACGCGCGCTGTCCGCGCTGGGATGCACTGGCGTATCTGCGCATCGATCACGTGACGTTCGACGGTGGCGTGGGCAACGGCGAATTCGTCGTCGCGACCGCGATCGCGACAAGGGCGATCGAGCTGTTCCGCCGGCTGTGGCAGCTCGGGTTTCCGATCCGGCAGTGCCGGCTGGTCGACGACTTCGGCGCGTCCGACGATGCGTCGATGGAGGCCGACAACTCGTCGGCGTTCAACTTCCGCGTGGTCGCCGGCTCGCAGACGCTGTCGCAGCACGCGCTCGGCCGCGCGATCGACATCAACCCCGTCGAGAATCCGTGGCGGCAGCCGCACAAGCTGGTGCCGCCGGCGGGGCAGGCGTTCGCCGATCGTCGCGACGTACGCCCGGGCATGATCGTGCGGCCGGGTCCGGTGGTCGCCGCGTTCGACGAGCTCGGCTTCGAGTGGGGTGGCGACTGGTACCACGCGTTCGACGATCACCACGTCGTCATTCGCGGCTAGTCCGGCGACAGACAAAACCTGGCAGCAGGCACCTCGGTCGGTGACGTGCGCGGCAGCGTGTCCTCGAGTCCGAGCTCGCCGTGATCGGAGAGGCCCCAGCAGTGGAGCTTGCGATCGAGACCGATGCTGCACGAGTGCGCGTGCCCGACGGTCAGCTCGATCTGTCGGATGTCGAAGTCGATGATGCGCGGCGTCAGCTCGTCGGCGCCATCGTCGTCGCCGTCGCCGACCTCGCCATCGCGATCGATGCCCCAGCACTGGACGACGTCCTCGGTGATCGCACACGTGTGTGCGTCGCCGCCGGCCACGCGCTGCGCGGACCTGTCATTTGCCGGGATCTGGATCGCGGACCGTTTCTCGACGATGGTTCCGTCACCGAGCTGGCCGTGGCTGTTGTCGCCCCAGCAGTGGATCTGGTCGCCCTCCTTGATCATGCAGGTGTGGCGATTGCCGGCGGCGATCTCGAACGCGTCCCCGAGTGGGCCGGCCGCGTTGACGACGGGGAGCGGCATGGGGCGTGGCTCGTCGTTGGTGTCGTCGGCGCCGAGCCGTCCTTGCCCCGTGCGTCCCCAGCAAAACGTCCGCCGTCCCTCCTGCGCATCGACGTTGGCGCAGGTGTGCTCGCCGCCGGCGCTGATGTTGCGAATCCTCCCCGCCGGCAGGTTCACCTTCAGGGCGATGTTGCTGCTCTCGAGGAGAGGCGAGCCGATCTGTCCCTTCTTGCCGTTGCCCCAGCAATACAGCTGGTCGTCGCCGACCCGCGCGCAGGCGTGGAAGTATCCCATCGTCAGCGCGGTGACCCCGCTCAGCGGGTTCACGCCATCGGTGACCACCTGCGGGTCGCTCGCGCGCTGGCCCATGCCGAGCGGCAAGCCGGCGCCGAGCTCGCCCTCGAGGTTGCTGCCCCAGCACGCCA
The DNA here is from genome assembly GCA_023430775.1 of Pseudomonadota bacterium. GTDB lineage: Bacteria > Myxococcota_A > Polyangia > Haliangiales > Haliangiaceae > JABFXX01. The sequence continues at coordinate 4,442 of JAEYYY010000292.1, forward strand.
CCGTGGCATTGGTGAAACGCGCACACGTGGCGCCGGCACTGGTGCGGAGCTCTTCGATCTCCGTCATCGGGTCGCCGTTCGACAGCTGCAGCTGGACCGGAACGTTGGCGTCGACACCGAGTGGTTGCAACGGACCGAGCTGGCCTTCGGAGTTGAAGCCCCAGCACCAGCCGGTGCCGTCGGACATTCTCGCGCAGGTGTGAAACACGCGTGCATCGACGCGGTCGACGAGCGGCACGCACTGAAACGCGAGCCTGCCGGCGGACACCGCCCACCGGCGGTTCGACAGCGGGCATTCCGGATCCGCGAATGCGCAGACTCCACAATCACAGCTGCCCTGTTCACCCTCGCGCGTGCACTCGCTGTCTTCCGCACAGCGCTTGAAGGGATCCTCCAGCGGGAACACGACCTGACAGCTCGCAAGCACCAGCAGCATTGCGAAGCCGATACGCACCGGCCGATCGTACTCGTTCCACGGCGCTGAGAACACGTCGGAGGGCAGGGCGGTGTACGCTCGTCGCGATGCCTCAGGTCGTCGACCTTCCACCGATCGGACAAGACGCGCGTGGCGCGCTGGTTGCCCTGGTGCGAGTTTGCAAGGAGACCCCGGCCAAGGAGCCGTTCCGCGAGTTCCGGTCGCGCCTGCGCAGCGCGAAGTTGTGGGAGCGAGACCGGCCGACCGTCATGCTGCGGTTCCTCGGCGTCGGTGGCGCGACGATCACGCCGTCTCCGTTCATGCAGACGCTGGGTGCCTGTACCGGCGAGGACGACACCGCGGTCGCGATCCTCGATCGCGTGTGGGAGCTCAACCCGCTGCTCGGCAAGACGGTGCTCGATCTCGTCGCCCAGCGCGCCTACCACAAGGACGAGATCTACAAGCACCTCGCGTCGGCCGCGTACTCCGGCGTGGTGCCATCGCGGCCCGCGCTCGAGATCTGGCTCCAGATCGTGATCGGTGCGGGCCTGTTGCGCACGCTCGGCATCGCCGTGGCGCCGGGGCCGCGGGTCGAGAAGTACGTGGCGCTCGCCGCCGAGCTCGATGTCGAGGAGTTTCTCGCCGAGGACAAGCCCGAGCCGGAGCCAATCATCCCGAACGTCGCCGACGACGATGCCGCGCCCGCCGAGGCCTCACCCGAATCCTCGATCCCGGTGAGTGCGGCCGCGCCGTCCGGCAGCCCCTTGCCCGCGCCGCTGCGCCATCTCTCCGCAGAGGGCATCGCCACGCCGCGCAATCGCGAGCGCGCCGTCCCCACCTCGCGCTTCGCGCAAGGCTTCACCGATGACGTGCGTGGCGAGACCACCGCGCGCATCGCCTCGTGGTGGAGCGAGGTCGGTGGCCAGACGAAGACCGCCACCTACCAGCCCTCCGACTTCGGGCTCGATGCCGAAGCGTGGGTCGAAGGTGCCGACGAGGTCGTCTACCGCACCGCGGTCGCCGCCGCGCTCGCGTTCCGGCTCGATCGTGATCCCGCCGGCGGCGTACGCGATCGCTCGTCCGTGGTCGCCGCGTTCGCCGCGCTCGACAAGGCCGGCGTGCTCGGCGACCTCTACCAGGGCACCGTGCCCGAGAACCTGCCGGCGCAGATCGATGCGCGCGCGCTGATGCTCGCCTCGCTCGCGGCGCGCCGCTGTGCCGAGGTGCCGGAGCTCGCGTCGCAGCTCGATGGCCGAGCCTCCGCCGCCGAAGCGTTCGCCTCCCTCGATGCCGCGCTCGGCCGTGGCCTGTTCCGGGCCGAGCTGTTCTGGATGATGGACATGCTCGGCAAGCTCGGCGTCATCCGCTACGACGACCTCGGTGACTTCACGGTCACACCGCACCGGATCGTGCGCGACACGCTGTTCCGGCTCGGCTTCATCGACACGCCGTACGCGAACGATCTGGTCGCGGCCACGCGCGCCGCGCGCAAAGCCGTGCCGACCGGTCCCGCCGACGAGATCCTCACGCTGTTCGCGCTAGCCGCCGGCTGCGCGTACGACTGCGCGCACCGCAAGGCCTGCGACTTCCCGTGTCGCGAACGCCTGGAGTGATCACGGTGCTCAGAGCTCGTCGGCGCCCACGTCAGCGCCGCTCGACGGTCGAGGATCGCCATCGAAGTCGTGATCGAGCGTCGTGATGGTCGCAGCGTCGATCGCCATGCTGCCCGCCTGGATGTGATAGTCGAACGGCGCGACGTCCGGCGAGACGAACTTCAGGGGCCCGATGTCACCGGTTGAATCAACGATGATCGAGCTCGGGAACGTGCAGCCGCTCCCGTCAGTCGAGGTCTTGTTCCGAGCCAGGATGTTGTTCGGGAACGAGAGGCTCCCCCCGTTTGCATTGCAGAAGAATCCCGCTGAGTCAGTACTGGTGCCAGCGGCGCCGTTGTCGACGATCGTGTTGAACTCGACGCGGCTTCCAGGGGATGCGAACAGACTGAGTCCGTTGCGAGGGTTCCGGAAGAAGAAGGAGTTCGTGACAACATGAACGCCACCGTCGAGCAACGCTCCTTCGGATCCATTCTCCGCGAACGTGCATGCATCGATCACCGTGTTCGTGTCGATGAGTTGAAGGCCGTCGGCGCCGTTTGCTCGGAACTCGCTGCGAATCGCATCGAGGACGCACGTGTTCGTGTGCACTCCTGACAGCGCATTGTTGCGGACGACGGCGTCGACGAGTCGAACCTTAGGAACGCCCTGCAGCTGCTTGCACTCCACGCCGTGCGCTTCGTCGGCCGGGGTTCCGGTTGAATTCGAGAGCTCGAGGAATTCGAGACCCACAGTGGCTGCGCTCAGGATCGTGACGATCGGGCCGACATCGCTCCGGCGGAGAACTGGACGCGTGTTGCCTCGCCCGATCAGGCGAACGTTGACGCCGACCAAGTTCACCGTTCCGGACCGTTGATAGGTGCCCGATTCGATCACCACGAATGGCCGCCCGAGCGCGAGCGCTGCCTCGATCGTCGCGCACGGCGAGGTCTCCAGACAATCACCGGTGGACGGACCGTTTGGCGCCACGTAAGCGACGTCCGCCGGATCAGCACACGTTCCATCGTCCACGCACACACCGGACGCGCATTGATCGTTTGCGCTGCACGCAACACAAGAGCCTGCATCACAGATCGGTGCGTTCGCGTTACCGCAGTCGTTCGAGCTTCGGCACTCGATGCATGTACCAGCTTCGCAGAACACCTCTGTCGAGGACTGCCCGAACCCAGGGCACTCCGCGTCGTCAGTGCAGGCCATCTGACAGCGTCCATCGGGAGGCGCTACGCAATAAGGTGCGTCAGCATCGCATTCTGCAGAGCTCGCGCAGACCTCCGCGATGCACTGGTTGCCACGGCACAACAGACCGTCGGAGCAGCCCTTGACCTCCTCGAGTCCGACGTTCGCGCAGTCGGCTTCGTCGATGCAGCAGAGGTTCGGGTTCTGCTTCGTGCATGCGAACGAGAAAACAACGGCAGTGATCAGGACAATACGCATGGCAGCACCTCTCGCTCCGACCTTTAACCGGTTGCTTAGATTTCGTCTGCGCCGACGTCGGCGGCACTCGACGGTCGAGGATCTCCATCGAAGTCGTGATCGACCACGGTCGTACCGGCGGCGTCGATAGCGATGCTGCCTTCCTGGATGTGGTAGTCGAACGGCTCGACGTCAGGTGAGACGAACTTCAGCGCTGCGATGTCGGTATCGGCGATGATCGAGCCGGCGAAGGTACAAGAGCCATTCCCGGTCGTTTCCTGCGCGTTGCGGGCGACCAGATTGTTGGCTGCCACGAGGTCGGGTGTGGCCTGACACTCGAACCCATTTCCATTATCAACGATCGTGTTGAACTCGATGTGTGATCCGGAAGTGCTGGCGAACAGATCCAACCCGCGCGCCGCGTTCCGAGTGAAGAACGAGTTCGTGATCACGTACAGGCCCGCGTCGAAACCAGCTCCCTTGAAGGAGTTCCCAGAGAACTCGCAGGCATCGATGGTTGCTTGTGCGTTGACGAGCGAGAGCCCGCCGTTGTTCTCGATGAACTTCGATCGGAACGCTCGTACCGTACAAATCTGGCCGTCGACGCCATTCCTGGCATTCTGGCGAAAGACGCTATCAACGATCGTCACTTCGGCACCGCCAGCGCACGCTAGCCCGTGACCGAAGTTGGGGCTGGTCGTCCCCGTTGCACCCGAAATCTCGAGTCCCTCGAGGCTCACCACGCCGCTTGTCGCGTTCGCGATCGGGCCTTGAGTTGTGCGGCTGATGATCGGCAGCGTCGGCCCGCGTCCAATCAAGCGACGGTCACCATTCAGAGTCAACGTCTGGTCCCGCACGTAAGTGCCCGATTCGATCACGATGAAACGTCTCGCCGGCACGCTCAACGCGAATTCGATCTTCGAGCACGGGCTTGCCTCGCTGCAATCGCCGGTCGCGGCGCCGTCTGGCGCGACGTACGCAACGTCCGTCGGATCCGCGCAAGATCCGTCCTCGACACACACACCAGACGCGCAGTCCTCGTTGCGCGTACAGGCGACGCATGCGCCAGAATTGCAACGCGGCCCAACGCCATCGCAATCGTTGTCGTCACGGCACTCGACGCACGAACCCGCTTCGCAGAATCTCTGCGTCGGATCTTCTCCAAAGCCGGGACATTCTTCATCGCTCGTGCAGTCCTGTTGGCAGCGACCGTCGGGAGGCGCCACACAATAGGGCGCATCCGCATCGCATTCCGCGGAGCTCTCGCAGACCTCGGCGATGCACTGGTTGCCGCGGCACAACAGACCGTCGGAGCAACTCTTGACCTCGTCGAGGCCGACGTTCGCGCAGTCGGCCTCGTCGATGCAACAGAGGTTCGGGTTCTGCTTCGTGCATGCGATCAAGCAGATCGCGAGGACAAGGATGATGCGCATGGCGACGACTTCGACCTCCAACCCCGTGGGTTGCTAACTCATATCGAAATCCCACCCGAAATGCTGGGGGCCCGGCCACACCAGCAAATCGCGGGCTTCGAAACCACGTGCTAGCCTGACCTCATGGTGCCCGCATTGATCGTTGGAGCCCTGACCGCCTGGTACCTCGGGATGCGGGCCGGCATCATCGCGGCCGTCGTCACGCTCGCCGCGTTGCTGATCGCGCAGTTCGTCCCGATCCCCGGGCTGAGTCTTGCGATTTACGCGCTCGTGATTGCGTGGTCCGCCGCCGTCTACTTCCTCGGGGCCAAAATCTCGAACAGAGTGAAGGGTCCCGGCGTCTTCTCGGTTGTGACCGGACAAGCCTCGTCGTGGTTCAAGAAGACCTTCAAGGGCGGCAAGAGCGACTAATCAAGGGCTCGAACCGGAACGAGAAATCGTCGATCCCTGCGGGACAGTTGGCACCAATCGGGGTGTAAGCCCCCAGGGTCTGAGGGTGAAGCCCCCACAGGGTTCGCTAACTTAGCTCAGGCATAAGTGTTGTATTGTTGCGCAACACCATGCGCATCCCCGTCTTGGCAACGCTTTTGGGTCTGTCCCTGGTCGCCTGTGCCGGCCAAATCTCTGGTTCCGGCGATGATGACGACATCCCAGAAACCTGCGGCAACGGCGCTGTCGATGAGGGTGAAGAATGTGATGGCAGCGAGGGGTGTACGGCCACGTGTACCCTCTCTCCAACAGCCACGCCTCGTTTGGATGTGAGCGTGGATAAGCCGACGATCGAGTCCGAGTTGGGCACCACACACATGGTGACGGTGACCTTGACTGCGTCCGACGGCTTCTCGGGGAATGTAGACCTAACGGCTTCGGTGGTTGATGCGGCCAACGCGCCCTTGGCTGATTGGACTGCAACGATCAACACGCCAACCGTCTCCGTCCCGGCGAATGGTGTTGTGACGGCGGTCGTCACTCTCAACATTCCGACGGCAAACAAGGGCCTCGTTGGCACCCTGAAGGTTGGATCGACGAGCACTGCGGGGGCGGGAACACTGGAGGCCTCAAGCCAAGTCACCCTGGTGAATCAGGTGACGTTCGCCCTGACCAACAA
>JAEYYY010000485.1 GCA_023430775.1 Pseudomonadota bacterium
CGGTCGAGCTCAGGGCCGGGGCGCGCGCGGCACGGATCGCCGCGCTTGCCACCTATGCCGAGGCGCGCCACCTCCGCGATGTCGTGCTTCCTCTCAGGCAGCAGGTCGTGGACCAGACCGTCCTCCACTACAACGCGATGGATGCCGACCCGTTCGCCCTGATCCTCGCCCGCCAGCAGCTGGCGGAGACCGGCGCTCGCTATCTCGATGCCCTGCGAAGATTTGCCGGGGCGATGGCCGCCATCCGCGCGCTCGAGCGGGGTGTGATGCTCGACATGACGGAGGGTCCGGGACCCGTCCGGGTTATGGATCCGCGGGCAACCGAGGCGCTACACTGAACGTTGATGGTCCGGTCCTGGTGGCTCGTGAGCGTGTTGGTGGCGGTGATGTGCGGGTGCGACCCGCCGCGGCCGATCATCCCCGATGCGCCGCTTCCGGATGCCCCGCTGCTCTGCAAGCGCGGCCCGATCGGCATGACCGTCACCACGCTCGCGGGGTGCGAGCAGTCCGGCATCGATGACGGCGCCCGCGAGGCGGCGCGGTTCTCGAATCCGACCGAGGTCGAGCTCGGCCCCGGTGGCGCGGTGTTCGTCGCCGACTTCGATAACAGCCTGCTCCGCCGCGTCGAACCCGATGGCACCACCACCACGCTGGTCAGCCTCGACAACTTCGTGCGGCCGTTCGGCCTCGAGTTCGATGGCGATCGCACGCTGTTCGTCGAGACCGATGGCAACGATCTGAACGAGCTCGACACCACGACCGGCACGATCTGGAGCGTCGACATCCAGACCGGCGCCGCCACCGTGATCGCCCGCAACCTCGGCCGCCCGCGCGGGCTCGCGCTCCTCGGCGATGGCCGGCTCGCGATGGCCGATCACATTCACCACGTGATCTCGATCCTCGATCCGGCCACCGGTACGGTGACCCCGCTCGCCGGTCTCCTCGACACCCCCGGGTTCGCGAATGGCACCGGCGCCGACGTCCGGTTCGCGCAGCCGTACGATCTCGTCGTCAACGGCGACGGCGATCTGCTGGTCACCGAGCTCGACAACCATCGCATCCGCAAGGTCACGCTCGCCGGAGTGGTCACCGACTACGCCGGCTCGGGCACGCCCGGCAACTTCGACGGTCCGAACGCGGTCGCGTCGTTCGATGGCCCGCAGGCGATCGCGATCGCACCCGACAAGTCGATCTACATCACCGACATTCACCAGAGCTACATCCGCAGGATCAAGGATGGCGTGGTGAAGACGGTGGCCGGAGACGGCACGCGTGGCTGGATCGATTCCGAGGAGCCGCGTGGCGCACGGTTCTACGGTCTCGAAGGCATCGCCGTCGATGACTCCCGGGTCATCGTCGGCGATGGCAACCGCGGCGACGGCGAGCCGTTCCACCGCGTGCGCGTGATCGACGTCGTGTCGCTGCCGTGATCAGCAGCCGCGCTTGACGCTGGTCGAGATGTTGATGACCGGCGGCGTCTGCGGCTGCGGAGGCGGCGGCGCTGCGGCGACCTGACCACCGCCACCACCACCACCCATCATCATCATCATCATCATCATCATCATCGGATCCATGCCTTGAGACGGCTGGTTCGCGAGGTCCTTGATGCTGCTGCTGACCTGGGTGAGGAGCGCGGTGATCTCCGAATTGGCGCCGCTCGATCGCGACGTCACACGCGCGGCACCACCGGAGACCTTGTCGAGGTCATCGGTGGAGATCGAGGCAAAGGCGTCTTGATCCTGCTTCTTCTTCGACATGGGCGTTGTCTTCCTCGCCGTGGTGGGCGGCGTTGGGGGGCAATGCTGGCTAGAGCAGTGGCCGTGCCACGCGGCTGGCCCAGGTTGATCAACCACTTGCCGTGGTGGGCTCGCTCCCCGCCCGTCTCCCGCGGTTTACAAGCCGGGGCGTCGCAGCCGCCCGACCGGCAAGCTGATGAAAAAGCACACGGAAAGTGCCAGCACGATCGCCCCGCCCGTCGGCACCCGGTACGACGCCGAGATCAACAGTCCAGCCAGCCCGGCGACCGCCGCGATCGCGACGCTCCACCCGAGGTAGCCGCGGACATCGCGCGCCAGGTTGCGAGCAGCCGCCGCCGGCACCACGACCATGGCCTCGACCAGCAGCGCGCCGATCACCTTGAGCGATAGCGTGATCGCGATCGTCAGCAGCACCACGAAGCCGTAGTCGACCACCGCGGTGTTGACGCCGCGCGCCTTCGCGATCTGTGGCGACAGCGAATCGGCGAGCAGCGTGTTGTAGGTGAACGCGAGCACGCCGATCAGCAGCGTGCCGAACACCAGCAGCAGGATCAGATCGCGATCGGTGATCGTCAGCACCGAGCCGAACATCACCGCCTCGATCTGGTGGATGTTGAACTGCTTGGTCGCGGCGACCAGCACGCAGACACCGAGCCCGAGCGTGAACGCCATGAACACGCCGATGATGGTGTCGGGTGGCAGCGCGACCGTGCGCCGCACGTAGACCATGACCACGCCGACCAGCAGGCCGAAGCCGAGCACCGCCGCGAACGCGTTGTCGAGCGGCAAGCCGAGCGCGACGCCGATCGTCAACCCGGTCAGCGCGGCCTGGCCGAGCGTCGTCGAGAAGAACGCGAGCCGGCGCGCGACGACCAGGTGACTGATGCCGCCGAGGATCGGCGCCAGGATCAGCACCGCGACCACGCCGCGCGCGACGAACGCGTACTGATACGACTCCGGCAGGCCGAGCGCCTTGGCGAGCGAGATCCACCAGTCGTACAGCCAGCTCAAGGCGCTCCCCCCTGGCGTGACAGCACCTCGTCGGGCTTGCCGGTCTGCTCGATGGTGACCGCGAGCCGCGTCACGCGATCCGCGATCCGCATCACCTGCTCGCGATCGTGCGACACCACGACGACCGTGGTGCCGTGGTCGTCGCGCAGCGCCAGCAAGATCTTGTCGAGCTCCTCGGCGGCCGTGGGATCGAGGCCGCTCGCCGGCTCGTCGCACAGCAGGATCTCGGGCGCCGGATCGATCGCGTTCGCGATCAGCACGCGGCGCAGCTCGCCGCCCGACAGCTCGCCGATCCGCCGGTGCTCGAAGCCGGCGAGGCCGACACGCGCCAGCAGCGTGGCGATCCTCTCCTGCGCCGCCTTGGTCAGGCCGAAGCACACCGGCCGCTTCTGGCGCGCCAGGCCGAGGAACTCGGCGCAGGTGATCGGCAGCGTGCGATCGGCGACGAACGTCTGCGGCACGAAGCCGACCGCGCCCGAGCCGCGGAACGTCATGTCGATCTTCCCGGTGAAGGCGAGCTGACCGAGCACCGCCGACAGCAGCGTGCTCTTGCCGCCGCCGTTGGGCCCGACGAGCACGTGGATCGATTTCTGGGCGATCTGCAGACTCGCGCCATCGACGACGAGCCGGCCGGCGCGGCGGATCGTGACGTTCTCGATCCCGATCGCGATCGGCCTCGACATCAGTTGACCAGCGCCTCGATCAGCGCCTTGCCGTTGGCCTCCATCTCGCGCTCGAACTTGTCGGCCGTGTAGTCGCCGGTGGCGACGTGACTGATCACGTAGACCTTCGCGCCGGTCGCCTCCTTCAGCGTCGCCAGCAACTTCTCGGGGAAGTCCTCCTCGGTGAGCACCACCTGGATGCGCTTCTCCTTCATCAGCGTGATCATGTCGGCGAGCTCCTTCGCGGACGGCACCAGTCCGTGCGCGGGTTGCACCACGCCGGCGAGCTCGATGCCGAACTCCTCGAGCAGGTAGCTGTAGCCGTCGTGGACGGTCACCACCTTCTTGATCTTCGCCCCGGCGAGCTGCTTCGCGGCCGCGCTCTGGATCGCGCGCAGCTTGTCGGCGTACGCCGAGGCGTTGGCCTTCAGCTTCTGAGCGAGGGCCGGCCGCAGCTCGCCGAGCTTCGCCGCGATCAGGCGGCTCTGCTGGATCGCGTTGGTGAACGAGATGAACGTGTGGGAATTGTTGGCCGAGCTTGCGAGGCCATTGGTGGCCGCGTCGCCGTGGGTCGACGGCAACAACGGCGTCGCGGCGTTCGCCTCGATCACCGCGATCTTGGTGTTCCCCGAGGCCTTGATCATGTCGCGGATGAAGTCGTCGTGGCCGATGCCGTTGATCACGATCGCGTCGAGCTTCGCCAGCTTCGCGATGTCGTCCGGCGATGGCTGGTAGTTGCCGGCATCGACCTCGCCGGGGAGCACCGCCACGACCTCGATGTCGAGGCCGGCCGCCACGTTCGAGGTCCACGAGAAGTAGGGGTGCAGGGTGACGCCGACCCGCAGCTTCTCGGCGGCAGGTGCCGGTCCGGATCCGGATCCCGATCCGGGAGCAGGTTTGGGCTCGGACTTCGAGCAACCGAACAGCAAGACGAGCACGAGCAACAGCTTCATCGAGCAACTCCCACGATCCGTCGCCAGCCCTCGCCGAACGAGAACCCCGAGATCGGTGTAGCGGGCAACGTACGCAGTGTTCCGCGATAGATGCCGACGTGGATCAGCGTGCCGTCGGCGAGCTCGTGGTGCGTCTCGTCGACCTCGGTGACCTCCGCCGCGCCGGGCTCGGGCTCGACCGCGGCGATCACCAGCGTCGGTCGCTCGGCATTGCTGGGGATGCCGATGTAGTTGACGACCAGGCGGTCCTTCACCAGCGTCCACCGGTAGCCGTGGCGATCGATCGGATCCGGTGCGAACGGTGCGACGCCGCGATCCGCGAGCTCCTCGAGCGCCGGCCACGCGCCCTTCGCGCTGCGCGCATCCTCGACCTCGGCGAGCCCTTCGAGCGCGCGCCGGAACAAGCGCTGCTCGTCGGCGTCGAGCTCGGCGAAGCTGATCTCGTCGGCCAGCAGGCCCGCCGCCGGATCCGCCTTGCTCGGTCGGCTCGCCTGGATCGCGAGCGCCGAGACCACCGCGATCTGGAGCAGCGCGAGCGCGACTGCTCGCGTCTCGCGCTGGATCGACGGTGGCTTCACTGCCACGGTGCGAACACCACGCGCGCCTGTCATCGCGCGCCGGTTATACCTCAGCGCGCGACCTCGACCCTGGCGCAGTGGCCTTCACCGTTGATGTGGCCGACCGTGGTGGCCTGCAGCTCGATGTACTGGCGCAGGTTCTCGATCGGCGCGCCCGCGGGCGTCGTGCTCGACCCGACCTGGTAGCGCGCCTGCGTGCGGATGTCGGTTGCCGCGAGCTCGGCGAGCGTGATCGTGTCGTCTGCTTGCGAGCCGTCGGCCCCATCGGCATTCGCGATCAGCTGGAACGCGACGGCCGGCTCCGGCGACACCGCATCGTCGTAGAACAGGTGGTCGGCGTGGATGGTCGACTGCATCACCACGTTGGCACCGTCGATGCTCTGACCCATCTCGCACTCCGAGTACGTCATCGCCAGCGACAAGCCCCAGTCGAACGCCTTCGTGGTCGCGCCATCGGTGGCCGAACCGCGCAGCCAGATCGAGTAGCCGCCGGCCTTCATCGCCTCGACGTCCGCGGGCTCGACGTTGAGCCCGACTGCGTCCGCGTTCGGCGCGAGCTGATAGCCGTGATGCTCGTAGTAGCCGCCCGGCGCAGCGTACTTCGCCAGCGCGTAGCCCTCACCCTTCGACGGCTGCGCGAGATCGACGATGTGAAACGCGGCGTCACCGACCTCGCCTTCGCCCTCGGTCCTCGGGTTGCCGATCGAGACCAGGAAGGCGTCGAACTGCACCGCCCAGCCGTCGCTGAACACGTCGGCGGGGATGCCTTCCTCGATGAATTCCTCGCCGTAGACGGTCGAGGTGATGGTGCCTTCCCCGAGCGAGTCGGTGGCGCAGGCGGCGAACAGCGGGAGAGTGGCAAGCAGGGTCTTCATCGTGATGGCTCCTGTACGAGTTACTGGGGGAGAACGCCGTAGTGATCGTGGGTCTGGATCTCGCGGCGGATCAGGTTGTGGGCATCGCTGCCGGGAAGGATCTGGAGCGAGTCCGTCGTCGACAGCGCGAAGAAGTCGACGCCGTCGAACGCGGTGTCGCCCTCGACGGGATCGGCCGGGTAGAACTCGATCGCGAGCTGCTCCTGCGAGCCCGCGGCGATCACGTCATGGAACACCGCCCCGACGACGCGCGTGTCGGGCTCGACGTCGAGCACGATGTCGAGGTTCTTGGTGACGCCGTCCTTCGACACCGTGCCGCGCAGATGGAACGCGTGACCGAGCA